>NZ_JAGEKO010000009.1:0-101478 GCF_017565345.1 Agrococcus sp. TF02-05 | reverse complement strand
GTGGGATCGGAGCGACACCGGGGTGTGCGAGCGGGAAGATGGCGAAGTCGGCAACGGGGTGGGCCGACGTCTCGCGGCCCGGCAGGACGCGGGGGAGCACGACGAGCGGCACGCACGCGGGGAGGCCGCCGTGCATCGACCGCAGCGGCGCTCCGGCGTTGAACCGGCGCCAGAAGAGCGAGTAGATGATGGTCGGCAGATGTCCGTTAGCCGCGAGGGCGAGCGCGAGCGCCGCGCGCTCGACGAGCGGCTGCAGCCGCGCGGGAGCGCCGTCGCGGAGCTCGGCCTCGGCGCCCATGGCCCGCGCGTCGCGGAGCGCGACGGGCGGGGTGCGCCCCCACGGCTCGACCGCGGCGACGATCGCCTCCACGAGCGCGTCGAGCGCACCGCGCTCGCGACCGGAGCCGTCCCCCGACGTCGCTTCGAGCGCCTCGCCGGCCCTCGCGATGGCGGCGTCGAGGGCGACCCACAGCGCATCCGCCTTGGATTCGCAGTAGGAGAAGACGGTCCCGCGCGAGACGCCCGCGCGGCGAGCGATGTCGTCGACGCTCACCGCGCCGTAGCCGCGCTCGAGGAAGAGCTCGAGCGCCGCCTCGTGGATGGTCGCCGGGCTCGAGGCTCGGGGCCGACCGGGCCCTCGCCCCTTGCTCCGCCGCTGCACGCGACCCGTCGCCATGGGAATCTCCTTCCGGCACTATTGTTGCACCCGGTATGACAATGCGCGCCGAACCGGCGCCCCGCGAGGAGATCCCGTGACCACCACCACCGCGCCCTCGGGCGCCGCTCCCGCACGCTCGAGCAGCTCCGCCCGCGTCGCCACCGCGGCGACGGTCGGCACCGCGCTCGAATCGTACGACTTCTACACCTACTCCTACTTCGCCGCGTTCTTCGCCGGCCCCTTCTTCTTCTCGGCGCTCGGCGACGCAGGCGCGCTCGCCGCCTCGTTCGCGACGATCGGCATCGCCTTCGTCGTGCGGCCACTCGGCGCGATTCTCTTCGGCCACCTCGGTGACCGCATCGGCCGCCGCTCGACGCTGCTCATCACGATCGCGCTCATGGGCGTCGCGACCGGGCTCGTCGGGCTGCTGCCGACCGGCGAGGGCTGGGCGCTGTTCGGCGCGATCGCGCTCGTCGTGCTGCGCATCGCGCAGGGCCTCTCGCTCGGTGGCGAGTGGGGCGGCGCGGTGCTGCTCGCGACCGAGCACGCCGACGCGCGACGCCGCCCGTTCTTCGCGTCACTGCCGCAGCTCGGCTCCCCCATCGGCTCGGTCGCGGCGGGCGGCCTCATGCTCGTGATGTTCTTCGGGCTCGGGCCCGAGGCGATGGCGGCGTGGGGCTGGCGCATCCCGTTCCTCATCGCCATCCCGCTCATCGCCGTCTCGCTCTATCTGCGCTGGTCGATCGACGAGACGCCCGTGTTCAAAGAGCTCGCCGCGAAGGGGCAGCGCGAGCGCAACCCCGTGTGGGCGGCGATCCGCACGCAGCCGGACGCGTTCGGCCTCGCGATCCTCGTGGCGCTCCTCGGCATCGGCTCCTACTCGCTCATGAACACCTACACGATGGGCTACGGCGTCACGGCGCTCGGCTTCGACGAGATGCAGCTGCTCGCGGCCGCGACGATCGGCGGCCTGCTGCAGTTCGTCACCGTCCCGGCGTTCGGGTGGCTCGCGACGCGCATCGGCTCGGCGCGCGTCGTCGCGCTCGGCGCGGCGGGCACGCTGCTCATCGCCTTCCCCATCTACTGGCTGCTCGGCAGCGCGACGTTCGCGGTGCTCGTCACGCTCATGATCGTCGGCGGCATCCTGCCGACCGCGTCGTGGGCGGCGCTCGGCGGCACGATGCAGGAGCTCTTCCGCGGCCGGCACGCCTACTCGGCGCTCTCGGTCGCCTACGCGCTCGCCGCCGTGCTCTCGGGCTTCATCCCCTACCTCACGACCGAGCTCGGCGTGCTCACCGGCGGCGCCTGGTGGCACCCGGGCGTCGTGCTCGCGGCGCTCTCGGCGCTCACGCTCGTCGGCGCGATCATGGCGGGGCGGATGCGTCGGCTCGGCGATGAGGACGCCGACGCCGCACAAGCCGCGGTCCCCGAGGAGGCGTCCGCGCCGGTGTGACGCGCGGCCCGGGCAGGATGATGGGGTGCTGCTGCCGACGATCGCGAGGGGCGCGAGCGCCGAGGTCGAGATTTCGCGCTCGCGCTTCACCGCGACGGCGCACCGCATCGCGAGCCTCGACGAGCTCGCGCCGCTCGTGCGCGACGCCCGCCGGGCGCATCCGGACTCCCGGCACGTGTGCAGCGCCGCGATCGCCGGCCCGCACGGCGAGTCGAGCCGATCGAACGACGACGGCGAGCCGGCGGGCACCGCGGGATCGCCGATCCTCTCGGCGATCGCCGGTCGCGGCCTCACGGATGTCGCGGTGCTCGTCGTGCGCTGGTTCGGGGGCGTGAAGCTCGGCACCGGTGGGCTCGTGCGCGCCTACGGCGGCATCGCGGCCGACGCGCTCGACGCGGCCGGCCGGCTCGAGCGCGTCGCCGCGACCGAGCTCGTCGCGCGGCTCTCCCACGCCGACGCGCCGAGGCTCGAGCACGCGATCCGCACCGCGGGCCACGAGCCGACGATCGACTACGAGTCGTCGGGCGCACGGCTCGCGATCGTCGTCGAGGACGCCCGGCGCGCCGAGGCCGATGCGCTGCTGGCGCAGCTCGGCATCGCGGCCGAGCCGGCCGGCACGCGCGTGCTGGAAGTGCCGGCGTGAGCGGCGCTCACGCGAGCGAGCGCCCGACCTCGACCAGCTGCGGCGCGTAGCCGCCGCCGAAGAGCAGCGTGTGCACGAGCAGCGGCTGCAGCTGCTGCATCGGGATGCGCTCGCGCCAGCCCTCGGCGAGCGGCGACGCCTCGTCGTAGGCCGCGAGCACGCGCTCGAGGAGCGGCAGGCCGAAGAGAGCGAGCATCGCGAGATCGGTCTCGGCGTGCCCGCCCTGCGCGTGCGGGTCGATGAGCACGGCCCCCGTGTCGACGTCCGACCAGAGCACATTGCCCGTCCAGAGGTCGCCGTGGATGCGCGCGACAGGCCCGACGAGCCGCGGCTGCGGCGCGTCGAAGCCGCCCGCCGCCATGCGGTCGACCGCCGCCCCGACCGCCCGCGCCTGGGACGCATCCAATCGCCCCTCGTCGACGCAGCGGCGCAGCACCGGCCGCACCGCTGTCTCGGCCCACGCCGCGCCCCACGAGTCGGCGACCGGCTCGGGCGCGAGCGGCACGCGCGAGGAGCCCCACTCGAGCGGCGGCTCGGCGCCCGCCGGCGGGCAGCAGTGCCACGGCGCGCCGGCGGCGTGCAGCGCGGCGAGGCTGCGGCCGAGCGCCTCGGCGCGCACGGGCGTCGGCGCCGCCTCCGCGACGCGGGCGACGTGCAGCGCGCCGCCGTCGAGCCGCGCGCGGGCGATGCGCGTGCCGCCGGCGGGCTCCGCCTCGGCGAGCCACGCGAGCCCGGCCGCTTCCATCGCGAGCCGGTGCTCGGCGCCGCCCGGCACGCGCTTCACGACGTCCACCTGGCCACCTTGGCACGGGTCGCTGAGGAGCGCCCGGCTAGCGTGGAGGCATGGCCGCTCCCCGCAAGCCCGCTCCCCGCAAGCCCGCTCCCCTCTGGCTCTACATCGGCGCCGCCGTGCTCTTCGCGGTCGCCGGCGCGCTGCAGAGCGACACCCTCCCGCGCGTGCTCTTCCTCATCGCCGCCGCGCTCTTCGCCGTCACGGCGGTGCTGCAGTGGCGCTTGCGCCGCAGGGCGTGACGCCCCGCGCGTAGACTGGCGCGGACCACAACCAGGCATCATGCCGTCGCCCCGCCCCGGGGCCCGGCGAGACGCGATGCCGCGCACAGCGAAAGCGAGACGCCATGAGCGCCAGCCCGACGCCCGGGATGCCGGACCGCCCCGCCCTCGAGGGACTCGAGCAGAAGTGGGGCGAGCGCTGGGAGGAGGCCGGCACCTATCGCTTCGACGCGACGGGCCTCGGCCGCGACGAGATCTACTCGATCGACACCCCGCCGCCCACCGCCTCCGGCTCGCTCCACGTCGGCCACGTGTTCTCCTACACGCACACCGACCTCGTGGCCCGCTTCCAGCGCATGCGCGGCAAGCACGTCTTCTACCCGATGGGCTGGGACGACAACGGCCTGCCGACCGAGCGCCGCGTGCAGAACTACTACGGCGTGCGCGTCGACCCGACGCTCCCCTACGACCCCGACTTCACGCCGCCGCACGAGGGCGGCGAGGGCAAGAGCTCGAAGGCCGCCGACCAGGTGCCCGTCTCGCGCCGCAACTTCATCGAGCTGTGCGAGCGGCTGACGGAGGAGGACGAGGAGAAGTTCGAGCACCTGTGGCGCACGCTGGGCCTCTCGATCGACTGGTCGCAGACCTACCGCACGATCTCCGACGACGCGCGCCGCACGTCGCAGCTCGCCTTCCTGCGCAACTTCGAGCGTGGCGAGGCGTACCAGGCGGATGCGCCCACGCTGTGGGACGTGACGTTCCGCACCGCCGTGGCCCAGGCCGAGCTCGAGGACCGCGACCAGCCGGGGGCGTATCACACGCTGCTCTTCACCTCGGAGGACGGCGACCTGCGGATCGAGACGAGCCGCCCCGAGCTGCTGCCGTCCTGCGTGGCCGTCGTCGCGCATCCGGATGACGAGCGCTATCAGCACCTCTTCGGCACGACGGTCTCGACCCCGGTGTTCGGCGTCGAGGTGCCGTTCGTCGCGCACGAGCTCGCGCAGCGCGACAAGGGCACGGGCGTCGCGATGATCTGCACGTTCGGCGACGTGACCGACGTCACGTGGTGGCGCGAGCTCGACCTGCCGAACCGCTCGGTGATCGGCTTCGACGGCCGCTTCGCCGCCGAGGCCCCCGAGGCGCTCGCGAGCGAGGCCGCGCAGGCCGCCTACGCCGAGCTCGCCGGCAAGACCGTCTTCAGCGCTCGCAAGGCGATCGTCGAGCAGCTGCAGGCCGCGGGCCGCATGATCGGCGACCCCAAGCCCATCCAGCACCCGGTGAAGTTCTACGAGAAGGGCGACAAGCCGCTCGAGATCGTCTCGACCCGCCAGTGGTACATCAAGAACGGCGGCCGCGACGAGGCCCTCCGCGAGCGGCTCATCGCGCACGGGCGCGAGATCGCCTGGCACCCCGAGCACATGCGCACGCGCTACGAGAACTGGGTGCACGGCCTCAACGGCGACTGGCTCATCTCGCGCCAGCGCTTCTTCGGCGTGCCGATCCCCGTCTGGTACGCGCTCGACGAGGAGGGCGAGACCGACTTCGACCGCGTGCTGCTGCCTCGGCCCGAGCAGCTGCCGCTCGACCCGACGAGCGACGTGCCCGACGGCTACGACGAGTCGCAGCGCGGCAAGCCGGGCGGCTTCGTCGGCGAGGTCGACATCATGGACACGTGGGCGACCTCGTCGCTCACGCCGCAGCTCGCAGGCGGCTGGGCCGACGGCGCAGAGCTGTGGTCGAAGATCACGCCCTTCGACCTGCGACCGCAGGGCCAGGACATCATCCGCACGTGGCTCTTCTCGACGCTGCTGCGCTCGATGTTCGAGGACGGCCGCGCCCCGTGGCAGCACGCCGCGCTCTCGGGCTGGATCCTCGACCCCGACCGCAAGAAGATGTCGAAGTCGAAGGGCAACGTCGTCACCCCGCTCGGCATGCTCGAGGAGCACGGCTCCGACGGCGTGCGCTACTGGGCCGCCTCCTCGCGGCTCGGCGTCGACGCGACGCTCGACCCGCAGAACCCGAAGATGATCAAGATCGGCCGGCGCCTCGCGATGAAGGTGCTCAACGCCGCGAAGTTCGTGCTCTCGATGGAGGGGCAGCCGGGCGAGATCACCGAGCGCCTCGACCGCGAGATGCTCGCCGAGCTCGCCGCCGTCGTGCGCGGCGCGACGCGCGCGTTCGAGGGCTACGACCACGCGAAGGCGCTCGAGTCGACCGAGGCGTTCTTCTGGACGTTCTGCGACGACTACCTCGAGCTCGTCAAGGAGCGCGCCTACTCGGGCGACGAGCCCGGTCGCGGCTCCGCGATCGCCGCGCTGCGGCTCGCGATCGACGTGCAGCTGCGGCTGCTCGCGCCGTTCCTGCCGTTCGCGACCGAGGAGGTCTGGTCGTGGTCGCACGATGGCTCGATCCACGTCGCGCCGTGGCCGGAGGCCGACGAGCTCGGCGTCGACCACTCCCCGACCGGCATGCTGCAGGCCGTCGGCCAGGCGCTCATCGGCATCCGGCGGGCGAAGACGGATGCGAAGGCGAGCCAGAAGACGCCCGTCGCGTCCGCGGTCATCGGCGTCCCGGCGGCGCTGCGCGAGCACCTCGAGGCCGCGACCGGCGACCTCAAGGCCGTGGGACGCATCCGCGACCTCACGCTGGTCGAGGCGGCGGAGCTCGCGGTGAGCGAGATCGAGCTCGAGGAGGCGTGATGCAGATCGGCACCCGCTGGGCGGTCGGCGGCGAGGCCCCGCAGTCGGTGCCGATCGCGATGCGCGCGGCGATCGACGAGGAGGAGCGCACGCTCGCCGAGCTCGGCGCCGACACCGCCTCGTGGCGATGGACGCTCACGTGGCTCGAGGGCCGGCCCGTCGTCGAGCTCGACGACGGCACGACGATCCGGCTCGAGGGCGACGACGTGATCGTCAGCCGCGAGGAGTGACGCACGAAGGCCCCCGGCAGCTGCCGGGGGCCTTCCTCCCTTGCACAGGAGTGTCCTTCGATCGACTCAGCGCATCGGCCGGGTCAGGATCTGCGCCATCACGAACGAGTCGTTGACGACGGCGATCGGCATGGTCACGGGGTGGTCTTCGCGCTTCGGCATGGTGTCTCCTCTGGATGGTCTCCCGATCAGTCGATCGGGAAGGCGTTGAACTGGATCTGGATGCGGTGGACGGGATCGCTCTCGTCACCGGTGTCTGCGGCGGCCTCGGCGAGGCGCAGTGCGATGAGGCGCTCGACGTCGCGCGTCAAGCGGTGCAGCTCGCTCGCGCGGAGCGAGACGGAGCGGCTCGAGAGGCGCGACGCGTCGAGGATCGGCTCCTCGAAGCGCTCCTCCCCTGTCGCGACGAACTTCGCGAGCAGCGCACTGTCGTGCTGCGTCCACGCGCCGAGCACCGTCGCGGTCGCCGCGCGGCCCTCGGGCACGTCGGCGAGCTCCTTCGTCCACACCTCGACGGGCTCGATCGATCGGCGCCACCAGCGCTCGCGGCCGGTGCCGATCGACGCGTCCTCGGCGATGAAGCCCTTCGCCTCGAGCTGTCGGAGGTGGTAGCTCGTCGAGCCGGTCGACTCGCCGAGCGTCGCCGCGAGCGACGACGAGGTCTGCGGCCCCTCAGTCGTCAGCACGTGCAGGATGCGCACGCGCAGCGGGTGAGCGAGGGCCTTCAGGGAATCGAGATCGACGGCCGGGGCCTCGCTCTCGCCGCCGGGACCGTCGACGGCGGCGTCGAGCATGACTCCATACTACTCTTTGCAAAGACCTCTTTGCAAGAGGAAGTCAGACAGCTCGGCGGGCGCAGAGTGCCGCCACTCTGCGCTCCTCGAGCCGCACCGCAGCAGAGTTCCGGCACTCTGCCGCCGCGAGCGGCGCCGGGCAGCGGCGTGGCGGCACGCTGCGGGGCGGCAGGTCAGTCGCGGGCGATGATCCAGCCGTGCAGCATGGCCATCCAGCCGTCGTCGTCGGCGGTCCATGCGCGCCAGGCGTCGGCGATGCGCTGCCGCTCGGCGGCGCCGGCGAGGCCGAAGCGCTCGGTGCCGTCGGCGAACGCCGAGTGCACGGCGCGCTCCGCCCACTGCCCGCCCCAGAACTCGCGGCCGCGCGCCGACTCGAAGCACCACGTCTCGACGTCGGTCTCGACGCTCGAGAAGCCGGCCTCCCGCGCCCACGCCTTGAGCTTCGCACCCGCGTCGCCGTCGCCGCCGTTCGCGGCCTGCAGCGCGACGACGAGCTCGCGCCAGCGTGCGAGCTCCGGGGTGAGCGGATGGATGGCGGTCGACGAGTAGACGATGTCGCGCGTCGCGACGATCCGGCCAGCGCCCCGCCACGCCGCGAGCGCCGTCACTGGCTCACCGAGGTGCTGCAGCACCTGGTGCGCGTGCACGATGTCGAAGTCCCCGCCCGGGGGCGCGTACGCATCCCCCACCAGGAACTCGACGTTGCCGACGCCGGCCTCCGCCGCCGCACGCCGCGCGTGCTCGACGACCTCCGCGCTCGCGTCGATGCCGACGACGAGCCCCGCGTCGCCGACGCGGCGCGCGAGGTCGATCGTGATCGAGCCGGGGCCGCACCCGACGTCGAGGATCCGCATGCCCGGCTCGACGAGCGGCGCGAGGTACGAGGCCGAGTTCTCGACGGTGCGGGCGGCGTGCGCGCCGACGACGCTCGCGTGATGGCCATGAGTGTAGGTAACCGGGGGCATGAGCACACTCTATGGCCGAGCGCGTGCCGCACCCGCACCTAGGGTGGTGGCATGACCAACCCCTTCCTGGCGCCCAGCGCGCTCCCGTACCACCTGCCGCCGTTCGCCGAGATCCGCGACGAGCACTACGAGGAGGCGCTCGAGGCCGGCTTCGCCGAGCAGCTGGAGGAGGTCCGCGCGATCGTCGAGGACGACGCCGCGCCGACCTTCGAGAACACCATGGAGCCGCTCGAGCGCTCCGGCCAGACGCTCTCGCGCGTCGCCCACGTCTTCTTCAGCATGACCTCGACCGACTCGACGCCGTTCCTCGAGGAGCTCGAGGAGCGCTTCGCGCCGCGCTTCGCCGCGCACGAGGACGCGATCACGCTCGACCCGCGGCTCTACGCACGAGTCGCGGCGCTGCACGAGGCGCCGGATGCGTCGTGGACGGACGAGCAGCGCTACCTCGTCGAGCGGCGCCACACGGAGATGACGGTCGCGGGCGCCGGCCTCGACGAAGCCGCCCGCGCGCGGCTCATGGAGCTCAACCAGCAGATCGCGACGCTCACGACGCGCTTCGACAAGCACCTGCAGGCCGACACGAACGACCTCGCGGTCGTGATCGACTCCGCGGCGGAGCTCGACGGGCTGAGCGACGGCGAGGTCCAGGCCGCCGCGGCCGCCGCGGCCGACCGCGGGCTCGACGGCAAGTGGCTCATCACCCTGCCGCTGTTCTCGGGCCACCCCTGGCTCGCGTCGCTCACCGACCGCGACGTCCGGCGCCGCGTGATGGAGGCATCCCTCGCTCGCGGCACGCGCGGCAACGAGCACGACAACCGCGAGACGGTCATCGAGCTCACGGCGCTCCGCGCCGAGCGCGCGGCGCTGCTCGGCTTCGCGACGCACGCGCACGCCGTCACCGCCGACGAGACCGCCGGCAGCCCCGACAACGTCATGGCGATGCTCACGCGGCTCGCGAAGCCTGCGGCGGCGAACGCGCGTGCGGAGGCCTCAGCGCTGCAGGCACAGATCGACGCCGCAGGCCTCGACTATCGGCTCGCCGCGTGGGACTGGGACTACTGGACCGAGAAGGAGCGCACCGCGCGCTTCGACGTCGACACGGCGGCGCTGCGCCCCTACTTCGAGGCCGAGCGCGTGCTGCGCGACGGCGTCTTCTACGCCGCGACCCAGGTCTACGGCATCACGTTCGAGGAGCGCGACGACCTCGTCGGCTACCACCCCGACGTGCGGGTCTTCGAGGTGCGGAACGAGGACGGCTCCGAGCTCGGCCTCTACCTGCTCGACCTCTACACGCGCGACTCGAAGCGCGGCGGCGCGTGGATGAACTCGCTCATCCAGCAGAACGAGCTGCTCGGCCACCCGACTGTCGTGATGAACAACCTCAACGTGCCGAAGCCCCCGGCCGGCACGCCGACGCTGCTGACCTTCGACGAGACCACGACGCTCTTCCACGAGTTCGGGCACGCGCTGCACGGGCTCTTCGCGCACGTCACCTACCCCTCGCTCGGCGGCACCAACGTCTTCCGCGACTTCGTGGAGTTCCCGAGCCAGGTGAACGAGATGTGGATGCTGTGGCCGGGCATCGTCGAGCACTACGCGCGCCACATCGACACCGATGAGCCGCTGCCGGCCGACGTCATCGAGCGGCTGCAGGCCTCGGAGTCGTTCAACCAGGGGCACGACACGAGCGAGTACCTCGCTGCGGCGCTGCTCGACCAGGCGTGGCACGCTCGCGTCGCGGGCGATGAGGTGACGGATGTCGCGGCCTTCGAGCAGGACGCCCTCGACCGCGTGGGCCTGCTGAGCGAGACCGTGCCGACCCGCTACTCGACCGGCTACTTCCAGCACGTCTTCTCGGGCGGCTACTCGGCCGGCTACTACTCCTACATCTGGTCGGAGGTCATGGACGCCGACACCGTCGAGTGGTTCAAGCAGCAGCCCTCGATCCGCGAGGCCGGCCAGCGCTTCCGCGAGCGCCTGCTCGGCGTCGGCGGCTCGAAGGATCCGCTCGCCGCCTTCCGCGACTTCCGCGGCCGCGACGCGGACATCTCGCCGCTGCTCAAGCGCCGCGGCCTCGACGCCGCGGAGTAGTCCGGGCACGGCGAAGGGGCGCTGCACCGATCGGTGCAGCGCCCCTCCGTCTCACGCGGCTACGGTGTCGCTCCGACCACCGGAGCGGACAGCACCGCCGTCGCCGTCTCCGCCGTCCCGAGGTTGTCGGTGTAGGTCACCGTCACCCGGATGTAGGAGCCGGCGTCGGCCGCCGTCGTCGTGTAGGCGTTCGACGTCGAGCCGAGCACCGTCGAGCCGGCCGGCACCGTCGGGTCGGTCGATCGCGTCCACGTGTAGGTGAACACGACGTCCTCCACGCCGTCGCCATCCGAGATGGGCGTCGCCCTGAGGAGCGTCCCGACCGGCGGGCCGGCCGGAGCGCCGCCGTAGGCGATGCTCAGTCCGACCGCGGGGTCGTTCTGGTTCTCCACCGTGCCCGTCGTGACGGGCGAGGTCGCCGAGTGCCGCAGCCCAGCGCTGTCGGTGAAGTTCACCGTCACCCGCATGAACTGATCGACAGCTGCGTCGTCGGGCGTGTAGCTGCTCGAGGCGGTGACGCCCGATCCAGCCGCGGGACCGGTTCGCACCAGCTCCTCCCACTCGCTCACCGTCGCGGGCGTGTCGCCCTCTCCGGCCCACCAGATGAACTCGATGTTGGTGAACTCGCTCGCGTCGAGCGGCGTGACGCCGTCCGTCGCGACGAGCGTCGCCGTGATCGACTCACCCTCGCGAGGAGCGTCGGTCGACATGGTGACTGCCGCGAGCGGCTCGCACGCATCCCAACCGTCGCCAGCCTCGTTGAGCGTGGCGCAGCCGTCCGAGAACTGGAGTCGCTCGAAACCGCGGATGACATCCGTGCCGTCGCTCTCCTCCGCCTCCACGACGTTGGTGTGCTCGACCTGCCAGTAGCCGTCGGGCAGCGCCGTCACCGTGTAGTCGGCCATCGGGTTGGAGTACACCGACGTGTCGGACGAGTCCGCCGCGTTCGGGTCCATCACGATCTCGCGCACGATCTCGATGTCGCCCGGGTTGAGCGTGCCCGCGAACACCGCCGCCTGGAGCTGCGCCGCGTTGTCGAAGCGCTGTCCGGTCGTCGTGTCCTCGAGCTGCACCACCAGCTGCGCGTCACCGTCGAGGTAGTCGTTGCCACCGCGTCCCTCGATGGTGTCGTCGCCGGCACCGCCGATGATGATCATGCTGACGCCGTCGGCATCGATCGGGGGCGTGTCCCGCATGAACGGCGCCGCGTAGTCGTACGCAGCTCCGGCCGGCCGCAGCAGCGCCTCGAGGCCGTCGATGAGGTCGAGGCTCTCCTGCGTTGCCTTGTGCAGCGGGATCTCGCTCGGCGCGATGTCGTCCGGCTCCACCAGCGGCCCGCGGAGGGTGTCGGAACCGGCACCGCCCGAGAGGGCCTCCATCTGGTCGAAGCGCGACGGCAGCGGGTTGTTCGGCTCGAAGGTCCGAGTGAACTGCCAGTCCGACGTGACTCCGGTGGTCTGCCCGTAGTAGGTCAGCCAGTCGAAGCCGATGTTGCCGAGGTGACGGTCGGTGCCGACGGCTGCGCCGACGAGGATGTCGTCGCCGCCCTCGCCCTCGATGTCGTCGTTGCCGAGACCGCCGATGACGACGTCGTTGCCGCCCAGCGTGTCGTTCTGGAACTGGTCGGCGTTGTCGCCCTGCAGCAGGTCGGCGTGCGAGCTCCCCTCGATCCAGTCGTGCTGCTCGCCGCCGAAGACGGTCGAGCGGCCCGACGTGCCGCGGAAGATGTCGTCGCCCATCCCGAGGAAGAACGTCGACGCGTCGCCGCCGCCGTTGACGACGAAGTCGTCACCGAGGCCGCCGAGACCCAGGTCGACACCGGGACCGACGTGGATGGCGTCGTTGCCCTGGTCGCCGTGGATGGTGTCATCGCCGAACGAGTCGGTGATGATGTCGTGGCCGGGTCCGCCGACGAGCGAGTCGTTGCCCGACCCGCCCTCGATGCGGTCGTCGCCCTCGTAGCCCCACAGCGCGTCGTCACCCTCGTCGCCGATCATGTGATCGCGGTTCGCGGTGCCGTGCATCTCGACGTGCTCGTCGCCCGTCCACCGCAAGCTGCCGTCGTTGCCCTGCAGCAGGCCCGCGGGGAGCGGGTTCGGCAGTGCGTCGAGGTCGATGATCGGGTCCTGCAGCGCGAAGATGTTCGCCGGCAGGTTCGATGCATCCGAGTTGCGCTGGATGAGGTCCGAGAACGAGTTCGCCTCGAGTGCGGCGAACAGCTGCTCGCCCTGGTTGCGGAACAGATAGTAGAACCGGTCGCCGAACTGCAGCTGCTCGAGCTGCGTCTCGAAGACGTAGTTGAACGTCGAGCCGAGCATGCCGCCGAACGCATCGAGCCGCTCCGCGAGACCGCCCACCCAGAACTCCACCGACTCGAGGCCCGTGGTGGTCGAGCCACCCTCGTCGCCCCAGGAGCCCGTGCCGTTCATGAAGTCGAGGCGGTCGTCCGGCGCCGTCACCGGCGTCGGCGCGAACCCGGCGAGCTCGAGCTCGATCTCGGCACTGACGGAGCTCGTTCCACCGACGATGAAGAGCTCGTCGGGGGCGAGCCTCCTGATCTCGGCGCGCAGGCCATCCGTCAGCCCGCCCGTCGGGACGAGCAGGACCGGCGACCGATGCATGCCGGCACCTGGTGCCGCGGCGAGGGCGTCGGGGAACTTGGAGCCGGTCGCGATGTAGACCCGGTCGGCGCCGTCGGGGAAGAATCGCTGGCTGATGTTGACCGCGACCTCGTATCGATCGGCTCCGCCCAGTCTGGTGACCGGACCCGAGGTGTACTGCCCGAGCTGGGACGCCACCGCCGGGCTCACCGAGACCGGGCCGCCCAGGATGACGATCTCTGCCGGATCCAGCCGCTCGAGCTCGTTCGCGGTCACGTCGGGCAGCGAGTCCGGCGTGACGAGGAGCATCGGCGAACCATCGCGCGCTGCGACCGCGGCGCCAGCGAGCGCGTCCGGGAAGTTCCGTCCGTTCGCGACGAACACTCGCTCGACCGGTCCCGTGAAGGTTCCGGAGATCGCAGCAGCGGTGCTGTAGCGATCCGGTCCGGCGAGCCTGGTGACAGGTGCGTCTACCGCGGAGAGGGCGTTGAGCGAGGTCAGGGTCTCCGGCGTCACCGACTCGGGCCCGCCCAGCACCACGATCCGCTGAGGCGCGAGCCTGAGGAGCTCGCTATGCGTCTCGAACGGGATGCCGCCGACAGGATCTGCATTGACGAGCAGGATGGGACCGCCGAGCGACCCGCCAGCGAGGGCGTCCGCGAACTTCGTGCCGTTCGCCACGTAGACGACCTCGGCGCCGCTCGGATAGTGCCGCTGTGAGAACAGCGCAGCGGCGTGGTACCGGTCGGTGCCGGGGAAGCGACTGACGAACTCCGCGCCGACGGGAGCACCGTTTACGAGCAGCGCTGCCGCGGCCCGCCTCTCGTCGAGCGTCGTCGCCGCGAGGATCGTCGGGTGCGTGCCGTACGCGGCGACGAAGTTCACCAGCGAGGCGTTGCTGCCGCCGCGGCCGAAGTTGTTGCCGTTCTTGAGACCGAGCCCGAAGTCGACCCAGTTGCTGTAGGGCTCGAGGGCCGAGTCGCCGGTCGCGGCGTAGAACGCCGCGCGAGCGTCCTGGAGCGGCGGGATGCCGACGTCGCGACCGCGGAGCAGGTTGATCGTCGCGAGGTCGAGCGGCAGGCCGAGCAGGTTGTTGCGCAGCGTGTCGGTGACGTGCTCGTCGATCTGGCTGCCGACGCGGCCGGTCATGCCGTTGATGAGCGATCCCGCCGCCTCGTCCGGCGTCAGGGTCCCGTTCATGTCGTACAGCTCGGGGTTCAGGAAGCCGTCGAGCAGCGGCACGTCCGTCAGTCCCGTGGCGCCTCCCGCGTCCTCTCGCCCGATCTCCTCCGTCATCATCGAGTGCCCGAAGCGGTAGACGACGTGCGCGAACTCAGCCATGATCGCCGGGTCGATGCCCGGGTTGTAGCTGTTCTCGTTGAACACGACGGCATCGATCGTGGGAGCGATCGTGCGCGCGAACTCCTCGAAGACGATGTGCTGGTACTGCATCTCGGTCGCGAACTTCGCGGCCTGGAAGAGCCGCTCCTCGTACGACCAGTCGTCATCCTGCGGGCCGGGCAGCGTCTCCTCCGGCTTGTCGGAGGGATAGCTGTGCAGCTCGCCACGGAAGGCCTTCGCGAACTCCGCGAGGAGCGTCGAGTCGGCCAGCGTCTTGTCGTTCCGCAGGAGCTCGGTGCTCGGGTCCCCGTTCAGGAGCGCCTCGATCTGGCCCACCATCCGGTTGTGCTCGGAGTGGAAGATCGCGTGCACTGCGGTGAGGCCGATGTTCT
Source organism: Agrococcus sp. TF02-05 (assembly GCF_017565345.1). Taxonomy (NCBI): domain Bacteria; kingdom Bacillati; phylum Actinomycetota; class Actinomycetes; order Micrococcales; family Microbacteriaceae; genus Agrococcus; species Agrococcus sp. TF02-05. Next base: position 86,601 of record NZ_JAGEKO010000009.1, on the reverse strand, counting down.
CGTTGACCCGGCCATCGCCGGCGACGAAGTGCGCGCCGAGCGCGGCGTTGTCGTAGCCGGTCAGGCTCGGGTCGGACACCGGCGCGCCGCTCCCGTCGAACAGCGGGATGCCCGGGTCGATGATGTCGCCGTTCTCGTCGAACTGGATCGGCACGAGGTTGCCCTCGGCATCGAACAGCGGCGTCGCGCCGTGGGCGATGTCGTCGAGGAACGCGTGGTTCGTCGACAGGGCGTTCGTCGTCGAGACCGGTGCTGCCGGGTCGCCCTCGACGAACGTCACGTCCTGGACGTTCGGTCCGTTCGAGACGATGAGCTGCGGCAGGCCGCGGGCGGGGCCGGGGACGTAGTTGCCGTAGGGGTCGACGAGCACCTGCGGGATGTCGAGCAGATCAGCGTCGGTCAGGCCGATGCCCAGGATCTCGTTCGCCTGCTCCTTGAGGTCGTTCCAAGTCGCCATGCCGCCTGCATCGCCCTCGAGCAGACGCCCGGTCGCGTCGCCGTCCGCGTCGTACTCGCGCAGGAAGACCTGGTGCGAGGGGTGCGACGAGTACGTCTGGTTCTGGTCGACGAACGGGGTCGTGAGGTTCGCGTGCTCCGTCGTCGGGTTGCCGTTCGCGTCCTCGATGCGGTCCGCGCGCGTGAGCACGAGGAAGTTCGAGTTCGACTCTGGGTCGTAGAGCGGGTCGTCCTCCTCGAGCGGCACGATGAGCGTGCCGTGGCCGCCCTTGTCGACCAGGTCGAGGCCGTGGTCGAAGAACTGGCCGAAGAAGCCCATGAATGTGTTGAACGGCGCCGACAGTCCTTCGTCGGGCGCCGTGTTCGGGGTGCGAGCCATGTCGGTGCCCTCGATGAGGGTCGCCGTGCCCGCCTCGATCTGGTTCACGATCGCGGGATTGGAGGTCGTCTGGTCGACGATCAGGTTGCTGATGACGCGCGGCTCGCTGTCATACACGAAGCCCTCCGTCTGGGCGTAGCACGTGTCGCCCCACGGGTCCATGCCCGCGCCTGGCGTGCCGGGCGCCGCGCACACCGCGTGCGGGCCGGGCGCCGACCCCGGCGGGTTGCCGCCGAAGTTCGGCGGGGCGTCGGTGCTCGGCGCGGGCTCCGCTTCGAGCCACACCGGGTCGAGCAGCCGCGGGAAGGCGAGGTCTGCGGCACCGTAGTCCGCCTGGCCGGCGCGCAGGTTGTTGTACGAGCCGTCGACGGTGCGCACGCCGGCGGGCCTGGCGACGTCCGGCACGCACGTGCCGCTCGCATCCTGAGGGCTCGAGCACAGCAGCGTGTAGTTCGACGGGTCCAGCTCGTCGGCGGCGTGCGCCTCCGAGATCTGGATCTGCCGGAGGATGAACTCGAGGTCGTTCTGGTTCAGGACGAACGACGGATGCTCGTCGGTGACGGCGAGCGCGGGGCTCGGCGTGGCGACCACCGCGATGGGGATCGCTATCGCGAACGCCGACAGGAGGGCGATCGAGTTGCGCCGCAGCTTCTCGCCGAGGGGGCGAGATCGTGGCGACGGGCGGCTGGGGGCGGGCGCGTGCACGGTGACTCCTCTTGCTGTGCCCGGCGGATGACACCGCCGGGCGGTCGCTCACGTGGTCCGCGGCGCCTTTGCCGCGGCCCGGCCCACGCGATGCGGGGGCCGATGAGCTGTGCTTGCTTCGGTCACCGTCAAGGGTGATTCGTGGCTGCATCTCGCTCAATACACAGACGCTTCAGCGCTGCTGAGGAGATTCGCATCCCGTCCGCGGGGTACGCCGATCTGCCCCCGCCGCTCGCGTCGCACTGAGCGGATCGACGGTGGAGCCTGAGCGAACACTGTTCACAACACGTTCTAGAACATGCTTCGTACACCGTTACGGCTCAGCGCGCGCGGCCCGCCTGGAGCACGAGCCAGATGAAGTACGGGATGCCGACGAGCGCGGTCATCACGCCCGCGGGCAGCTGCGCGGGCGCGATGAGGGTGCGCCCGAGCGTGTCGGCGAGGAGTGTGAGCGAGCCGCCGAGCAGGGCCGCGAGCGGCAGCAGCACCCGGTGCCTGGCGCCGACGAGCGCCCGCGCCGCGTGCGGCGCGACGAGCCCGACGAACGCGACGACCCCGATCGCGGCGACCGCCGTGGAGGCGAGCGCGACGGCGAGCACGAGCGCCACGACCTGCACGGCGGGCAGCCGCACGCCCAGCAGCCGCGGCGTCGACTCGTCGAGCTGCGCGAGGTCGAGGTCGCGGTGCATCCACACGAGCGCGAGCACGGCGACGACGATCGTCACCGCGACCGGCACGACGTCCTCGATGCCCCGGCCGTAGGTGCTGCCGGCGAGCCAGACGATCGCCTTCGCGCGGTTGTAGGGATCGGTGACGACGATGAGCATGCTCGTGAGCGCGGCGGTGCCCGCGGAGAGCGCGAGGCCGGTGAGCACGAGGCGGAGGCTGCCGAGCCGCTGCCAGCCGACGAGGGCGATGACGAGCGCGCCGACGGCCGCGCCGCCCGTGAGCGCGCCGCCCGCGACGGCCCAGCCGACCGCGGCGGGCGCGAGCGTGATGACGCCGATCGCCCCGAGGCCCGCGCCGCCCGCGACCCCGAGCAGGTAGGGGTCGGCGAGCGCGTTGCGGGCGATCGCCTGCACGAGCGCGCCGGAGAGCGCGAGCGCGACACCGGCGAGCACGGCGGCGACGACGCGCGGCGTGCGCGTGTCGAGCGTCACCCGCACCGCGTCGCCGGCTCTGCCCGCGACCCAGTTGGCGACGTCGCCGAGCAGCAGCATGCGGTCGCCCAGCAGCACCGCGCCCACCGCGAGCGCGGCGAGCAGCACGCCCGCGACGACGAGCGGCACCCACGCGCGCGCGGCGAGCGTGCGCGCGCCGAGCACCGTCATCGACTCTGTCTCGGCAGCGCCCGCCATCGAGCGCGCGAGGACGATGATGCAGATCGCGCCGATGAGGCTCGTGACGACTCCGGTCGGCACGTCCATCGAGCGGATCCCGCCGAGCGCGAAGCGCAGCAGCACGTCGGAGCCGACCACGAGCACCGCACCGGTGAGCGCCGCGAGCGGGATGGCGACGACGTGGCGGGCGGCGCCCGGGATCCGGGCCGCGAGCAGCCGCACGACGATCGGCGCGGCGAGCCCGACGAAGCCGATCGGTCCGGCGATCGCGACCGCGGCCGCGGCGAGCGCGACCGAGGCGACGAGCGTCGTGAGGCGGAGGCGGCCGACGCCCACGCCGATCGTGGTCGCCGCCTCCTCGCCGAGCGCGAGCACGTCGAGCCGGCGCGCGAGCAGCAGCAGCGCCGCGATGCCGAGCAGCACGATGGGCAGCAGCTGCGCGACCGTGCCGATGCCGTTCTGCGAGAGGCGGCCGACGCCCCACGCGTACAGCCCCGCGGTCTCCTGCTCGGCGAGGATGATGGCGACCGTCGAGACCGACTGCAGCGCGAGCGCGAGCGCGGTGCCGACGAGCACCATCTGCGTCGTCGAGCCGCGGCCGCGGCCGATCGCGACGACGGCGAGCGCGGCGACGATGCCGCCGCCGAAGGCGAGCGCGGCACCGCCGAGGCCCGGGAGGCTCACGCCGAAGACGGCGGCGAGCGCGATCGCGGCTCCCGCGCCGCCGTTGACCGCGAGCGTGTCAGGCGAGGCGAGCGGGTTGCCCGTGATGGTCTGCATCGCGTAGCCGGCGGCCCCGAGGGCGAGCCCGACGACGATCGCGGCGGCGATGCGCGGCAGCCGGCTCTCGAGGATGACGGCGCTGTCGCCGCGGTCCCCGCCGAGCCAGCCGAGCAGCTCCGGCACGCCGAGCTGGGTCGTCCCCTGCGTGACGTGCCACGCCGCGAGGCCGAGGAGTGCGACGAGGAGGGCCGCGCCGAGCGCGAGCCCTCCCGGTCGGACCCGGGTCACGGCGTGGGCGAGAGCGACGCGAGCACCGCGTCGAGGTACGCGCTCACGGAGTCGACGCCGCCGAAGAGCCAGATGCCGTCGGGCAGCCGGTGCACGCGACCCGCCTGGACCGCCGGCAGGCCCGTCCAGATCGCGTTGGAGGCGAGCTGGTCGACGAAGACGTCGCGGTCGCCGACGGTCATGTAGAGGATGTGCGACTCGGCGTCGAGCGCGGTGAGGCCCTCGACGTCGGTGATCCCGAGCCCGTACTGCGGGTCGCCCTCCCCCGGCCAGCCGTTCTCGAAGCCGATCTCCTGGAACGCGGCGGGCAGGAGCGCGCCGTCGGCGTAGGGGCGGATCTCGATCTGGCCGCCGTTCTCGTAGCCGTCCATGTGCGCGAGCGGCGTGCCCGCGAGCCCGGCGTCCTCGACCTCGGCGGCGAGCTCGTCGACGTGCGCCTCGAACTCCTCGATCGCTGCCTCCGCGGCGTCCTCGGTGCCGGTCGCCTCGGCGACGAGCCGCAGGTCCGCGAGCATCGTGCCGAGCGGGTCGGATGCGTCGGCGCCGGCGAGCACGAGGACGGGCGCGATGGCCTCGAGGTCGCCGTAGGCGGCGTCGTCGCGACCCGCGACGGCGACGATGAGGTCGGGAGCGAGCGCCGCGATCGAGTCCATCGACGGCTCGGTGCGCGCGCCGACATCGGTCGGCTCGCCCTCGAGCGGCGCGCCGACGCCGGCCCAGCTCGAGTACCCCTCGACGTCGGCGACGCCGACGGGGGCGATGCCGACGGTCTGCAGGTGCTCGACCGCGGCCCACTCGAGCGCGACGACGTCCGTGACGCCCGCGGGCACCTCGACCTCGACGCCGCGGGCGTCGGTCACGGTGACCGCCGAGCCCGCGGGCTCCGCGCCCTCGCTCGAGCCGGCGGGCTCGGTCGTGCCGCACGCTGCGAGGGCGAGCGCCGAGAGCAGCGCGGCGCCGGCGAGCAGGGTTCGCTTGGACATGGGGGTCCTTCCTCGGGCGCTGTGCCCGATGGGAGTGCGCGTCACGCGGCGCGCGACACGAGGGGCCGGCGGCGGAGCCGCTGCGGCCGGATGCGCAAGCCCGACGGGTCGGGCTCGACGTCGATGGGCACCTCGTAGGCGGCGCTGAGGCGCTCGGCCGTCAGCACCTCCTCGGGGCTGCCGGTGGCGACGATGCGGCCGTGCACGAGCAGCACGACGTCGTCGGCGACCTCGGCGGCCTGCTCGAGGTCATGGAGCACGATGCCGACGGCCACGCCGTCGTCGGCGAGGTCGCGCACGATCTCGAGGATCTCGCGCTGGTAGCGCACGTCGAGGAAGGTCGTCGGCTCGTCGAGCAGCACGATGCCCGTCTCCTGCGCGAGGCACGTCGCGAGCCACACGCGCTGCCGCTGGCCTCCGGAGAGCTGCGCGACGGGGTGCTCGGCGAGCGCGCCGATGCCGGTCGCCGCCATGGCGCGCTCGATCACCTCGACGCCGCGCGGGTCGCCCGAGCGGAAGCGGCCGCGGTGGGCGAAGCGGCCGTAGGCGACGACCTCGCGCACGCTCACGCCCGAGGGGTCGGGGTGCGACTGCGCGAGCAGCGCGATGCGGCGCGCGAGCTCGCGCTCGGCGAGGCTCGACGCGTCGGCGCCGTCGGCGAACAGCACGCTGCCCGCGCTTGGCCGGTGCAGCGCGGTGAGGCCGCGCAGGAGCGTCGACTTGCCGGAGCCGTTCGGCCCGACGAGCGCCGTCACGCGGCCCGGCGCGAGCGCGATCGACGCGGCGTGCACGATCGTCTCGCGCCCGTAGGCGAGGGTGACGTCGTCAGCGCGCAGCGCGCTCGATCCCGTGCGGTTCACGAGGTAAGGCTAGCCTTACCTGCGGTGGCTCCGCAACGCGGTCAGGCGGAGAGCTCCTGGATGTCGTCGGCGGTCAGCACGATCGGGGGCTCGCCGCCCGCGACGGACTCGCGCGTCACGATCACCCGCTCGACGCCTTCCCGCGAGGGCACGTCGAACATCACCGGCGCGAGCACGGTCTCGAGGATCGCCCGGAGTCCGCGCGCGCCGGTCTTCCGCTCGACCGCGAGGTCGGCGATCGCCTCGAGCGCCTCCGGCTCGAAGTCGAGCTTGACGCCGTCGATCTCGAACATCCGCTGGTACTGCTTCACGAGCGCGTTGCGAGGCTCGGTGAGGATCTGCACGAGCGCGGCGCGGTCGAGCGGCGACACCGTCGCGATGACGGGCAGCCGGCCGATGAACTCGGGGATGAGCCCGAACTTGTGGAGGTCCTCCGGCAGCACGTCCTCGAAGACGTCGAGGTCGGGCTTGAGCGACGCGACGGGAGCGCCGAAGCCGATGCCCCGCTTGCCCGAGCGGTTCGCGATGATGTCCTCGAGCCCGGCGAACGCGCCCGCGACGATGAACAGCACGTTCGACGTGTCGATCTGGATGAACTCGGAGTTGGGGTGCTTGCGCCCGCCCTGCGGCGGCACCGACGCGACCGTGCCCTCGATGATCTTGAGCAGCGCCTGCTGCACGCCCTCACCCGACACGTCGCGCGTGATCGACGGGTTCTCGGCCTTGCGCGCGACCTTGTCGATCTCGTCGATGAAGATGATGCCGGTCTCGGCGCGCTTGACGTCGAAGTCGGCCGCCTGGATGAGCTTGAGCAGGATGTTCTCGACGTCCTCGCCGACGTAGCCCGCCTCGGTGAGCGACGTCGCGTCTGCGACGGCGAACGGCACGTTGAGCTGCTTCGCGAGCGTCGAGGCGAGGTAGGACTTGCCGCAGCCGGTCGGGCCGACCATCAGGATGTTCGACTTCTGGATCTCGACGCCGTCGCCCGCGGTGTCGGCCGACTCGAGCTGCTTCGCGGCGCCGATGCGCTTGTAGTGGTTGTAGACCGCGACCGCGAGCGACTGCTTCGCGCTCTGCTGGCCGACGACGTACTCCTCGAGGAAGTCGAAGATCTCGCGCGGCTTCGGCAGGGTGAAGCGCTCGGGCTGCGTGCCCTCGCCGGCCTCGGCGGCGCGCTCCTCGATGATCTCGTTGCACAGCTCGACGCACTCGTCGCAGATGTACACCGCGGGACCGGCGATGAGCTGCTGCACCTGCTTCTGGCTCTTGCCGCAGAAGGAGCACTTCAGCAGATCGCCGCTCTCTCCGAGTCGTGCCATCGTCGCCCTCCAGACGTGCTACCGGACGCGGCTCGCGCCCTGATGGAAGCCTAGAGCAGGCGGGTGACACGGTCGCCGACCACGCCGCGATCGGCCCGATCGGCCCGGCTCTGCGGCAGGGGCGCTCGATAGGCTGAAGGCATGCATGCCGCCCTCGCCGCGCTCGCGGCCGTCATCCTCCTGCCTGCCCACGCCGCCATGATCGGCTCGACGCCGAGCGACGGCGACACGGTCACCGAGCAGCCGGGCACCTTCAGCGTCGTGATGAACGAGGAGATCCTCTCGCTCGAGGGCGCGGACTCCGCCAACCGGCTGCAGCTGACGGATGCGCAGGGCCTCTTCTACGGCGACGGCTGCGTCGTCGTCGAGGGCGACACGATCTCGCTCGAGGCCGAGCTCGGCGAGGCGGGCGACTACTCGCTCGCCTACCAGGTCGTCTCGGCCGACGGCCACCCCGTCGACGGCACGGTGTCGTTCGCGTTCGAGCCCGCCGAGGGCGAGGCGGGCGCCGCCGGCTCCGAGACCGCGCCCATCTGCGGCGCCGCGCCCGCCGCGAGCGAGCCCGCGTCGACCTCGACGACCGAGCCCGAGGCATCCGTCGACCCCGACGAGGCCGCGCCCGGTCCCGTCGCGACCGACGACGCGACGCCGAGCGACGCGGTGGAGGGCGACGAGGGCGGCGACTTCCCGTTCATCGCGATCGGTGTGCTCGCGCTGCTCGTCGTGCTCGCGATCATCGCCTACACGGTCAACCGCGGCTCCCGCCGCCGGCGCGACGAGGCGTGACCCCGCGCATCCCCCGCGCATGATGAAAGGCCGGCACTCCCTCGGGAGGCCGGCCTTTCAGCGTGGAACGTCAGCCCAGCAGCTGCGGCGCCGTCTTGCGGCTCGAGAGCACCTGGTCGATGAGGCCGTACTCGAGCGCCTCCTGCGCCGAGAGGAACGTGTCGCGCTCGATGTCCTTCGAGACGCGCTCGACGTCGTGGTTCGAGTGCTTCGACAGCGTCTCCTCGAGCCACTCGCGCATGCGGAGCACCTCGCGCGCCTGGATCTCGATGTCGGATGCCTGCCCGCGGCCCGCGTCGGACGTCGCGGGCTGGTGGATGAGGATGCGGGCGTTCGGCAGCGCGAGGCGCTTGCCGGGCTCGCCCGCCGCGAGCAGCACGGCCGCGGCCGAGGCGGCCTGGCCGAGGCACACCGTCTGCACGGCGGGCCGGATGTACTGCATCGTGTCGTAGATCGCCGTCATGGCCGTGAACGAGCCGCCGGGCGAGTTGATGTACATGACGATGTCGCGGTCGGGGTCCTGCGACTCGAGCACGAGCAGCTGCGCCATGACGTCGTCGGCGGATGCGTCGTCGACTTGCACGCCGAGGAAGATGATGCGGTCCTCGAACAGCTTCGCGTAGGGGTCCTGGCGCTTGAAGCCGTAGGCGGTGCGCTCCTCGAAGCTCGGGAGGATGTAGCGCGAGCCGGGCATCTGGAGGGCGCTGCCGCCCGCCTGGAACGTGGGGGTCTCCATCAGTTGCCGCCCTCCTGGTCAGCGATGCCGTCCTGGTCCGTGCCGCCGCCGCCCGTGACGTCGCTCGCCGACGCCCGCAGGTGGTCGACGAAGCCGTACTCGAGCGCCTCCTGCGCCGTGAACCAGCGGTCCCGGTCGCCGTCGGCGTTGATCTGCTCGACGCTCTTGCCCGTGCGCTCGGCCGTGATCTCGGCGAGCCGGCGCTTCATGTCGAGGATGAGCTGCGCCTGCGTCTGGATGTCGCTCGACGTGCCGCCGAAGCCGCCGTGGGGCTGGTGCAGCAGCACGCGCGCGTTCGGCGTGATGTAGCGCTTGCCCGCGGTGCCGGCGGTGAGCAGCAGCTGGCCCATCGACGCGGCCATGCCGATGCCGACCGTGACGATGTCGTTCGGCACGAACTGCATCGTGTCGTAGATCGCCATGCCGGCCGTGATCGAGCCGCCGGGCGAGTTGATGTAGAGGTAGATGTCCTTGTTCGGGTCCTCTGCGGCGAGCAGCAGGATCTTCGCGCAGATCTCGTTCGCGTTCTCGTCCCGCACCTCCTGGCCGAGCCAGATGATGCGGTCGCGCAGCAGCCGGTCGAAGACCGACGGCGCGAGGACGGGTTCAGCCACGGGTGACTCCTTCTCTCGGTTGCTCTCCACACTAGGTGAGCGGGAGGGGCGCTCCTGCGCGTGTTCGCCGCAGGCGGAGGCAAGCGAGAGGGCCGGGCTCGCGCCCGGCCCTCTCGAGGTGCTCAGTCCTCCTGGTGCTGCGCCGCGAGCTTCGCCTCGGCCTCGCGGATCGCGCCCTCGACGTCGTCCTCGTCGACCTCCTCGGCCGGCGGGAGGAAGTCGGAGAGGTCGACCGTCTCGCCCTTGTCGTCGACGACGGTGACGCGGCCGAGCAGGGTCGAGAGCGTCTTGCCGCGCAGGATGTCGCCGAGCAGCACGGGCAGCTGGCCGTTGGCCTCGAGCGCCTGCACGAGCTCCTGCGGCGCCATGCCGTACTGCGCGGCCTGCTGCACGATGATCTGCGTCAGCTCCTGCTGCGTGACCTGCAGGTTCGCCTCCTCGGCGAAGCGGTCGAAGAGCATCTGCTGCTTGAGGAGCTTGCGCGTCTCCTGGCGCACCTCCTCGCCGTGCTCGGTGTCGTCGGCGCGGTTCTCCGCCTCGAGGTGGCGCGTGACCTCGTCCTCGACGACGGCCGAGGGGACCTCGATCTCGACAGCCTCGACGAGCTCCTCCTGCAGGCGCTGGCGAGCCTGCTCGGCCTGGCCCATGCGGCGGCTGCGGGCGGCCTGCTCCTTGAGGTCGGCCTTGAGCTCGTCGATCGTGTCGAAGGCGCTCGCCATCTGGGCGAAGTCGTCGTCGGCCTCGGGCAGCTCGCGCTCCTTGACGGCGTCGACCGTGACCGTGACCTCGGCGTCCTTGCCGGCGTGGTCGCCGCCGACGAGCTTCGAGGTGAAGGTGGTCTCCTCACCCGCGGTGAGCGAGTCGACGGCCTCGTCGATGCCGTCGATGAGCTCGCCCGAGCCGACCTCGTACGAGATGCCGTTGGCGGTGTCGACCACCTCGCCGTCGATCGTCGCGGTCAGGTCGAGGGTGACGAAGTCGCCCTTCGCGGCGGGGCGGTCGACCGTGACGAGCGTGCCGAAGCGGCTGCGCAGCGCGTCGAGCTCCTCCTGCACGGCGTCGTCGCCGATCTCGATCGCGTCGACCGTGATCGTGCGGCCTTCGACCTCGGGGAGGTCGAAGTCGGGGCGCACGTCGACCTCGATCTCGAGCACGAGGTCGCCCGAGAAGTCCTTGAGCTCGGGCCACGCGGTGACGTCGGCCTGCGGACGGCCGAGCGGGCGGATGCCGGCCTCGGCGACGCCCTGGCGGTAGAAGTCGTCGATCGACTCGGAGACGGCCTGGTTGAGGATCTCCTCGCGCCCGATGCGCTGGTCGATGATCGCCGCGGGGACCTTGCCCTTGCGGAAGCCGGGGACGCTGATCTGCTCGGCGACGGCCTTGTAGGCGCTGTCGATCGCGGGGCGCAGCTCCTCGGGCTCGACCGCGATGGTCAGCTTGGTGCGCGTGTTCTCGATCTTCTCGACCGTGGTCTTCACGGGGTGGTCTCCTGAGGTTGGTGGTTGTGCGGCACGAGGGCCAGCGGTGCGTAGGCACGCGAGATCCACCGCGTGCGGGCGGACCATCGTCCGAGTCTAACCGGCCCTCCTGCCGATCGGGCCAATCCGCCTGTTCGCCCGCGACGAATCCCCCGCATGACCGCCATCGCCGAGCCCCGAGCGGCCGCCCGCTGGCGGCCTGCAATACTCGGGCGAGTGGAGACCTCGCTCGAGCAGTGCCTCGTGCGCGCGGCCGATGGCGACGAGCGGGCGTTCGCCGAGCTCTACGACGCGACCGCGGCGCGGGTCTTCGGCCTCGTGCTGCGCATCCTCGTCGACCGCGCGCAATCGGAGGAGGTCGCCCAGGAGGTGTACCTCGAGGCGTGGCGGCAGGCGAAGCGGTTCGACCCGAGCCGCGGCGCCGCGATGTCGTGGCTGCTGCAGATCGCGCACGCCCGCGCGGTCGACCGGGTGCGCTCCTCGCAGTCGCAGCGCGACCGCGACGAGCGCATCGGCGTGCGCGACACGGCCGTGCCGGTCGACGAGGTCGCCGAGCAGGTCGAGATCTCACTCGACGCGGCGAGGGCGCGGCGCGCGCTCGGCGAGCTGAGCGACGCGCACCGCGAGGCGATCGAGCTCGCCTACTTCGAGGGGCTCACGCAGAGCGAGATCGCCGAGCGACTCGGCGCGCCGCTCGGCACGGTGAAGACGAGGCTCCGCGACGGCATGCAGCGCTTGCGCGGGATCCTGGGGGTGACGACATGACCGACGAGTCCCGGCCCGTCGACGAGCTGGCGGCCGCCTACGCGCTCGACGCCCTCGAGCCCGCGGAGCGCGCCCGCTTCGAGGCGGAGGCGTCGCCCGAGGCGCTCGAGGAGGCGCGGCAGCTCGCCGACACCGCCGCGCTGCTCGCGGCCGACGAGGTCGCGCCGCCGCCCAGCCTGCGCGCGAGCGTGCTCGACGCGATCGCCCGCGAGCCGCAGCGCGACGAGGCTCCGCCGCTCGCCCGGCCCACCGCATCCGACCCGCACCGCGATGCAGACGAGCCCCGCGCGCACGTCGCGGCCGCCCGCCCGCCCGGCGCCGCCGAGCGCCGCGCGCGAGCGCGCTGGCGCCCCGCCCGGGTGCTCGGCGCGATCGCGGCCGGATCGGCGCTGCTGCTCGGCGGCGTCGCGATCGGCTCGCAGCTGGGCGGCGAGTCGCAGCAGGAGGCGCTCGGCGCGCTCGTCGCGGCGCCGGACGCGGAGCGCAGCGAGGTGGAGCTCGCCGACGGCGGCATCGCGACCGTCGTCTGGTCGCCCGCGCGGGAGCAGTCGGCGATCCTCTTCGACGGCCTGCCGCCGGCGCCCGAGGGCGCCACCTACCAGGCGTGGTTCATCGACGGTTCGGGCGCGCGATCGGCCGGCGTGTTCGAGGCGTCGAGCGCGTTCCTGCTCGAGGGCGAGCTCTCGGCCGGCGCCGCGATCGGCGTGACGGTCGAGCCGGCGGGCGGCTCCGAAGCGCCGACGAGCGACCCGATCCTCGTCGTCGAGACCTAGGTGGCGCCGCAGGGCGCGGGCCGGCTCGGCGCGGCCGCGATCACCGTCGCGTCGATCGGACTCATCGTGACGTGGAGCTCGGGCTTCGTCGGCGCCGAGCTCGCGGCTCGCGCGGGCGGCGAGCCCATCACGGTGCTCGCGTGGCGCTTCGTCGTGCTCGCCGGCATCCTCGTCGCCGCGATGCTCGTGCTGCGCCGCCGGTGGCCGGGGCGCGCGAGCTGGCTGCGCCAGGGCACCGTCGCGGTGCTCAACCAGGCGGCCTACCTGCTGCTGATCTTCGAGGGCGTGCGCGCGGGCGTCGACGGCGGCACGGCGGCGCTCATCGCGGCGCTGCAGCCGATGCTCGTCGCGACGATCGCCGGCCGCTTCCTCGGCGAGCGCGCGAACGGCTGGACGTGGCTCGGCATGGCGGTCGGGCTCGGCGGCGTCGCGCTCGTCGTCTCGGGCGCGCTCGGCGGCACCGGCGCGCCGCTGTGGGCCTACGCCCTCCCGCTCGCCGCGGTCGTGTGCCTCGGCACCGGCACGGTGCTGCAGCGCCGCTGGCACATGCACGACGACCTGCTGCAGACGCTCACGATGCACTCGATCGTCGCGGGCGCGGTCTTCATGGCGGTCGCGCTGCTGCGCGGGCACGCCGCTCCCCCGACGACGGGCGACGTCTGGTTCGCGGTGCTGTGGCTCGTGGTGCTCTCGAGCCTCGGCGGCTACGTGCTCTACGTCACCGTGACCCGCTCGCACGGGGCGACGTTCGTGAGCACGATGCTCTACTTGACGCCGCCGACGACGATGCTGTGGGTGTGGCTCGTCTTCGGCGTCCCGGTCACGCCGCTCGGGATCGTCGGACTCGTCGTCGCGGCGGCGGGCGTCGCGATCGTGCTGACTGCGCAGCGGCGCGGGCGCGCTCGGCCGTAGCGACGCATCCGGTCCCGTGCTGAGAGGAGTCCGATGATGGAGGAGCAGCTGCTCGACGGCGTGTGCCTGCGCTGCCGCCGCCCACCCAGGAGCACCCGGCCCTGCGTCATCGAGGGCGGCTACGGCGAGCCGACGGTCGGCGAGTGGCCGGCGCACCACCGGGACGACTGGACAAACCCGGAGCTCCGGGAGCTCGGGCTCACGCCATGGCGGTGGCCGCTGCATCGCCGCACCGCGCTGACCGACCTGCGGTGGGCGCAGCTCGAGTCGGAGTGCGAGCGCCACGGGCACGAGGTGATCCGCGAGGATGGCTACGTGCTGTGCGATCGCTGCCACCACCCGCTCGTGTGGGTGCCGACGCAGCACGAACCCTGTTGAGCGCGACGGAGGAGGACCCATGCAGGAGCTCCAGTCGGCCTTCCACGACCTCTCGACGGCTCACGTGGCGGATGCGTGCATGCGCCTCAGCGTGCCGGTCCGGTGCAGTCCCGCCGGGCTGCGGCCCGTGCTGCCGGGCGTGCACGTCGTCGGCCGGGCGCTCCCCGCGCAGCACGTCGGCAGCGTCGACGTGTTCCTCGAGGCGCTCGAGGCGAGCGAGCCAGGTGACGTGCTCGTCGTCGACGACGGCGGTCGCACCGACCGCGCGTGCGTCGGCGACCTCGTCGCGCTCGAGGCGGCGCGCGCCGGCATCACCGGCATCGTCATCTGGGGGCTGCACCGCGACACCCGCGAGCTGCGCGAGATCGGACTGCCGCTGCTGAGCCTCGGCGCCTCCCCGTCTGGACCGGCGAGCGTCGAGCCGCAGGCGGCCGACGCGCTCGTCACCGCGCGGCTCGGCGAGCACGCGGTGACGCGCGACGACCTCGTGCTCGCCGATGACGACGGCGCGATCGTCGTGCCGCTCGCGCGCGCGAGGGACGCGGCCGTGGCCGCCGCGAGCATCCGCGACACCGAGCGCCGCCAGGCCGCCGCCATGCGCGGCGGCTCGAGCCTGCGCGAGCAGGTGCGGTTCCGCGACTACCTCGACGCCCGCAGCGCCCGCGGCATCGGCTTCCGCGAGCACCTGCGCGACGTGGGCGGCGCGATCGAGGAGTGAGCCGATGCATCCGTCACCAACCGATGAGGAGAGCCGCATGACCCGCCAGCACCGCTTCGCCCAGGTCGACGTCTTCGGAGCCGAGCCCTACCTCGGCAACCCCGTGGCCGTCGTGCTCGACGCCGAGGGCATCGACGACGCGTCGATGCAGCGCATCGCGCGCTGGACGAACCTCTCGGAGACGACGTTCGTGCTGCCGCCGACGACGCCCGAGGCCGACTACCGGCTGCGCATCTTCACGCCCGGCGGCGAGCTGCCGTTCGCGGGCCACCCGACGCTCGGCTCGGCGCACGCGTGGCTCGAGCACGGCGGCGAGCCGCAGCGCGCCGACCGCATCGTGCAGGAGTGCGAGGCCGGCCTCGTCGAGGTGCGCCGGGGCGACGTGCTCGCCTTCGCCGCTCCCCCGATGCGCCGCACGGGCGAGCTCGACGCCGACCACCTCGCGCGCCTCGTCGACGCGCTCGGCATCGCACCCGAGCGCGTCGTCGGGCATCAGTGGGTCGACAACGGGCCCGGCTGGTGCGTCGTGCAGCTGCCCTCGGCGCAGGAGGTGCTCGACCTCGAGCCCGACCTCGCGCGCATCCCCGACGCGATGGTGGGCGCGATCGGCGCCTACCCGCCAGGCTCCGAGCACGCGTTCGAGCTGCGCTCCTTCGCCCCCGCGGTCGGCGTGCCCGAGGATCCCGTGTGCGGCAGCATGAACGCCTCCGTCGCGCAGTGGCTCACGAGCACCGGCGCTGCGGAGCGCTCCTACGCCGTCTCGCAGGGGCGCCGGCTCGGTCGCGCCGGCTCGATCGCGATCGACGCGGATGCCGACGGCACCGTCTGGGTGGGCGGTGCGACGGTCACGTGCTTCTCGGGCACCGCGATCGCGTGATGCGGCCTCAGCGCCCGAGCAGCGCGCGGTAGCCGTCCTCGAACGACGGGTAGCGCAGGGTGCCGAGCAGCGCCGCGAGGCGGTCGCCGCGGAGCACCGTGCCGCTCGGCACGGCGGGCTCGACCCTCGGGGGCGGCGGCACGCCGAGCGCCTGGGCGATCCACGTCACGACGTCGCCGAGCGGAGCCGGGCGCGCATCGACGGCGTGCAGCAGCTGCGGCGGCTCCGGCTCGCGGAGCACCGCCTCGAGCGCGCGCACGAGGTCGCTCTCGTGGATGCGGTTGGTGCGCCGCGCGTACTGCATCGGTGCGCCCTCGCGCACCCTCTGCACGAGCATGTCGCGACCCGGGCCGTAGATCCCCGCGGGCCGCACGACGAGCGCGCCGAGGCGGTCGATCGCGAGCCGCTCGCCGTCGAGCAGCGCCGTCGCTCGCGCCGACGCGGGGGCGGGCTCGGCCGACTCCGAGAGCGGCGTCGGCCCGGCGCGACCCTCGAGCACGCGCATGGACGAGACGAGCACGACGCGGCGCGGCGCGACGGGCAGCGCGTCGGCGAGGTGCCGGAGCGATCGCACGTACGGCGACGCCCCGCCGTCGTCCGCGCCGGGCGGCAGCGTGATCACCACGTCGTCGACCGCGGGGACGACGGAGCGGGCCACCGGTTCGCGGAGGTCGGCCGAGATCGGCACGAAGGCGCCGGGCAGCGCGCTCGTGTCGCGACGCAGCGCGAGCACCTCGCCGCCGTCGGCGACGAGCCGCAGGCCGAGCCGCGTGCCGAGCCTGCCGCAGCCGACGAGCAGGGTCCTGCGCGGCTGTGGCGCCGCCTCGCTCAGTCGCACGTCGGGGCGACAGGATTCGAACCTGCGACCTCCCGCCCCCAAAGCGGGCGCTCTAGCCGAGCTGAGCTACGCCCCGTAGGGATCGCTCCCGTACAGCCACCGATCCTACTGGCGCGGCTCGGCCGCCGACCGCCGCCGGCCGCTCACCCGAAGGTGAAGGAGTAGGCCTCGACGCCCTCCGGCACCGTCACCTCGATCGTGCCCTCGCGGCTCGACTCCCCCGCGAGCAGCGGGTACGACCGCGGCGTGCCGCGCACCTCGAGCTCGACCCGCTGCCCGTCGACCGACGCGACGACCGTGCCCGAGCCCGCCAGCACCATCCGCACCTCTCGCCCCCGGTACTCGAGCCGGATGCGCGCCTCGTCGCCCCGGGGTGTGGCGAACTGCGTCTCGAGCCGCCACGCGCCCTCGAGCGCGAACGTGTCGCGCGCCTGCTCGGCGGGCAGGCGGAACGCCTCGGTCTGCGTCGAGTAGCGCTCGTCGCCGCCGAAGTTCTGCACCTTCGTCGTGCCGAGGTACGACTCGGGCGTGACGGATGCGTTGTCGGGCGTCGCGTCGGCGACCTCGGTGGGCGCGGGCAGCGCGACCGCGGGGTCGGCCTGCTCGAGCAGCTCGCGCAGCATCCGCTCCCCTTCGGCGTAGCCGCCCTCGCCGAAGTGCACGTTGCGGACGACGCCCTCGGCGTCGATGAGGTAGCGGGCCGGCCAGTAGGCGTTGCGGTAGCTCGTCCACGTCGCGAGGCGGTTGTCGATCGCGACCGGGTACTCGATGCCGAGCGCGGCCGCGCCGGCGACGACGTTGTCGCGCTCCTTCTCGAACGCGTACTCGGGGCTGTGCACGCCGATGACCTGCAGCCCCGCGTCGCGGTAGGCGTCGTACCAGGCGTTGACGTGCGGCGCCGAGCGCTGGCAGTTGATGCACGAGTAGGCCCAGAAGTCGACGAGCACGACCTGCCCGCGCAGGTCGGCGAGGTCGATCGGCGTGTCGCCCGGCGTGTTGAACCACGACTCGATGCCGCGGATGCTCGGCGCCGTGCCGCACTCCTGCAGCTCGGTCGCTCCCGGGTCGCACAGGTCGAGGTCGCGGTTCTCGTCGGTCTCGAGGCCGCCGATCGCGATGGCCTCCTGCACGCGCTCGTCGCCGGCGATCGCGTCCTGGATCGCGGCGGTGTAGTCGGGCACGAGCCGCTGGAGGCGCGCCGGCACGTCGAGCACGAGGCCGAGCGCGAGCGCGAGCATGAGCGCGCCGGACACGACGCGGATGGCGCCCTGCCGACGGCGGAAGGCCGCGATGCGCTCGGCGAGTCCGCGGCCGGCGAGCGCGAAGAACAGCAGCGGCAGGGCCGCGCCGATCGCGAACGACACGGTCAGGACCACCGTGTCGGCGCCGATCCGCCCGGTGGAACCGGCGACGGTGATCGCGGCGAGCACCGGCCCCGCGCACGGCACGTAGACGGCGCCGAGCGCGAGCCCGAGCGGGAAGCCCTGCAGGCGGCCCGTCTGCAGCTGCGGGATGCGCTGGAAGGGCTTCTCGAGCACGTGCTGGACGACGGGCACGATGAGCCCGACGCCGATGAGCGCGAGCACGACGATGCCAGCCCAGCGCAGCACGTCCTGCGGCAGCCCGAGGAGGCTCAGCAGCAGGCTCCCGAGGAGCGTCATGAGGGTGAAGCTCACGACGATCCCGGCGATCACGAGGTACGGCCGCCAGCGCGAGACCGCGCGGGGACGGGCGGCGACCGCGGTCGCGACCCCGCCGCCCGCCGGTGCCGTCGCGCCCGCGTCGGCAGCCGCATCGGTCGACCGTGCCTCGCGCGCCGACTGCATGCCGCCCGAGAAGAGGATGACGGGCAGCACGGGGATGATGCACGGCGAGATGCCGGTGATGAATCCCCCGAGCAGTCCGATGAGCGCGAGCATGGTGCCTCCTTGGCCTTTCGACGGGTTCGGCGCGGAGGGCGGTGCGGATGGGTCCACGACGCGGATCGGCCGGTTCCAATCCGTGCCGGGCCGGCCTCCGAAGCCCCTGCAGCACCGGCTCGCACGGGCCGGGGACCGAACAGGGAAGGAGAGCAGCGATGCTCACCAAGAAGAACCCCACGATGGCCGGGCTCGTGCTCGCGGGAGCGGCGACGCTCGTGCTCGCGGGCTGCTCGATGGGCGGCTCGACCGAGACCGCCGACGAGTCGATGGCACCGTCGATGGCGCCCAGCACCGCGCCGAGCTCCGAGGCGATGGAGGGCGACGACGCGGAGGCGATGGACCCCGCGTACGCGAACCTCGTCGGCGCGGCCTGCGCGATGTACGACGAGGAGGTGCCCGACGGCGCCGGCTCGATCGTCGGCATGTCGCAGGATCCGGTCGCGGTCGCGGCCTCGAACAACCCGATGCTCACGCAGCTCGTCGCGGCCGTCTCGGGCGAGCTGAACCCGGAGGTGAACCTCGTCGACACCCTCAACGGCGACGAGTTCACGGTCTTCGCGCCGGTCGACGAGGCCTTCGCGGCGCTCCCGGCCGAGACCGTCGAGATGCTGCAGTCGCCCGAGGGCGCCGATGCGCTCACGTCGGTGCTGACCTACCACGTCGTGCCGGGCCAGATCGCGCCCGACATGATCGCCGGCACGCACACGACCGTGCAGGGCGAGGACATCATGGTCGAGGGCGAGGGCGACGACCTCATGGTCGGCGGCGCGAGCGTGCTGTGCGGCGGCGTGCAGACCGCCAACGCGACGGTCTACCTCGTCGACGCGGTGCTCATGCCGCCGTCGATGGGCTGATCCGCCGATCGAGCCCGGGCCGGCCCTGCGGGGCCGGCCCTTCTCGCGCCGCGAGCGTGCGCCGGTGCGGCATGCTTGCCGCATGACCGAGCCCGAGACGCCCACGGCACCGGAGTCGCCGATGCGCGCGCGGTACGGCTGGCGCGACCCCGCCGCGAACGAGTTCACCGTCGGCGACATCGCGTTCGGCTGGATCGTCGGCGTCGGCGGTGTGCTCGCGGGTTCCCTGGTCTTCGGGCTCCTGCTCGTCGCCGAGGGCCTCGTCGTCGCGCTCGTCTACGGCGCGATGATCGGCCTCCCCGCGCTGACGCTCTACGGCGTCCCGGTGGCGGTGGCCGCGGCGACCGCGCTGCGCCGCGTGCCGGCGGAGTGGGTGCACCTCGTGGCATTCGGGGGCCTCGGCGCGCTCGGCGGCGCGCTCGCGGTGGTCGTCTTCAGCGGTGGGGACCCGGCGTGGGGCATCCTCTACGCCCCCGGCACCCTGACGGGTGCGGCGACCGCGGTCTCCGCTCGCGCGCTCGCGAAGCGCCGCGCGCTCCGCACGCGCGGCGCCGAGCCCAAGGCCGCGGGCTAGAGCGTCCGCTCGCGGATCATCCGCGAGAGCTCGCGCCCCGAGTCCTTCACGGTGCGCTCCTGGGTCTCGTAGTCGACCCGCACGATGCCGAAGCGCTTGTGGTAGCCCCACGCCCACTCGTAGTTGTCCATGAGCGACCAGTACATGAAGCCCTTGACCGGCACGCCCGCGTCGACCGCGTCGAGCACCGCGCCGACGTGCGAGCGAAGGAACTCGGTGCGCTCGGCGTCGTGGATGGGCGCCTCGCCCGTGGACGCATCCGTCACGACCTCGTCGTCGTAGGCGGCGCCGTTCTCGGTCACCCACAGCTCGACGCCCTTCGCGCCCGTGTACTCGTCGTGCAGGTGGCGGAGGAGCTTCGTGAGGCCGGAAGGGTTGACCTCCCAGCCCATGTTCGTGGTGGGCACGCCCCGCGGGTGCGCCTGCACGCCCTCGGCCGCCGGGTACGGGCTCGAGATGGGCCGGTCGGTCGGCGCGTCGTTCACGACCGGCACCTCGGGCGTCTCGTACGAGACGGCGTCGTCGTGGTAGTAGTTCACGCCCAGCACGTCGATCGGCGCGGCGATGATCTCGAGGTCGCCCTCCTGCACGACGGCGTCGAGGCCGAGCGGGCCGACGTCGCGCACGAGCGACTCGGGATACTCGCCCGTCATGATCGGGTGCACGAAGAAGCGGTTGTACTGGTCGTTGAGGCGCCGGGCGGCCTCGAGATCGGATGCGCTCGTCGGGTCGACCGGCTCGGCGGGCTGGAAGTTGAGCGTGATGCCGACGCGCTCGGCGCCCGCCTCGCGCAGCGCGCCGACCGCCATGCCGTGCGCGAGCAGCAGGTGGTGGCCTGCCTGCAGACCCGCCTCGACGCTCTGCCGACCGGGCGCGTGCGCACCCGCGGTGTAGGAGAGGAACGACGAGCACCACGGCTCGTTGAGCGTCGTCCAGTTCTGCACGCGGTCGCCGAGCGCGTCGTGCACGGTGAGCGCGTACTCGACGAAGCGATGCGCGGTGTCGCGGCTCGTCCAGCCGCCCTGCTCCTCGAGCGCCTGCGGCAGATCCCAGTGGTAGAGCGTGAGCCACGGCATGATGTCGGCCGCGAGCAGCTCGTCTACGAGGCGCGAGTAGAAGTCGATGCCCTTGGCGTTGGGCTCCCCGCCGTCGGGCCGCACGCGCGCCCAGCTCGTCGAGAAGCGGTAGACCTGCAGCCCGAGGTCGCGCATGAGCGCGACGTCGGCTGGCATGCGGTGGTAGTGGTCGCACGCGACGTCGCCGTTGTGGCCGTCGATGACGGCGCCCGGCACGCGCGCGAACGCGTCCCAGATGCTCGCGGTGCGGCCGTCCTCGAAGGCGGCGCCCTCGATCTGGAAGGCCGCCGTCGCGGCGCCGAGGATGAAGTCGTCAGGGATGCTTCGCTGCACGGTGTCGAGCGTAGCCGGGCCGCGCGGGCACTGACGCCGCACGGACGAAGGGGGCGGATGCGGTAGATTCGTCGCGTCCCTGCGCGCACGTCGCGCTCGGGGCGCGCGGGCGTAGCTCAATGGTAGAGCCTCAGTCTTCCAAACTGATTACGCGGGTTCGATTCCCGTCGCCCGCTCCGCTTCCTGCGGCTGGGCCGCTCCCCCGCCCGCTGAACCGCTGGGCGCGCGCAACGCGCACTGCGCGTCGGGCTCAGCGCCTGACCGGCCAGAAACGGTTCTCCACAGCCCTGCTCTGGACCCGCTCGCGTGTCAGTGGTGCGTGGTGGAATGCGTGCATGGATGAGTGGTCGGGGCTCGATGCGGAGGAGTACATCGCGTCGATCCGTGCGGGCGCGATCGACCCGCGCGGCCGCACCGCCGATGAGCTCGAGGAGGAGCTCGCCGCCTACGACCGCGACTGGGCGGAGCGGCTCGCGCGCCTGACGGACGCGGAGGTCGAGGAGGTCATCGCCGGCCGCATGGAGGTGCCGCCGCTGCCGGGCACGATCGATGTCCGCTCGGAGCACGTGCGCGCTCTCGATGCGGTCGCCGGCCGGATGCGGGCGATCGAGCAGCGCCGCGCGCGGCTCGAGGCGGAGGAGCGCGAAGTGCTCGCAGCGGAGTTGCAGCGACTGCGTGACGCGGGCGGCGACAGCGGCATGGCGGTCAAGGAGAGCGCCTCGGTCCTCGCGGCCGAGCTGCGCCTCTCCGACCGCGCGATGGAGCGCAGGCTCGTCGGCGCGTGGACGACCGTCACCGACCTCCCCGCCGCGCACGCGTCGCACAAGGCCGGCCGCATCACCGGCACCCATCTGCGGGCGATCGAGCAGGCGACGGAGGCGCTGCGCACCGACCCGGCCGTTGACCCGGCCGATCGTGCTCGGGTCGAGGCGGAGCTGGTCGGGATCGCCGAGCGCGTGACCCCCTCGCAGCTGCGCTCCCGAGCCCGCCGGATCGTGGACCGGGCGATGACCGAGCCGCTCCAGCGCCGCCACGACCGGGCGGTCGAGCAGCGCCGCGCCTGGGTCGAGGACCACGATGACGGGATCTCGACGCTGTCGCTGTCGGGCCCCTCGGTGACCACCCACGGCGCCTTCAACCGGGCGACCGACGCCGCCCGGGCCAAGCCGAAGGACGACCCGCGCACCTTCGACCAGTACCGCTTCGACGCCCTCATGGAGACGCTCCTCACCGGCCAGACGCCGGACGACCTCCACGGCATCAACCCGATCTCAGCGACCGTGACGATCACCATCCCCGCGACGGAGCTGCTCAAGCGGAGCGATGACGAGGATGAGCCGCAGCTGCGCTTCTCGGGCGCGCTCGAGGGCGGGGCGCTCGTCGACGCGGCGACCGTGCGAGCCCTGGCCTCGGAGACGATCACCTGGGAGCGGCTGTTCCTCCACCCCGTCACCGGCGTCCCGGTCGCGGTCGACACCTACAAGCTCAACCGGGCCATGCGCCGCTGGCTCCAGCGCCGCGACGGCCGCTGCCGCTGGCCCGGCTGCACCAACCGCGTCTCGAGAGCCGACGCCGACCACACCATCACCCACGCCGACGGCGGCCCCACCAGCATCCGAAACCTCGCCCACCTCTGCCGCCGCCACCACCTCATGAAGCACGCCACCGCCTGGACCGTCCGCCAGCTCGACCAAGGCGTCCTCGAATGGACCAGCCCCACCGGCAAGATCTACCTCGACGAACCCGAGCCCGCCGGACCCGCCTTCGTCGACCGCGGCGTCGACATCTGGGACCTCACGAGCGACCAACCCGCCAAGTGCACCGCGAGCGACCCACCATGGGCACACCTCAAGGACTGCACCTGCGACCTCGCGGACGCCGCACGCTGACCCCCTCTCGCGTCGGCCGCCTCGCGACATCCATAGGCGGCAGCGACGCCCGCGCGAGCCGCGGCCGGTAGCGTTGCGGGGTGCGCTCCACGCTCGTGACCCGACCCGCTCGACGCGGTTCCGCCCGCGCGGGCGCCGCGCTCGTCGCGGCCGCGACCGTCGCGCTCGCCCTCGCGGCGTGCATCGCCGCACCCGCCTCGGTGCCGGAGGACCCCGCGATCCCGGCCAGCGCATCCCCCGTCTTCACCGACCTCAACCCGGCGCCGACGACCAACGGACCGACCGAGCCGCCCGTGCCGACGACCGCGCCGGGCGAGTTCTCCTACGGCGACACCGTCGTCGTGCACACCGATCGCGGGTCGACGTGGGAGATCACCGCGCTGCGCTCGATCGACCCTGCGGACTCGCTCGCCGCCCAGTCGGGCGCGTCGCCCCGATCGGGCGAGCGCTTCGTCGTGCTCGAGCTCGAGATCGAGAACGTCGGCGTCGTCACGACGCACCCGATGTTCGACATGACGTTCGCCTACCAGCCCGACGGCGGGCCGTTCTCAGACCAGAACTCCGCGTCGACCGCCGCGGCCCCCGACGACCTCGGCTACGTGTGGGAGATGCGGCCGGGCGATCGCGAGACGGCCCAGGTGATCGTCGCCGTGCGCGAGGAGGACCCGACCGGCTCGTGGGTCGTGAGCCCGTCGGCATCCGGCATCGACGGCGCGACGCTCTACCGCTGGCGCTGACGCGACCGCCCGCCGGGCGCCGCCGTCACAGCTGGCAGCCTGGGCACCAGTAGAGCTTGCGCCCCTGCATCGTCTCGAGCGCGATCGCGGTGCCGCACCGGCGGCACGGCAGCCCCTCGCGCTTGTAGACCCAGTGCCGGTCGGCGCGGTTCGCGAGCGCCGCCGCGCGACGCGCGCCCCGCAGGCCGTCGATCGTGAGCATCTGGCCCGTCTCGACGCCGATTCGCAAGAGCTTGACCCAGTCGCGCCAGAGCCCGCGCAGCTCGTCGTCGGTGAGCTTCGCGCCGGGCCGGTGCGGGTCGATCGCGGCGCGGAAGAGCAGCTCGGCGCGGTAGACGTTCCCGATGCCGGCGACGACCGACTGGTCCATGAGCAGCTGCCCGATCGGCTGGTTCGACCTCGAGGCGCGCTCGACGAAGCGCTCCTCCGCGCGGCGCTTCGACTCCGTCGGCGCCTCGGGGTCGGGTCCGAGCCGCTGCGCGAGCGCCTCGACCTGGCGGTCGTCGAGCACTTCGCACACGGTGGGCCCGCGCAGGTCGGCGACGGCGGTGTCGGTGAGGATGCGGACCCGCACCTGTCCGATCGGGTCGGGCGGGAAGGCGGTCACGGCGGTCGCGGTCTCGTGCTCCCCCGCGCGCAGCCGCGTCAGTCGTGGCGCGCCGATCGAGTGGATCGAGTCCTCCGACTCCCCCTCGGTGCCGGCCCCGCGCATCCCCGTCTGGCCCATGCGGCCGTCGGCGGCGAGGATCGTCGGGTCGAGCGAGATCTCGCCCGCGAAGTCCCACGCGCCGTAGATGCCGAGGTGCACGTGCAGCGTCGGCCCGTCGAAGCCGACGAGCAGGTGCTTGCCGATAGCATCCGACGTCGTGATCTCGCGCCCGTCGAGCTCAGCGGCGCCGATGGCGAAGCGGCCCTGCGGACTCGACACCGCGGCCGTGCGGCCGACGAAGTTCGCCCGGAACTGGCGGGCGATGCGGTGGACGGAATGCCCCTCCGGCATCAGCGGATCTCGTGGCCCGCGATGCCGCCCGTCGTCTCGTACTCCCCAAGCTGCGCGATGCGGCGCGCATGGCGCTCGGCACCGCTGAAGGGCGTCGCGATGAAGGCGTCGATGATCTCGAGCATCTCGGCCTCCTCGTGCTGGCGGGCGCCGACGGCGACGACGTTCGCGTCGTTGTGCTCGCGCGCGAGCTCGGCCGTGCGGAGGCTCCACGCGAGCGCGGCGCGCACGCCCTCGACCTTGTTGGCCGCCATCTGCTCCCCGTTGCCCGAGCCGCCGAAGACGACGCCGAGCGCCTCGACGCCCGCGCGCTGGTCGCGCACGACCGCGCGGGCAGCGTTGATGCAGAACGCCGGGTAGTCGTCCTCGGCGTCGTACTCGGTCGGTCCGTGGTCGACGCACTCGTGGCCGCGCTCGGTCAGGTGCTGGACGAGCCGCTTCGACATCTCGAAGCCGGCGTGGTCGGTGGCGATGTGGATGCGCATCACGCCTCCTGCTGATCGGTCGCGTCGGTCGCGAAGACGGGCCCGCGCGTGCGCGAGCGCTTGAGCTCGAAGAAGCCGTCGATCGACGCCGCCGCGACGATGCCGTCGAAGAGCTTGAGCGCCGCCTCGCCGGTGGGCGCGGGGCTGATGACGGGTCCGAAGAACGCGACGTCGTCGACCGCGATGACCGGCGTGCCGACGTCGTCGCCCACGAGGTCGATCGCCGCCTGGTGGCTCGCGCGCAGCGCCTCGTCGTGCTCGTCGGTCTCCTCCGCGAGCGCCGCGTCGAGACCCGCGGCCTCGAGCGCCTCGGCGATGATCGCGTCGTCGTCCTTCCGGCGCTCGTGGTGGATGCGCTCGCCGAGCGCGTCGTAGAGCGCCTTGACGGCCGCGTCGCCGCCGGCGGCGCGCGCCGCGGTCGCGAGCCGCGTGAGCCGCATCGAGCGCGGCATGCGCGCGGCGTACTCCTCGGGCAGGTCGCGGCCCTCGTTGAGCACGGCGAGGCTCATGACCTGCCAGTCGACGTCGAAGCCGCGCGCGTCGGCGACCTCGCCGAGCCAACGGCTCGTCATCCACGCCCACGGGCACGTGGGGTCGAACCACATGCGGACGCTGCTCGGCTGCTCGATCGTCACGTCGGTGCTCATGCCTCGATGCTATCCGGGCGGGCGCTGCGGGCCCGGGCGAGCACCGGGCGCCCGGGCGCGCGCGACTACGCTGGAGGGCACTGCCCACCAGCACCTGAGAGACAAGGGAGTGCCAGCGTGCCCGGAGAGAACCTCACCCGCGCCGAGGCCCAGGAGCGCGCTGCGCTCGTCGAGGTCGACAGCTACGAGATCCATCTCGACCTCACCACCGGCGACGAGGTCTTCCGCTCGACGACGACCGTGCGCTTCCGCGCCCGCGAGGGTGCGTCGACCTTCATCGACCACATCTCCCGCGAGGTGCACTCGGTCGTGCTCAACGGCACCGAGCTCGACCCCGCCCTCGTGAACGACGGCGTGCGCATCCAGCTCGACGACCTCCGCGACGACAACGCGCTCACGATCGTCTCCGACGCGCTCTACGTCAACACGGGCGAGGGCCTCCACCGCTTCGTCGACCCCGTCGACGGCGAGGTCTACCTCTACTCGCAGTTCGAGGTGCCCGACTCCCGCCGTGTCTTCGCCGTCTTCGAGCAGCCCGACCTCAAGGCGACGTTCCGCTTCACGGTCGTCGCGCCCGCGCGCTGGCAGGTCGTCTCGAACCAGCCGACGCCCGAGCCGGTCGTCGAGGGCGACACCGGCACGTGGAGCTTCG
Source organism: Agrococcus sp. TF02-05 (assembly GCF_017565345.1). Taxonomy (NCBI): domain Bacteria; kingdom Bacillati; phylum Actinomycetota; class Actinomycetes; order Micrococcales; family Microbacteriaceae; genus Agrococcus; species Agrococcus sp. TF02-05. The sequence continues at coordinate 60,504 of NZ_JAGEKO010000009.1, read as the reverse complement.
AGCCCACCCCGCGCATCTCGAGCTACATCACCGCCCTCGTCGCGGGCCCGTACACCGTCACCCGCTCCGAGCTGACCTCGAGCGACGGCCGCACGATCCCGCTCGGCAGCTTCTGCCGCGCCTCGCTCGCCGAGCACATGGACGCCGACTACATCTTCGACACGACCCGCAAGGGCTTCGCCTTCTTCGAGGAGCAGTTCGGGGTCGCCTACCCGTTCGAGAAGTACGACCAGCTCTTCGTGCCGGAGTTCAACGCGGGCGCGATGGAGAACGCCGGATGCGTGACGTTCACCGAGTCGTACGTGTTCCGCGCGCAGGTGACCGACGCCATCCGCGAGCGGCGCGTCGTGACGGTGCTGCACGAGCTCGCCCACATGTGGTTCGGCGACCTCGTGACGATGCGCTGGTGGAACGACCTGTGGCTCAACGAGTCGTTCGCCGAGTGGGCCTCGACGCTCGCGACCGCCGAGGCGACGGAGTGGACGGGCGCGTGGACGACGTTCCAGGCGATGGAGAAGACCTGGGCGTACCGCCAGGACCAGCTGCCCTCGACGCACCCCATCGTCGCCGAGATCCGCGACCTCGAGGACGTGCAGGTCAACTTCGACGGCATCACGTACGCCAAGGGCGGCTCGGTGCTCAAGCAGCTCGTCGCGTGGGTGGGCCTCGAGTCGTTCATGGAGGGCGTCGGCGCCTACTTCCGCAAGCACGCGTGGGGCAACACCGAGCTCGCCGACCTGCTCGCCGAGCTCGAGGCGGCGAGCGGCCGCGACCTCGGCGAGTGGAGCGAGCTGTGGCTCGAGACGGCCGGCGTCAACACGCTGCGCCCGACGATCGAGACGACGCAGGACGGCATCATCACCGCGTTCACGATCGAGCAGACCGCGCCGGCCGAGTGGCCGACGCTGCGCCCGCACCGCCTCGCGATCGGCTTCTACGACGAGGTCAAGGGCAAGCTCGTGCGCCGCGAGCGCATCGAGCTCGACGTCGCGGGCGCGGTGACGAACGTGCCGCAGCTCGTCGGCCACCTGCGCCCCGCGCTCATCCTGCTCAACGACGACGACCTCGCGTACGCGAAGATCCGCCTCGACGAGCAGTCGATGGCGACGGCGCTCGCGAGCCTGCGCGACATCGACGACCCGCTCGCTCGCGCCCTCGTGTGGGGCGCCGCGTGGGATGCGACGCGCGACGGCGAGACCCCCGCGAGCGACTACGTCGACCTCGTGCTCGCGAACATCGGCGCCGAGACCGAGTCGACGACCATCCGGCTCGCGCTCGCGCAGCTCGCCCAGGCGGCGCGCACCTACGTGCACCCCTCGCGCCGCGCCGCGACGATCGAGCGCATCGGCGACGCGCTGTGGTCGCTCGTCGTGGATGCGGAGCCCGGCTCCGACGCGCAGTTCCAGTTCGTGGGCGCCTTCGCGGGACTCGCCTCGACCGAGCAGCACGTCGAGGCCCTCCGCGGCCTGCTCGACGGCTCGCGCTCGCTCGAGGGCCTCGAGGTCGACGCCGACCTGCGCTGGCAGCTGCTCGACGGCCTCGTGCTCAACGGTGCCGCGGGCGAGGCGGAGATCGCGGCGGAGCTCGCGAGCGACGACACCGCGACCGGCCGGCAGTTCGCCGCTCGCGCGCGGGCGACGATCCCCACGCCGGAGGCGAAGGAAGCGGCGTTCGCGTCGGTCGTCGACCAGGCGGGTGCCTCGAACATGATCGTGCGCTACACGGGGCTCGGCCTCGTGCACGTCAACGACGCATCCAGCCTCGACGCGATCGTCGATCGGTACCACGAGGCGATCCACGGCATCTGGGACACGCGCACCTACCAGGTCGCGGAGGGGCTGCTCGTCGGCCTCTACCCCGCCGTCGTCGCCGACGAGCGGCTCGCGCGCACGACGCGCGAGTGGCTCGAGCGCAACGAGTCGGCCGCGCCCGCGCTGCGCCGCATCGTCGTCGAGCACCTCGCCGGCGTCGAGCGCGCGCTCGAGGCGCAGGAGCGCGACGCCTGATCGGAGACGGGATGCGGACTGCGGCGACGGATGAGGCGTCGGCGACCGGCTGGGCCGCCGTCGCCGAGTGGTGGGAGAGCTGGGGCCAGCCGGTCGGCGTGCTGCTCGCGATCCTCGGCGCGTTCGTCGCCTACTGGATCGTCAAGGCGGCGATCGGCCGGGTCGTGCACGGCGTCGTCTCGGGCGTCAAGCGCCGGGCCGACGCCGCCGACACCGAGGCGCTGTCGAACTCGCCGCTCGCGCAAGTGCGGGTCGTGCAGCGCACCCGCGCGATCGGCAGCGTGCTCAACACGCTCGCGGCGTGGGTCATCGGCGCGCTCGCGCTCATCCTCATCCTGTCCATCCTCGGCGTGAACGCCGCCTCGCTCGTCGCGATGGCGGGCTTCCTCGGGGCGGCGGCCGGCGTCGGCGCGCAGGGCGTCATCAAGGACTTCCTCAACGGCCTGTTCATGGTCTTCGAGGACCAGCTCGGCATCGGCGACGTCGTCGACCTCGGCGAGGCGTCCGGCGTCGTCGAGTCGGTCGGCATCCGCGTGACCCAGGTGCGCGACGTGCACGGCACGCTCTGGTACGTGCGGAACGGCGAGATCGTCAGGGTCGGCAACGAGTCGCAGGGCTGGGCGCGCGTCATCATCGACCAGGCCGTGCCGTACGACGTCGACATCGACCGCGTGCAGGAGCGGCTGCTCGAGATCGCCACGCGCATGAGCGAGGACCCGGCGTGGCTCCACCGCATCATCGACAAGCCCGAGGTGTGGGGCGTCGAGTCGGTCTCGTCGGAGGCGATCGTCATCCGGCTCGTCGTGCGCACGAAGGCGAGCGCGAAGTACGAGGCGGGCCGCGAGCTGCGGCGCCGCGTCAAGCTCGGCCTCGACGACCTCGGCCTGCACCTGCCGTCGATGCAGAGCATCGTCGTCAAGGGGATGGAGCAGTCGAGGTGACGAACCAGAGCATGCACGAGGCCATCGGCGGGGAGGCGTTCTTCCGTGCGCTCGTGCACGAGTTCTACGAGCGCGTGTGGGCCGACGAGGTGTTGCGCCCGATGTACCCGGCCGACGACCGCGCCGGCGCCGAGGACCGGCTGCGCATGTTCCTCGAGCAGTACTGGGGCGGACCGACGACCTACGGCGAGCAGCGCGGCCACCCGCGCCTGCGGATGCGCCACGCCGCCTACGCGATCGACCCGGATGCGCGCGACCGGTGGATCGCGTGCATGCGTGGCGCGCTCGACGCGCTCGACCCGGCGCCGCTGCTGCGCGCCGAGGTCGAGGACTACTTCGAGCGGGCCGCGACCGCCATGCTCAACCGCAACCCGCTCATCCGCTGACCCAGCCCTCGAGGAGGAGCACCATGGCCGACGACGTCCTGGTGATCGGCGCCGGCCTCGCCGGTCTCGTGACCGCGAGCGAGGCGCTCGAGCGCGGCCGCCGCGTGCGCATCATCGACCAGGAGGGCCCGCACGCGATCGGTGGCCAGGCCTACTGGTCGTTCGGCGGGCTGCTGCTCGTCGACTCCCCCGAGCAGCGCCGGCTCGGCATCGCCGACTCCCTCGAGCTCGCGCGCGCCGACTGGGCTGCGTCGGCAGGCTTCGACCGGGACGAGGATGCGTGGGCCCGGCAGTGGGCGGACGCCTACCTCGACTTCGCCCACCGCGAGCTGCGGCCGTGGCTGCGCGCGCTCGGCGTCGGGCTCTTCCCCATCGTCGGGCATGCCGAGCGCGGCGCGCGGACGCCCGGCGGCCACGGCAACACGGTGCCTCGCTTCCACATCGTGTGGGGCACGGGCCCCGGGCTCGTCGCGCCGTTCACGCGGCGGCTGCGCGACGCGGTCGCCGACGGTCGCGCGCAGCTCTCGTTCCGGCACCGCGCCGAGCGGCTGCTCGTCGAGGACGGTCGCGTCGTCGGCGTCGCCGGCTCCCGGCTCGCGCCCGACGTCACCGTGCGCGGTGAGCCCTCGAGCCGCGAGGCGGTCGGCGGCTTCGAGCTGCGCGCCGAGTCGGTAGTCGTGGCGACCGGCGGCATCGGCGGCGAGCTCGAGCGCGTGCGCGAGCTGTGGCCCGCGCGGCTCGGCGCCGCGCCCGAGACAGCGGTGCGGGGCGTGCCGGTGCACGTCGACGGCTCCGGGCTCGCGATCGCGGCGGATGCCGGTGCCCGGCTCGTGAACGGCGACCGCATGTGGCACTACACCGAGGGCATCCGCAACTGGGATCCGGTCTGGCCGCAGCACGGCATCCGGATCCTGCCAGGTCCCTCGAGCCTGTGGCTCGACCACCGCGGCCGCCGCTTGCCCTCCCCCAACTACCCGGGCTTCGACACGCTCTCGACGCTCGAGCACCTGCGCTCGGTCGGCGCCGAGCACTCGTGGTTCGTGCTCACGCAGTCGATCGTCGAGAAGGAGTTCACGCTCTCGGGCTCGGAGCAGAACCCCGACCTCACCGGCAGGAGCATCCGCAGGCTCGCCCAGCGTGTGCTGCCCGGCGCGCCCGCGCCCGTGCAGGCGTTCCTCGACCACGGCGAGGACTTCGTCGTCGCCGGCAGCCTCACCGAGCTGCTCGACGGCATGGAGCGGCTCGGCCCCGGCCTCGACCGCGCGGCGGTCGTCGCAGCGATCCGCGAGCGCGACGCGGCCGTGGCCGACCCCGCCTCGGACGACCCGCAAGCGGTCGAGATCCGCCGCGCGCGCGAGTACGTCGGCGACCGGCTCGTGCGCACCGCCGCGCCCCACCGCATCCTCGACGAGCGCCACTGGCCGCTCATCGCCGTCCGCCTGCACACGCTCACGCGGAAGACGCTCGGCGGCATCCAGACCGACCTCGACTCGCGCGCGCTCGGCGCCGACGGCGAGCCGATCCCCGGGCTCTTCGCGGTCGGCGAGGCGGCGGGCTTCGGCGGCGGCGGCGTGCACGGCTACCGCGCGCTCGAGGGCACGTTCCTCGGCGGCTGCCTGCACACCGGGCGGCGTGCGGGTCGCGCCGCCTGAGCCGGGACGGCGAAGCGCCCCGTCCGCGGGGGACGGGGCGCTTGCGCTGCGAGCGGTCAGTGCGTGAAGTTGCCGCGGTAGTGCTCGTAGACCCAGCCGACGAGCATGATGATGAGCAGCACGGCCGCGATCGGGATGAGGAACGTCGGCCCCGTCGGGGAGAGGAACACGAGCGCGAGGGCGAAGCCCACGCCGATCGGCCACCAGCTCCACGGGGAGTAGTGCCCCTCCTCCGGGTCGGCGTCGTCGATCTCGGCGTCGAGGCGGTCGGACGGGTGCTCTGCCCCGCCCTGCCCGCGGCGCACGAGCACGAGGTAGAACCCGATGAGGCCCGACATGAGGCCCGTGAGCGCGAGGCCCAGGGTGCCGGCCCACTCGACCCGGCCGTCGTACGCGAGCATGTGCCAGATCGTGTACGCCGCCGAGCAGAGGAGGAAGAAGGCGGTCAGGATCGCCATCAGGATGATGTTGACGCGCATGTCAGCGCACCTCCTCGTCAGACAGATCCACGACCGGGCGCTGCGGGGCGTCCTTGAGCGCGCCCACTCCCACGCCGTACTGCATGCCCGCGTTCGGGTGGTGCAGGTCGAACGCCGGCGACTCCGAGCGGATGCGCGGGATCGAGTGGAAGTTGTGGCGCGGCGGCGGGCAGCTCGTCGCCCACTCGAGCGAGCGGCCGGTGCCCCACGGGTCGTCGACCGTCACGCGCGGCGCGGTGCGCGCCGTGATCCAGACGTTCCAGAGGAACGGGATCATCGACAGGCCGAGGATCATCGAGCCGATCGTCGAGACCTGGTTCATCCACGTGAAGCCGTCCTCCACGAGGTACGTGTAGTACCGGCGCGGCATGCCCATCACGCCCAGCCAGTGCTGGATGAGGAAGGTCATGTGGAAGCCGATGAACAGCATCCAGAAGTGCACGTGGCCCAGCCGGTCGTTGAGCATCTTGCCGGTCCACTTCGGCCACCAGAAGTAGAAGCCCGCGAACATCGCGAACACGACGGTGCCGAACACGACGTAGTGGAAGTGCGCGACCACGAAGTACGTGTCGGAGATGTGGAAGTCGAGCGGCGGCGAGGCGAGGATGACGCCCGTGAGGCCGCCGAACGTGAACGTCACGAGGAACCCGAGCGTCCAGATCATCGGCGACTCCCACGTGATGGAGCCTCGCCACATCGTGCCGATCCAGTTGAAGATCTTGACGCCCGTGGGTACCGCGATGAGCATCGTCATGAGTGCGAACCACGGCAGCAGCACCGTGCCGGTGACGTACATGTGGTGCGCCCACACCGTGACCGAGAGCGCCGCGATCGCGATCGTCGCGCCGACGAGCGTGTTGTAGCCGAAGATCGGCTTCCGCGAGAACACCGGGGTGATCTCGGAGATGATGCCGAAGAACGGCAGCGCGATGATGTACACCTCCGGGTGCCCGAAGAACCAGAAGAGGTGCTGCCAGAGCACAGCTCCGCCGTTCGCCGGATCGTAGATGTGGCCGCCGAGGATGCGGTCCATCGCAAGGCCGAACATCGCGGCCGCGAGCACCGGGAAGACGACGATCACGAGGATCGACGTGATGAGCACGTTCCAGGTGAAGATCGACATCCGGAACATCGTCATGCCCGGAGCGCGCATCGTGATGATCGTCGTGATGAAGTTGACGCCACCCATGATCGTGCCGAAGCCCGAGAGGCCGAGGCCGAGCACCCAGAGGTGCCCGCCGATGCCGGGCGAGAACGCCGTCGTCGAGAGCGGCGTGTAGGCGAACCAGCCGAACGACGCGGCGCCCTGCGGCGTGAGGAAGCCCGCGACCGCGATGAGCGAGCCGAACGAGAACATCCAGTAGGCGAGCGCGTTGAGCCGCGGGAACGCGACGTCGGGGGCGCCGATCTGCAGCGGCATCATGACGTTCGCGAAGCCCGCGAAGAGCGGCGTCGCGAACATCAGCAGCATGATCGTGCCGTGCATCGTGAAGAGCTGGTTGTACTGCTCCTCCGTCGGCACGACCTCGAGGCCAGGCGCGAACAGCTGGGCGCGGATCAGCAGCGCCATGACGCCGGCGATGAGGAAGAAGAGGAACGAGGTGATCAGGTAGAGGTACCCGATCGTCTTGTGGTCGGTGGTGGTGATCCACTTGACCAGCACGTTGCCCTTGCGCTCAGCCCCCGGGCTCAACGCCGGTCGCGTCTGCGTACCGGGCGTCACCGTGGCAGTCATCAGCGGTCCTCGCCTTCGTTCGTGGTGTCGACGTCCTCGTCACGGGCCGGGTCGACGTTCTCGTCGCCCGAGAAGGGGTTGATCGACTCGCCGATCTCGCCCACGAAGCCCTGCTGCTCAAGGCTCTCGAGGTAGGCGTCGTACTCCTCCGGGCTGACGAGCTCGACGTTGAAGAGCATGTACGCGTGGTACTCGCCGCAGAGCTCGGCGCACTTGCCGCGCAGCACGCCCTCCTGGTCGCCGGTCTCGAAGTACATGTGGTTGGTGACGCCGGGCAGCATGTCCTTCTTGTAGAGGAACTCCACCACCCAGAAGGAGTGCGCGACGTCGCGCGCCTCGAGCGTGATCTCGATCGACGAGTTCGTCGGGAGGTACAGCGTCGGCAGCGAGTCGGCCTGCATCTGCCCCGTCTCGGGGTCGTTCTGCACCTGGATGCCCTGGTAGTAGACCGGGTCCTGGCCCTCGCGCTCGTAGACGAAGTCCCACGACCAGCGCTTGCCGTAGACGGTGAGCGAGTAGTCGGGGTCCTCGATCGGCTCCTCGATGATCGCCTGGTCACGCGCGGTGAACGCGAAGAAGCCCGCGACGAGCACGACCGGCACGATCGTGAAGAAGATCTCGATCGGCATGTGGTACCGCAGCTGCACCGGCAGGCCCGTCTGGCCCCGGCGGCGGCGGTAGGCGATCGCGGCCCAGATCATGAGGCCCCACGTGATGATGCCGACGCCCATCAGGACGATCCACGAGGTCGTCCAGAGCCCCATGATGCGGTCGACGTGGTTCGTCAGCCCGGGCTCGGACGGCATGTACCCCTGGAGCTGTGCCTGGGTGCATCCCGCGAGCGCAAGAGCGACGACCACCGCGACCGGGGCGGCGATCCAGCGAGATCGACGATTGCGCAATGTCTTCCTCCGAGTCCTTGAGCAGTCTCCCTCGATCCTAGTACCCACAGACGGCGCTCAGGCCCCGGCGACGCTCCACCGAACCGGCCGTGCAACGGCGGAGCGCCGCGGTTCCGAGTGGATCCGCGGCGCTCCGGCGTGGTGCCTTGCGTACGTCAGTGGAACGAGTCTCCGCACGCGCAGGAACCCTGCGCGTTGGGGTTGTCCATCGTGAAGCCCTGCTTCTGGATCGTGTCCTCGAAGTCGATCGTCGAGCCGTCGAGGTAGGGCACGCTCATGCGGTCGACGATGACCTCGACGCCGTCGAAGTCGCGCACGACGTCGCCGTCGAGCATCCGCTCGTCGAAGTAGAGCTGGTAGATGAGGCCGGAGCAGCCGCCCGGCTGCACGGCGACGCGCAGCCGCAGGTCGTCGCGGCCCTCCTGGTCGAGCAGGCGGCGCACCTTGTCGGCGGCCGTGTCGGTGAGCGTGACGCCGTGCGTCGCGACATCCGTCATGGGTTCGCTCCCTTCGTTCGGCCGGGCGAGCCGGCGTCCCCCAGTCTACGCCTGTCGGTCGCCCGCGCGCGCGAGCAGCAGCGCCTCCGCGCCGATCGCGCGCTTGAGCACCCCGAGGTGCTGCGACTCGTTGGGGCTGTGCGCCATCGTGCCGGGGTCCTCGACGCCCGTCACGAGGATCTGGGCGCCCGGGAACTGCGCGACGAGGTCGGCGATGAACGGGATGGACCCGCCGATGCCGGCCTCGACGGGCTCGGCACCCCACGCATCCGCCATCGCCCGCTTCGCCGCCTCGGCGCCCCAGCCCGACGCGTCGACGAGGAAGGGGTCGCCGAGGTCGACGTCGGTGATCTCGAGGTGCGCGCCGAAGGGCACGTGCGCGCGCAGGTGGCGCTCGATCGCGGCGAACGCGTCGGCGGCCGACTGGCCCGGCGCGATGCGGGTCGAGAGGCGGAAGCGCATCGTCGGGAGGATCGTGTTGGATGCGTCGGGCACGCTCGGCGCGTCGACGCCCGTGATCGTCGCGGCGGGCTTCGCCCACAGGCGGCGCAGGAGCGGCCCCGTGCCGATGAGCTCGACGCCCTCGAGCACCGCCGCCTCGTCGCGCAGGTGCTGCTCGGACTGCTCGGGCACGTCGAGGTCGGCCTCGGTGAGCCCCGCGATCGCGACCGAGCCCTCGCCGTCCCAGATGGTCGCGGCGAGCTTCGCGAACGCGAGCATCGCATCCGGCACCGCCCCGCCGTACATGCCGGAGTGGCTCGCGTGGCCGAGCGTCGTGATGCGCACGTTGAGCGCGACGTTGCCGCGCAGCGCGACGGTGAGCGAAGGCGTCTCGATCGACCAGTTGTCGCTGTCGGCGACGACGATGACGTCGGCGCGCAGCGCATCGGCGTGCAGCTCGAGGAAGCGCTGGAAGGAGCGGGAGCCGTGCTCCTCCTCCCCCTCGATGAACAGCGCGAGGCCGACCTCGGGGTCGAGCACCTCGGCGAGCGCGCGCACGGCGGCGATGTGGGTGATGACGCCGGCCTTGTCGTCGGAGGCGCCGCGGCCGTGGAGCCGGCCGTCGATCTCGGTGGGCTCGAACGGCGGCGTGCGCCATAGCGCCTCGTCGCCCCACGGCTGCACGTCGTGGTGGGCGTAGAGCAGGATCGAGGGCTTGCCGTTCCGCGCCGCGCGCGTCGCGAGCACGGCGGGCTGGCCGAGCTGGTCGGTGTCGCCGATCGGCGCGCGCTCGATCGAGACGCGCTCGAACACGCCGGTGCCCTCGGCGAGCGCGGCGACCGCCTCGGCGCTCTCCCGCACGTGCGCGGGGTCGTACGCGTCCCACGAGACGGAGGGGATGCGCACGAGCGCCTTGAGATCCTCGACCGCGCGGGCGAACCCGGCGTCGACGGCGGCGAGGATGGCCTGGTCGCGCTCGGAGAGCGCGCTGGAGTCAGCGGAGGCGAGAGTCATGCGCTCGATCCTAGGCGCGGGCACGGCACGCGCGCGGCGGTAGGATGGGGGCTCCCCTGGCACACAACGAGAAGGACCTCCCCGTGGCCCTGTTCCGCCGTTCCGCCGACGACAAGGCCGTCGCCGCTCCCGAGCCCTCGGGCCGTCGCACGCCCAAGCAGTCGGAGCAGGTCGCCCGCAACCGCCGGCCGCTCGTGCCGGAGGACCGCAAGGAAGCCCGCCGCCAGATGCAGGACAAGATGCGCGCGGAGCGCGAGAAGGCGCGCCGCGGCTTCGAGGCGGGCGACGAGAAGTACCTGCCGGCGCGCGACAAGGGCCCGGTGCGCCGCTACGTGCGCGACTTCGTCGACGCGCGCCTGTCGATCGGCACGCTCGCGATGCCGATGATGATCGTCGTGCTCGTCATGACGTTCCTCAACGACCCGCAGTGGCGCCTCATCGCGAACCTCGTGCTGTGGGGCTTCGTCATCATCGTCGTGCTCGACTCCGTCTTCATGGCGTGGCAGCTGCGGCGCGCGATCCGCGGCAAGTTCGGCGAGAAGGATGCGAAGGGGCACGGCTGGTACGCGACCATGCGGTCGGTGCAGCTGCCGTTCATGCGCATGCCGAAGCCGAAGACGAAGCTCTTCAAGTACCCGGAGTAGCCGCCGGAGCGGCTCGCTCGGCCGGCTGGGTCGGCGCGGTCAGCCGGCGAGCAGCCCGCGGTTGATCTCGCGCGCCCACCCCGGCCCGCGGTAGATGAAGCCCGTGTAGCCCTGCACGAGCGCGGCGCCCGCCTCGAGCCGCTCGCGCACGTCGGCGGCGGTCTCGACGCCGCCGACCGAGACGACGTCGATCGCGCCGGGCAGCTCGGCGCGCAGCAGGCGGAGCACCGCGAGCGAGCGCGACGCGACCGGCGGCCCCGACAGGCCGCCCGCGCCCGCGCGAGCCACCGCATCCGCCGCCGTCCGCAGCCCGTCGCGGCGGATCGTCGTGTTCGTCGCGATGATGCCGGCGAGCTCGAGCCGGGTGGCGAGCGCGGCGATGCCCGCGACCTGCTCGTCGTCGAGGTCGGGCGCGATCTTCACGAGCACGGGCACCGCGCCGGCCGCCTCGCGCACGGCGGCGAGCAGCGGCTCGAGCACCCGCTCCTCCTGCAGGCCGCGGAGGCCCGGCGTGTTCGGCGAGGAGACGTTGACGGCGAGGTAGTCGGCGACCGGCGCGAGGAGGCGCGCCGAGTGCAGGTAGTCGGCCTCGACGGCCGCGGCGTCATCGGCGTCGACGACGCGGCTCTTGCCGATGTTGACGCCGATCACCGGTCGGGAGCGCGCCTCGCGAGCGGCGGCGATGCGCTCGGCGGCGGCCGCCGCTCCCCCGTTGTTGAAGCCCATCCGGTTGACGAGCGCGCGGTCGTCGACGAGCCGGAACAGGCGCGGCCGCTCGTTGCCGGGCTGCGCGCGGGCCGTGATCGTGCCGACCTCGACGTGGCCGAAGCCGAGCGCGCCGAGGCCCGCGATCATCGTCGCGTCCTTGTCGAAGCCCGCGGCGACGCCGAACGGGGTCGGGAACCGACGGCCGAGCGCCTGCGTCGTCAGCCGCGCATCCGTCCGCACCCCGGGGCGCGCGGCGCCGATCGCGCGGATCGCGGCCGCGCCGAGGTGGTGCGCGCGCTCGGGGTCGACGTGCGCGAAGCCGTGCCGGAACAGCAGGTCGTAGGCGGTCACCGGTCGTCCTCGGCGCTGTCGGCCGCCGCGGCGCGCTCCTCGCGGAGCGCCCGGATCGCCGCCTCGAAGTCGTCGAGCGAGTCGAAGGCGTTGTAGACGCTCGCGAAGCGCAGGTAGGCGACCTCGTCGAGCGCGCGCAGCGGCGGCAGCACCGCGAGGCCGATCTCGTTCGCGTCGATCTGGCTCGCGCCGGTCGCGCGCACGGTCTCCTCGACCGCTTGGGCGACGCTCGCGAGGTCGGCGTCGGTCACGGGGCGGCCTCGCACGGCCTTCCGCACGCCCTCGATGACCTTCTCGCGCCGGAACGGCTCGAGCACGCCCGAGCGCTTGACGACCGAGAGGCTCGCGGTCTCGACGGTCGTGAACCGGCGCCCGCACTCGGTGCACTGGCGACGGCGGCGGATCGACGTGCCGTCGTCGGTCGTGCGCGAGTCGACGACGCGCGAGTCGGGGTTGCGGCAGAACGGGCAGTGCATCAGCGCGCCTCCTCGAACCGGGCGTCGATCGCCTCGCCGTGCGCGGACAGGCCCTCGGCGCCCGCGAGGGCGACGACGTCGGCGCGCACCGCCTCGAGCGCCGCGCGGTCGTAGCGCACGACCTGCTGCGGCCGCAGGAAGGTCGCGGCGCCGAGCCCCGCGACGCGGCGCGCCTGGCCGCCGGTCGGCAGCACGTGGTTGGAGCCCGCGGCGTAGTCGCCGAGGCTCACGGGCGAGTGCGGGCCGAGGAAGATCGCGCCGGCGTGGTGGATGCGCGCGAGCACGGCGTCGTCGTCGCGCGACTGGATCTCGAGGTGCTCGGGCGCGTAGGCATCGCTCACGCGTGCGGCGGCCTCGAGGTCGGCGACGAGCACGATCGCCGACTGCTCGCCGGCGAGCGACGTCGAGACGCGCTCGGCCGCGGCGGTCGCGGCGGCACGGCGGGCGACGGATGCGTCGACGCGGTCGGCGAGGTCCGTGCTGTCGGTCACGAGCACGGCCGCCGCGAGCTCGTCGTGCTCGGCCTGGCTCACGAGGTCGGCGGCGATGAGCTCGGGATCGGCGCTCTCGTCGGCGATCACGAGGATCTCGGTCGGGCCGGCTTCGGCGTCGACGCGCACACGGCCCGCGACGGCGCGCTTCGCGGCAGCGACGAAGACGTTGCCGGGGCCCGTGACGACGTCGACGGGCTCGAGGCCGATGCCCGGCACGCCGTGCGCGAAGGCGCCGATCGCGCCGGCGCCGCCCATCGCGTAGACCTCGTCGACGCCCAGCAGCGCGCACGCGGCGAGGATCGTCGGGTGCGGGAGCCCGCCGTGCTCGGCTTGCGCGGGGCTCCCGACCGCGATCGAGCCGACGCCCGCCGCTTGGGCCGCCACGACGTTCATCACGACGCTCGAGGGGTAGACGGCCTTGCCGCCCGGCACGTAGAGGCCGACGCGGTCGACCGGCTGCCAGCGCAGCTCGACCACCGCGCCCGGCGCGAGCTCGACCGAGCTCGGCGGCGGCACCTGCGCGGCGGAGCCGACGCGCACGCGGGCGATCGCCGTCTCGAGCGCGGTGCGCACGGCGGGATCCAGCTCGGCGAGCGCGCGCTCGACCGCCTCGCTCGGCACGCGGAGGTCGGCGGGCCGCACGCCGTCGAAGCGCTCGGCCTGCGCGACGAGCGCGTCGGCGCCGCGCTCGCGCACGTCGGCGATGAGCTCCTGCGCGGCGGGCAGCGCGCGCTCGACGTCGACCGCCGGCCGCGGCAGCAGCGCGCGCAGCTCCTGATCCCCGGGCAGCGTCGTGAGGTCGAGTCGTCGGAGCATGACCTCCATCGTATTCGCCGCGCCCGCCCGCGCCGCCCCTGCCCTGCCGCCGAGCAGCGCCTCCCGCGCCTGAGTGGCGGCTCCCGCAGGTGAGTGGCGGCGTCGTCCGCCACTCACCCACCGCGGGCGCCACTCACCTGCCGCGGGCGCCACTCACCTGCCGCGGGCGCCACTCACCTGCCGCGGGCGCCACTCACCTGCCGCGGGCGCCACTCACCTGCCGCGGGCGCCACTCACGGGCGGGGCGGCGTGCGCGGGTGGCGCGGGGCGGGTCAGGCGATCGAGGCGGGGCCGAGCAGGCTCTTGATCTCGCCGAAGAGGTCGCTCGAGACGCGCACCTTCTGCGGCAGCGAGAAGACCCGCAGCACCTCGGGGCGCTCGAGCGCGAGCCGCACGTCGGTCGGGCCCGAGTGGCGCTCGAGCAGTGACCGCAGCTCGCGCATCGCCGTCATCGAGGCGCGCCGCTCGGGGATCCGCAGCTCGAGCGGCCGGCTCTCGTCGATCGGCTGCACGTCGGGGGTGTCGATCATGTTCGCGTGCACCGTGAAGCCGTCGTCGCGGGTGCGCACTCGGCCGCGCACGACGACCACCTGGTCGGGCACGAGCGCCGGCCGGAACTCGGTGTAGGTCTTCCCGAGCACCATGACCTCGAGCTCGCCGCCGAAGTCCTCGAGCGAGAAGATGCCGTACTGGTTGCCAGAGTTACGCGCCACGCGGTGCTGCACGTTCGTGATGAGCCCCGCGAGCGTGACGGTGTCGCCGTCCTCGGCCGAGTCCGCGAGGTCCTGGATCTGGTGCGTCGCGTGCTTCGCGAGCTCGAGCTCGAGCCCCGAGAGCGGGTGGTCGGAGACGTAGAGCCCGAGCATCTCGCGCTCGAACGCGAGCTTGTCCTTCTTGCCCCACTCCGGGCGGTCGGGCACGCGGTCGGCGACGGTCTCGAGGTCGTCGAAGATGTCGCCGAAGAGGTCGACCTGCCCGTTGGCCTCGTTGCGCTTGATCGAGACGGCGGCATCCACCGCATCCTCGTGGATCTCGAGCATCGCGCGACGCGTCGCGCCGAGGCTGTCGAACGCGCCCGACTTGATGAGCGACTCGACCGTGCGCTTGTTCGCGACGCCGAGCGGCACCTTCTTCAGGAAGTCGTGGAAGCTCGAGTAGGCGCCCTCGCGCGTGCGCGCCGTGATGATGCCGTCGACCACGCCATCGCCGACGTTCCGCACCGCGCCGAGGCCGAAGCGGATGTCGTCGCCGACGGCCGTGAAGTAGAGCGACGACTCGTTGACGTCCGGCGGGAGCACCGTGATGCCCATCCGGCGGCACTCCGAGAGGTAGAGCGCCATCTTGTCCTTCGAGTCGCCGACGCTCGTCAGCAGCGCCGCCATGTACTCGGCCGGGTAGTGCGCCTTGAGGTAGGCGGTCCAGTAGGAGATGACGCCGTAGGCGGCGGAGTGCGCCTTGTTGAACGCGTAGTCCGAGAAGGGCAGCAGGATGTCCCAGAGGGCCTTGACAGCGGCGGCCGAGTAGCCGCGCTCGAGCATGCCGCCCGAGAAGGCCTCGAACTGCTTGTCGAGCTCGGCCTTCTTCTTCTTGCCCATCGCGCGCCGCAGGATGTCGGCCTGGCCGAGCGAGTAGCCGGCGACCTTCTGCGCGACCGCCATCACCTGCTCCTGGTAGATGATGAGGCCGTAGCTCTCGGCGAGGATCTCGGCGAGCGGCTCCTCGAGCTCGGGGTGGATCGGCGTGATCTCCTGGAGCCCGTTCTTGCGCAGCGCGTAGTTCGTGTGCGAGTCGGCGCCCATCGGGCCCGGCCGGTAGAGCGCGATGACGGCCGAGATGTCGCCGAAGCTGTCGGGCTTCATGAGCCGCAGGAGCGAGCGCAGCGGCCCGCCGTCGAGCTGGAAGACGCCGAGCGTGTCACCGCGCTGCAGCAGCTCGTACGCGCCGCGGTCGTCGAGCGGGAGCGTCTCGAGGTCGAGCTCCTCGCCCCGGTTCGCGCGGACGTTGTCGAGCGCATCCGAGACGATCGTGAGGTTGCGGAGCCCGAGGAAGTCCATCTTGATCAGGCCGAGCGACTCGCACGCGGGGTAGTCGAACTGCGTGATGATCGCGCCGTCCTGCTCGCGCTTCATGATCGGGATGATGTCGATGAGGGGGTCGGACGACATGATGACGCCCGCCGCGTGCACGCCCCACTGGCGCTTGAGGTTCTCGAGCCCGCGCGCGGTCTCGAAGACGGTCTTCGCGTCGGGGTCGGTCTCGATGACCGCCCGCACGTCGCCGGCCTCCTTGTAGCGCTCGTGCTTCTCGTCGAAGATGCCCGAGAGCGGGATGTCCTTGCCCATCACCGCGGGCGGCATCGCCTTCGTGAGCTTCTCGCCCATCCCGAAGGGGAAGCCGAGCACGCGGGATGCGTCCTTGAGCGCCTGCTTCGACTTGATCGTGCCGTACGTGACGATCTGGGCGACGCGCTCCGAGCCGTACTTCTCGGTCACGTAGCGGATGACCTCGGGGCGCCGGCGGTCGTCGAAGTCGATGTCGAAGTCGGGCATCGAGACGCGGTCGGGGTTGAGGAAGCGCTCGAAGATGAGGCCGTGCTCGAGCGGGTCGAGGTCGGTGATGCGCATCGCGTAGGCGGCCATCGAGCCGGCGCCCGAGCCGCGGCCGGGGCCGACGCGGATGCCGTTGTCCTTCGCCCAGTTGATGAAGTCGGCGACGACGAGGAAGTAGCCCGGGAAGCCCATGTTCGAGATGACGCCCATCTCGTACTCCGCCTGCCGGTGGACGGCGTCGGGGATGCCGCCCGGGTAGCGGCGCTCGAGGCCCACCTGCACCTCGTGCCGGAACCACGACTCCTCCGTGTGGCCCTCGGGCACCGGGAAGCGCGGCATGTAGTTCGCCGACTCGTCGAACTCGACGTTGCACCGCTCGGCGACGAGCAGCGTGTTGTCGCTCGCGCCCTCCAGGTCGCGGAAGAGGTGGCGCATCTCGGCGGCCGACTTGACGTAGTAGCCGCCGCCCTCGAGCCGGAAGCGGTTCGGGTCGTCCATCGTCGAGCCCGACTGCACGCACAGCAGCGCCTCGTGGCTCTTCGCGTCCTCCGCGTGCGTGTAGTGCAGGTCGTTCGTCGCGAGCAGCGGCAGCCCGAGGCGCGAGCCGATCTCGAGCAGGTCGTCCTTGACGCGCCGCTCGATCTCGAGCCCGTGGTCCATGATCTCGAGGAAGTAGTTGTCGGCGCCGAAGAGGTCGCGGTAGCTCGCGGCCGCCTCGAGCGCGGCGTCGAACTGCCCGAGCCGCAGCCGCGTCTGCACCTCGCCCGAGGGGCAGCCGGTCGTCGCGATGAGCCCGGTCGAGTAGCGCTCGAGCAGCTCGCGGTCCATGCGGGGCTTGAAGTAGAAGCCCTCCATCGAGGCGTAGGACGAGAGCCGGAAGAGGTTGCGCAGCCCCTCGTCGTTCTCGGCGAGCAGCGTCATGTGCGTGTACGCGCCGCTGCCCGAGACGTCGTCGCCGGGCGAGGCGTCGGCGCCGCCCCACTTCACGCGCGTCTTGTCGCTGCGGTGGGTGCCGGGCGTGATGTACGCCTCGGTGCCGATGATGGGCTTGACGCCCTGCGCGCGTGCCGCCTTCCAGAACTCGTAGGCGCCGAAGACGTTCCCGTGGTCGGTCATCGCGACCGCCGGCATCCCCTCCTCCTGCACCGCCTTCATGAGCTCGTTGATGCGAGCGGCGCCGTCGAGCATCGAGTACTCGGTGTGGACGTGGAGGTGCGCGAAGGAGTCTGCCATGGCCCCTCGATCCTACGGCGGGGCGCCCACCGCGGGCGGCGGCTCGCGCGCCGGCTGTCAGTCCTCGCGCAGCACGTCGAGCGCGCGCGAGAGCTCGGGCGAGGGCTCGGAGGAGAAGACCGCCCACTCCCCCGTGCCGGGGTGCTTGAAGCCGAGCCGCACCGCGTGCAGCCACTGCCGCTCGAGGCCGAGCCGGGCGCTCACCGTCGGGTCGGCGCCGTACATCGCGTCGCCGAGGCACGGATGCCTCCTGGCCGCCATGTGCACGCGGATCTGGTGGGTGCGACCCGTCTCGAGCTGCACCTCGAGCAGGCTGCCGCCGCGGAACGCCTCGATCGTCTCGTAGTGCGTCACGGCGTGCTTGCCGCTCGAGACGACGGCGAAGCGCCACTCGTGGTTCGGGTGCCGCCCGATGGGCGCGTCGATCGTGCCGACGAGCGGGTCGGGGTGCCCCTGCACGGCGGCGTGGTAGATCTTCTCGACCTCGCGGTCGTGGAAGGCGGCCTTGAGCCGCGAGTAGGCCCGCTCGCTCTTCGCGACCACCATGAGCCCGCTCGTGCCGGCGTCGAGCCGGTGCACGACGCCCTGCCGCTCGGCGGCGCCCGAGGTCGCGATCCTGAAGCCTGCCGCGGCGAGCGCGCCGACGACCGTCGGCCCCTGCCAGCCCATGCTCGGGTGCGCGGCGACGCCCGCGGGCTTGTCGACCACCACGATGTCGTCGTCGTCGTGCACGATGCCGAGCTCGGGCACGGGCGTCTCGACGATCGTGGGCTCCTCGCGCGGCTGCCACGAGAGGTCGAGCCACGCGTCGGCGCGCAGCCGATCCGACTTCCCGAGCACCGAGCCGTCCTGCACGGCGCCGCCCGCGTCGAGCATCGCCACCACCGCGGTGCGCGAGAGCCCGAGCAGCCGCGCGATGCCGGCGTCGGCGCGCGAGCCGTCGAGCCCGGGCGGCACCTGCAGGAAGCGGGACTCCATCAGTCGCGCGGTCCCTCGGCGTCCGTGCCCGGCTCGCCGGACGCATCCGCCGCCGTCGGCTCGTCGGTGTGCCGCTGCCCGTCGAGGCCGATGTTCAGCAGCACGAGCAGCACGATGCCGATCATCGACGAGACGATGAAGATGTCGGCGACGTTGAAGATCGCCGGGAAGCCCCACACCTGGATGAAGTCGACGACGTGGCCGACGAAGAAGCCCGGCTCGCGGGTGAGCCGATCGGTCAGGTTGCCGAGCGTGCCGCCGAGGAGCCCGCCGAACGCGGCCGCCCACCAGATGGAGCGGATGCGTCGCAGCTGCGTGATGATGACGACCACGACCGCGGCGGCGAGGATCGTGAAGATCCAGGTCGAGCCGGCCGCGAGCGAGAACGCGGCGCCGGGGTTCCGCACGAAGTGCCACTGCAGCAGCTCGCCGAGCACCTGCCGGCGCTCGCCCTCGGCCATCTCGGCGATGACCCACTCCTTCGAGAGCAGGTCGCCGAGCCAGACGAGCGCCGCGACCCCGAGCACGAGCCCCAGCGTGCGCCAGGAGCGCGCCGCCGGAGCCGCGCCCGGGGTCTCGGGTGCAGCCTCGTGCGTCACCGAGCGGCTCAGCTGCCGCCCTGGCCGCCGAAGGCGAGCGACGACGACCGGTCGAGGTCGCGCAGCTGGCTCTCGATGTAGCCGCGCAGCTTGAGGCGGTAGTCGCGCTCGAAGCTCTTGAGCTCGTCGATCTTCTGCTCGAGGAGCGACTTCTGCTCGTCGAGGCGGGCCTTGGTCTGGTCGAACTCCTGCTCGAGCAGCGACTTGCGCTCCTCGGCCGCCTCCTCGATCTGCTGGGCGGTCTGCTCGGCAGCGGCGACGAGCTCGTCGCGCTTGCGCTCGCCCTCGGCGACGTGCTCGTCGTGCAGGCGCTGCGCGAGCACGATGAGGCTGTTGGCCTCGGTCTGGACGGGGTTCGAAGCCTCGGCGGCGGGCTCGGGCGCGGCCTGCGCGGCGCTCTGCTGCTGCTCGGCGAGCTGCTGCTTGAGCTGCTCGTTCTCGGCGCGCAGCGCGTCGAGCTCGGCAGTGTCGGGCTCGGCGGCCGCGACGGGCTCGGCCTGCTCGGTCGCGACCGGCGCGGCGTCGCGCTCGGCGAGCTGCTGCTTGAGCTGCTCGTTCTCGCTGCGGAGGGCGTCGAGCTCCGCATTGTCGACCTCTGCGGCCGGCGCGGGCTCGGCGGGGGCGATGCCCTGGCGGAGCTGCTCGTTCTCGGCCCGGAGCCCGTCGTTCTCCTCGATGAGGCGACGCAGCTCGGTGACGACCTCGTCGAGGAAGTCGTCGACCTCGTCCTGGTCGTAGCCGTCGCGGAAGCGCGTCGTCTCGAAGCGCTTGTGGACGACGTCGTCAGGAGTCAGTGCCATGGCTTGCCTTTCTTCGTCGGCTGCCCGGCCCGAGCGGGCCTGCAGCGCAGATTCACTGTACCCGCCCGCGGACGGCGTTCTGTCGATCCTAGCCAAGCGCCGACCGAGCGAGCGCTCAGGCGGGCAGGAGCCGGAAGGGACCGACGATGGTCATGACGAGCAGCAGCGCGAGCATGAGCACGACCATCGCGAGGTCGAGCATCGCGCCGCCCACGCGCACGGGCTTCACGAACCGGCGCACGAACCGCAGCGGCGGGTCGGTCAGCCGCAGGATCCACACCGACACGACGAGCCAGAAGCCCGTCGGCCGCCAGTCGCGCCGCACCTGTCGCACGAGGTCGACGACGATGCGCGCGAAGAGGAGGTAGAACGCGAGCAGCGCGGCGGTGTGGACGACCCAGGCGAGGATCGAGACGAGCAGCACTGGGCGCGCGTCAGTGCGAGAAGACGGCCGAGTCGGCGTCCTCGTCGATCGAGCGCGTGCCGGAGACGGCGATGTGCTCGGGGGTGAGGAGGTAGACCTTCGTCGTCACGCGCTCGATGCGGCCCTCGAGGCCCTGCGTGAGCCCGGCGGAGAAGTCGATCAGGCGACGCGCGTCGCCGTCGGTCATCTGCGACAGGTTGATGATCACCGGCGTGCCGGCGCGGAACGCCTCGGCGATCGCCTTCGCGTCCTTGTACTGGCGCGGGTGCACCGTGAGGATCTCGCTCATGTCGTTCACCTTCTGGCTCGCGCGGAGCTTCGTGACGGGTGCGCGGCGCGGCTCCTCCGCCGCGCGCTCGCGCACGGGCTGGGGCGCGCGCTCCTCGCTCTCGGCCCGCTCGACAGGACGGACCTCCTGGGTCAGCTCGTCCTCCTCGGCGAAGCCGAAGTAGATCGCAGCCTTCTTGAGTGCGTTGCTCATGGGATCCTCCTCGTGGCTGGGTTCACGCTATAAGCCGGTCGCACGGTTTCCCGTGATTGCCGTGCCGATGCGCAGGTGTGTCGCGCCGTGGTCGAGCGCCTCGCGCCAGTCGCCGCTCATGCCGGCGGAGATCCAGTCGGCGTCGGGGTCGATCGATCGCGCGCGCTCGGCGAGCGAGGCGAGCCGCTCGAAGGCGCGCGCCGGCTCCTCGCCGAGCGGCGCGACCGCCATGACGCCCCGGAGCCGGAGCGCGGGTGATGCGGCGACGCGCTCGGCGAGCGCGTCGAGCCCCGCAGGCGCGACGCCGCCGCGGCCGGGGTCGTCGGTCAGGTTGATCTGCACGAGCGCGTCGCGCACCGGGCGCTCGTCGCCCGGCTCGCCGCCCTCGAGCGCCTCGACGAGGTCGACGGAGTCGATGGAGTGCAGCACGTCGGCGTAGCGGGCGACCTGCCGCGCCTTCTTGCGCTGCAGCTGGCCGACGAAGTGCCACGTGAGCCCGAGGTCCTCGAGCTCGGCCGCCTTGTCGCGCGACTCCGGGTGCCGGCTCTCGCCGAAGTGCCGCTGCCCCGCCTCGGCGAGCTCGCGCACGAGCGAGGCCGGGTGAAGCTTCGTCACGACGACGAGCGTCACCTCGCGCCCCCGGCGCGCGCCCTCGAGCTCGTCGAGGAACGCGGCCAGGCGCGCGGCGGGGGTGTCGGTCACGTCAGCGGAGGAAGTCGGGGAGGAACTCGTCCTCCTCCTCGTCCACCTGGGTGAGCGGCTGCACCGGACCGGTGAGGTGGTCGGCGACGGGCGGGGCCGGGATCGGCCGTCGCTCGGCGGGCGCCTCCTGCGCGCTCGGGGCGCTGTGCGACGACTCGCGCAGGCCCATCTCGGTGCGCGCCGCGGTGCGGATGACCGAGTCGTCGTCCTTCGCGATCGGGCCGGCGCCGTCGAAGCCCGCGGCGATGACCGTCACGCGCACCTCGTCGCCGAGCGTGTCGTCGATGACGGTGCCGAAGATGATGTTCGCCTCGGGGTGCACGGCCTCCTGCACGAGCTTCGCCGCGTCGTAGGTCTCGTGGATGCCGAGGTTGCTGCCCGCCTGGATCGAGAGCAGCACGCCGTGGGCGCCGTCGATCTTGGCCTCGAGCAGCGGGCTCGCGACGGCGAGCTCCGCCGCCTTGATCGCCCGGTCGGCGCCCCGCGAGGAGCCGATGCCCATGAGCGCGGAGCCCGCGCCCTGCATGACCGACTTCACGTCGGCGAAGTCGACGTTGATGAGGCCCGGCGTCGTGATGAGGTCGGTGATGCCCTGCACGCCCGCGAGCAGCACCTGGTCGGCGGTCTCGAAGGCCTCGACCATCGAGATGCCCATGTCGCTGATCTCGAGCAGGCGGTCATTCGGCACGACGATGAGCGTGTCGACCTCGTTCTTGAGCGCCTCGACGCCAGCCTCGGCCTGCGCCTGGCGGCGGCGGCCCTCGAACGAGAACGGCTTCGTCACGACGCCGACGGTGAGCGCGCCGAGGCTCTTGGCGATGCGAGCGACGACGGGCGCGCCGCCCGTGCCCGTGCCGCCGCCCTCGCCAGCGGTGACGAAGACCATGTCGGCGCCGGCGAGCGCCTCCTCGATCTCCTCCGCGTGGTCCTCGGCAGCGCGACGGCCGACCTCGGGGTCGGCGCCCGCGCCGAGGCCCTTGGTGAGCTCGCGGCCGACGTCGAGCTTGACGTCGGCGTCGCTGAGCAGCAGCGCCTGCGCGTCGGTGTTGATGGCGATGAACTCGACGCCGCGCAGGCCGAGGTCGATCATGCGGTTCACGGCGTTCACGCCGCCGCCGCCCACACCGACCACCTTGATGACGGCGAGGTAGTTGTTGTTGGAAGTCACGGTCCCGGCCCCTCGATCGAACTCTCAACCTCTAGTTGAAGTTTAGAGAATTCCTCACTTCATGCTGACGACTCCGACGGTACGGGCGGCGGAGGCGCTCGGCCGGGAGCGACTCGGTGTGTCGGCGCAGGTCAGGACAAGAAAAAGAATCGTCAGATTCTTCGAGGCGCCAGGGGGCGCTCGGGACGCCGCCGACGGGCGTCAGGAGCCGCGGACGACGGGCGTCTCGGGGGCGCTCACGTCGAGGATGACCGCAAGCGCCGGGTCTTGCGTCTCGAGCAGCGCGGCGAGCACGTCGGCCTTGAGCTGGCTCTCGTCGGCGCCGCCCCACAGCACCGTCTGCCCGCTGTGCAGGGAGAGCTGGATGTCGGACGGGGTCGGCGCCGCGATCGTCGCGGTCGCCTCGAGCACGCTCCTGGGCACCGACACGAGCACGGTCGCGGCCGCCTCGAACTCCTCGGTGCCGACCGCGACGCCGTCGAGCCGCGGGAGCGCGGCGGTCGACTCGTCGACCCCGCCGAGCACGACGCCAGCCGCGTCGATCACGACCTCGCCAGCATCCCCCGGCACGATGGCCGCGGGCTCGCGCTCGACGATCCGCACGATCACGGTCGACGGCGGCACGATGTCGACCCGGAAGGACTCGATCTGCGGGATGGACCGGAGGCGCGCGGCGACGCCCTCCTCGGTGACCGTCGCGATCGGCTGGCCCATCGAGTCGGCGAGCGCTTGCTGCACGGCGGCGGCGCCGAGGCGCTCGGTGCCCTCGACGCGCACCTCCCGCACCGACATGAGCGGCGACCAGACGAGCCCGACGAGCGCGGCGAGCGCGACCGCGAGACCGCCCACGGCCAGGAGCGCCGTGCGCAGCTGCCTGCGGCGCGCGGCCGTGAAGCGTCGCACCTCCGCGCGCTCGCGGCGCACGCGCGCGCGCTTCGCGGCCCGCGCGGCGCGCGCCGCCTCCCGTGCCTCGGCGCGCTCGGCGCGCCGCTGCTCGCGCTCCGCCTCGCGCCATGCCCGGTCGACGCGCTGGGCGTGCGAGCCGCCCTCGACGAGCGGCTCGACCGGCGCCGTCCCCGCGTCGGTGCCGTCGGCATCCGCCGCCTCGCCCTCGTCGAGGTCGCCGTAGGCGCTCAGCGCCCAGCGCCGCTGCGGCACGGCCTCGGCGGCCTCGCGCTCGAGCGCCTCGCGGCGCGCGCGCACGAGCTCGGCGAGGTCGACGGGCCGCTCCCCCGCCTCCTCGGCCTCGGTTGCGCGGGGCTCGGGCTCGACCGGCTCGAAGCCGTCGGGTCGCCTCACGCCTCGCCGCCCTCCTCGAGCGCCGAGAGCACCTGCGGGATGATGCGGTACACGTCGCCGCACGAGAGCGTCACGATGATGTCTCCCTCGCGCGCGAGCGCAGCCGCGCGCTCGGCCGCGCGCTGCCAGTCGGGCAGGTAGTCGACGTCGGCGGGGTCGGCGAAGCGCTCGGCGACGAGCGCGCCGGTGACGCCGGGGATCGGGTCCTCGCGCGCGCCGTAGACGTCGAGCACGACGGTGTGGTCGGCGACGCGCTCGTACACGGCCGCGAAGTCGGCGGCCATATCGCGCGTGCGGGTGTAGAGGTGCGGCTGGTGGATCGCGATGATCCGGCCGTCGCCGATGACGCTGCGGGCGGCCGTGAGCGCCGCGTCGACCTCGGCGGGGTGGTGCGCGTAGTCGTCGAAGACCCGCACGCCGCGCCGCTCGCCGTGGAGCTCGAAGCGGCGGCCGGTGCCGCGGAAGGCGGCGAGCGCCCGAGCCGCGTCGGCGGGGGCGATGCCGAGCGCGACGAGGGTCGCGAGGGCGCCGGCCGCGTTGACGGCGTTGTGCCGACCGGGCACGCCGGCGGAGAGCTCGAAGCGGGCGCCCGCGACCTCGACGGTGCACTCGGCGCTCTCGCCGAGGCGGACGTCGACGATGCGCACGTCGGCGCCCTCGGCCTCGCCGAACGTCACGACCCGCTCGTGCGTGATCGACTCTCGCACGCGGCGCGCGCCCGGGTCGTCGATCGAGATGACGACGGCCTCGCTCGCCCGGTTCGCGAACTCCGCGAACGCGGCGTCGAACGCCTCGGGCGTGCCGTAGTGATCGAGGTGGTCGGTGTCGACGTTCGTGATGAGCGCGACGGCGACGTCGTAGAGCAGGAACGAGCCGTCGGACTCGTCGGCCTCGAGCACGAACACGTCGGAGTCGCCGTGGCCGCTCGAGACGCCGAGCCCGGCGATGATGCCGCCGTTGACGAATCCCGCCTCGATCCCGAGGCCGTGCAGCCCGACGACGAGCATGCCGGTCGTGGTCGTCTTGCCGTGCGCGCCGGCGACCGCGACGACGCGCTTGCCGCGCGCGAGCACGTGGAGGGCCTGCGAGCGGTGCAGCACGGGGATGCCGGCCTCGCGCGCCGCGAGCAGCTCGGGGTTGTCGGGCCACAGCGCGCTCGTGACGACCACCGCATCCGCCCGGTGCTCGCCCTCGAAGGCGAGGTTCGCGGCGGCGTGGCCGATCGCGACGCTCGCGCCGCGCTCGCGCAGCCGGTCGACGGTCGCCGAGCCGGAGCGGTCGGAGCCCGAGACGGCGATGCCGGCGTCGAGCATCATGTGCGCGATGCCCGACATGCCCGAGCCGCCGATGCCGATGAAGTGCACGCGCTCGATCGACTCGGGGATCGGCTGGGTCAGGTCTGGTTCGATCACGGCTGCCTCCTCGTGGCGGCGGCCCGCTCGATGAGATCGCACATCCGGTCGCTGCCGTCGCTCGCGCCGGCTCCCGCGGAGGCGGAGGCCATCGCCGCGAGGCGATCGGCGTCCCGCAGCAGCGGCACGAGCCGCGCGCGCACCCATTCTGCCGTGAACTCGGCGTCGGCGACGAGCTCGGCTCCCCCGGCTGCGACCTGGTCGGCGGCGTTGAGGCCCTGCTCGCCGTTGCCGTAGGGCAGCGGCACGTAGATCGCGGGCAGCCCGACCGCCATGAGCTCGGAGACCGTGAGGCTCCCCGCGCGGCACACGACGAGATCGGCGGCGGCGAGCGCGAGGTGCATGCGGTCGAGGTACTCGATCGCGACGTAGTGCGGCACGGTCGCGGGCTCGAAGTCGGTCTGGCGTCCCCCCGAGAGGTGCAGGATCTGCCACCCGGCGTCGACGATGTCGGCCGCGGCGGCGACGATCGCGCGGTTGATCGAGCGGGCGCCCTGCGAGCCGCCCGTGACGAGCAGCGTCGGCCGGTCGGTGTCGAGGCCGAGCTCGGCGAGCGCCTCCGGCCGCAGGCTCGCGCGGTCGAGAGCGGTGATCTCGGGACGGAGCGGCATCCCGACGAGCTCGCCCGCGAGGCTCGTCGAGCGATAGGAGATGCCGACGAACCGCGTCCAGCGCGCGCCGAGCAGGTTGGCCATGCCGGGCTTCGCGTTCGCCTCGTGGATCACGATCGGCACGCGCTCGAGCCGCGCCGCGCGGTAGGCGGGCGCCGAGGCGTAGCCGCCGAAGCCGACGACGACCTCGATGCGCCGCTCGCGGATGAGCGCGCGCACCTCGGCGACCGCACGCCGCCAGCGGCCCGGGAAGCGCAGCGCGGCGAGGTCGGGACGGCGTGGGAAGGGCAGCTTCTCGATCGTGGCGAGCTCGAGGCCCGCGCGCGGCACGAGCTCGCGCTCGAGGCCCTCGCGCGTGCCGAGCACGACGAGCTCGGCGTCCGGGTGCCGCTCGCGCAGCCGCTGCGCGGTCGCGAGCAGCGGGTTGACGTGGCCGGCGGTGCCGCCGCCGGCGAGCAGGACGCGCACGGTCAGTCCCGCGCCTCGGCGAGCGAGCGCACGGTCGGGTTGTCGACCCGCTCGAGCGAGAGCACGACGCCGACGATCAGCAGCGCCGCGATGAGCTGCGAGCCGCCCGAGGAGATGAACGGCAGGGGCACGCCCAGCACGGGCAGCAGCCCGAGCACGACGCCGATGTTGACGATCGCCTGGCCGACGAGCCACACCATCGCGGCGCCCGTGACGACGCGCGTCATCTGCAGCGAGGCGTGGCGCACGATGCGCAGCATCGTCCACGCGAGCAGCGCGAAGAGCGCGAGCACGACCGCCGCGCCGAGGAGGCCGAGCTCCTCGCCGATGATGGCGAAGATGTAGTCGTTGTCGGCCTCGGGCAGCCACGACCACTTCGCGCGCGAGTTGCCGAGCCCGACGCCGAAGAGCCCGCCGGCCGAGAGCGCCCACGTGCCGTGGAGCTGCTGCCAGCAGCCGGAGTAGTAGTCGGCGTCGGTGCAGCCCTGGAGGAACGCGGTCACGCGGCGCACGCGCGAGGGGCTCGAGAGCACGACCGGCACGGCGAGCAGTCCGAGCCCGACGGCCGGCAGCGCGAG
Source organism: Agrococcus sp. TF02-05 (assembly GCF_017565345.1). NCBI lineage: Bacteria > Bacillati > Actinomycetota > Actinomycetes > Micrococcales > Microbacteriaceae > Agrococcus > Agrococcus sp. TF02-05. The sequence continues at coordinate 33,660 of NZ_JAGEKO010000009.1, read as the reverse complement.
GTGCCACCACTTGACGCCCGCGAACCACAGCGCGCCGAACGACAGCAGCGCCATGATGACGACCGTGCCGAGGTCGCTGCCGAGCAGGACGAGGCCGATCGAGAGGCCGGCGACGGGACCCGCCGGGATCCACGCCTGCCAGAAGCCGTGGATGCGCGCCTGCTTGCGCGTCATGATCATCGCGAGCCACACGCACAGCGCGACCTTCACGAACTCGGACGGCTGGAGCGAGAAGCCGCCGATGCCGATCCAGTTGCGGTTGCCGTTCGCGCCGAAGCCGAGGGGCGTGAAGACGAGCACCTGCAGCGCGATGCCGAGCATGATGCCGAGCCACGCGAGGCGCTGCCACGTCGTGGCCGGCATGCGGGCCGCGAGCAGCATGAGCACGACGCCCACGGCCGCGAACGCCGCTTGCTTCGCGAAGTCGGTGAAGAAGGAGCCGCCCGCGACGTAGGCCTCGACCGACGACGACGAGAGCACCATGATGAGGCCGAACGCGACGAGGAAGAGCGTCGTGCCCGAGAGCAGGGCCGCGTTGAGGGTCGGCGCGCCGAAGACCGCGCGCACGCGCACGAGCGCGCGTCGGCCCATGCCGGCCGGTCGGGCCTCAGCCGCCGGGGCGGGAGCCGTCGTGGTCGCCACGAGCCCCCCTCTCCCGCACCGCGTCGGCGAACCGGTCGCCGCGCTCCGCGTAGTCAACGAACTGGTCCATGGATGCCGCCGCCGGGGCCAGCAGGACCGTCGCGCCTGGCTCGGCGTGCGATGCGGCCGCCTCGACGGCGATCCGCATCACCGATCCAGTGTCGGGCGTGTCGACCTCGACGACCGGGATGCCGGGCGCGTGTCGTGCGAACGCCTCCACGACGGGCGCGCGGTCGACGCCGATCACGACCGCGGCGGCGACGCGCCGCGCGTGCTTCGCGACGAGCGGGGCGACATCGGCGCCCTTGAAGAGCCCGCCGACGATCCACACGACGGGGTCGAAGGCGCTGAGCGAGCCCTCGGCCGCGTGCGGGTTCGTCGCCTTCGAGTCGTCGACGAAGCGCACGCCGTCGACGATCGCGACGAGCTCGGTGCGGTGGCGGTCGAGCCGGAACGAGCGGATGGCCTCGCGCACGTGGGCAGGATCGGCGCCGACCGCGCGGGCGAGCGCGGCGGCCGCGAGCACGTTGCGCGCCATGTGGGGCGAGCGGAGCCCCGCGGGCTCGAGGTCGTCGAGGTGCGCGAGCTCGAGCGCGCTCGAGCGGCGCTCGTCGAGGAAGGCGCGGTCGACGAGCACGCCGTCGACGATGCCGAGGTCGCTCGGGCCCGGCACGCCGAGCGAGAAGCCGATCGCGCGGCAGCCCTCGACGACGTCGGCCTCCTCGACGAGCCGCATGGTCGCGGCGTCCTCGACGTTGTAGACGGCCGCGATGCGCGCATTGCCGTACACCTTCCCCTTGGCCGCGCGGTACGCATCCGCCGACTCATGCCAGTCGAGGTGGTCGTCGTCGATGTTGAGGCACGCGGCCGAGTGCGGCCAGAGCGCACCGGGACCGTCGGTCGGGAGGCTGTGGAGCTGGAAGCTCGAGAGCTCGACGACGAGCACGTCGAAGCCCTCGGGGTCGCGCACGGCGTCGAGCACGGGCGTGCCGATGTTGCCGACGGGCGCGACGCGCTTGCCCGCCTCGCGCAGCATGTGCGCGGTGAGCTGGGTCGTCGTGGTCTTGCCGTTCGTGCCGGTGACGAGCACCCACTCCGCGGCGCGCACCTTGTCGCGCACGCGCCACGCGAGCTCGATGTCGCCCCAGACCGGGATGCCGTGCTCAGCCACCGCGGCGAGCCACGGGTGGTCGGGCCGCAGCCCGGGCGAGGCGATCACGAGCTCCGCCTCGGCGAGGGCCGCGGGCGACTCGTCGCGGCCGGCCTCGACGATCGGCACGCCCAGCACGCCGAGGATCGTGCGTCGCTCGTCGTCGACGCGCTCGGCGATCGCCGTGACGTCGGCGCCGAGCTCGGCGAGCGTGTCGACCGCGGCGAAGCCCGTCACGCCGAGCCCGAGCACTGCGACGCGGAGGCCCCGCCAGTCGGCGTGCCACGAGGTGAGGTCGTCGAGCCGGCTCACGGGGTCGCGACCTGCCACTGGAAGTAGAACAGCCCGACGCCCGCCGCGACGCACAGCCCCGCGATGATCCAGAAGCGCACGACGACGGTGATCTCGGCCCAGCCCTTGAGCTCGAAGTGGTGGTGCAGCGGGCTCATGAGGAAGATGCGCTTGCCGCCCGTGACCTTGAAGTAGGCGCGCTGCACGATGACGGAGCCGGTCGTGATGATCGGGAGGCCCGCGATGAGCAGCAGCAGCAGGTGCGTGTCGGTCATGACCGCGAGGCCGGCGAGCGCGCCGCCGAGCGCGAGCGAGCCGACATCGCCCATGAACACCTGCGCGGGGCTCGTGTTCCACCACAGGAAGCCGATGAGCGCGGCGGCGATCGTGGCCGCGAGCGTCGCGATGTCGAGCGGCTGCACGACGTCGTAGCAGCGGTAGAGGTCCTCCTCCGCCGCGCCGGGCGTGAAGCACGACTGGTTGAACTGCCAGAACGCGATGAAGGCGTAGCCGATCATCGACAGGATCATCGAGCCGGTCGCGAGGCCGTCGAGCCCGTCCGTGACGTTGACGGCGTTCGCCGCGGAGACGTTGATGAGGGTGATCCACAGCACGAAGACGATGACGCCGATCGCGCCCCACGGCGCGAGGTCGAGCCACGGGATGTCGCGGACGCCCGAGATGACGGGGTCGACGACGGGTCGGCCGCTCGCGCCCACCGGCACGGTGATGGCGAGCACGCCGAACGCGACCGAGACGACGAGCTGGCCGAGCACCTTCGCCCAGCCGCCGAGGCCGAGCGATCGCTGGTTCGAGATCTTCAGGAAGTCGTCGACGAAGCCGACGACGCCCATCCCGACGATGAGCAGCAGGACGAGCAGCACCGGCACGGTCGGGGGGTCCTGCCCGAGCAGCTTGCCGCCGAAGTAGCCCGCGAGGATCGCGACGATGAAGATGAGGCCGCCCATCGTGGGCGTGCCGCGCTTCGTGTGGTGCGACTGCGGGCCGTCGTCGCGGATGAACTGGCCCCAGCCGATGCGCGCGAAGCCGCGGATGAACAGCGGCGTCGCGAGCAGCGAGACGAGCAGCGCGATGCCCGCGGAGGCGATGAGCACGAGCACCTAGCGACCCCCGATCCGGTCGCCGAGGTCCTTGAGGCCCGCGGAGAGCGACGACTTCACGAGCACGACGTCGCCGGGCTCGAGGCTCGAGCGCAGGAGCGCCTCCGCCTCCTCGGCGGTCTCGACCCACGCGGTGTCCTGGCCGAACGACGACTCGAGCTCCGCCGCGTCGTGGATCGCCTTCGCGGCGCTGCCGACGACGACGAGCCGGTCGATGCGCACGCGCACCGCGAGCCGGCCGATGCGGTCGTGCTCCTCGGCCGAGAGCGCGCCGAGCTCCCCCATCTCGCCGAGCACGGCGATCGAGCGGCGCCCGGCCTCGCGCGTCATGTGCGCGAGCGAGCGGATGGCGGCGGCCATCGAGTCGGGGCTCGCGTTGTAGGCGTCGTTGATGACGGTGATCCCGCCGCCCGGCTCGAGCAGCTCCATGCGCCAGCGCTCCGCGCGCTCGAGGCTCCCGAGCGCCGCGATCGCGCGCTCGAGGTCGAGGCCGAGGGCGTCGGCGACGGTGAGGGCTGCGAGCGCGTTCATGACGTGGTGCTCGCCGAGGATGCGCAGGCGCAGGGGCCACGACTCCTCGCCGCGGTGGATGGTCGCGGTCGTGCCCTCGAGGGTCGAGGCGATGTCGCCGGCCCACAGGGTCGTCGGGTCGTCGGCGGTGCCGGGCGACGTGCCGAACCACGCGATGCGCGCGCGCGTCGCGCCCGCCATGCCCGCGACGCGCTCGTCGTCGCGGTTCAGCACGGCGACGTGCGACTCCGCGAGGTCGCGCACCATCTCGGTCTTCGCGCGCGTCGTCGCCTCGACGCCGCCGAACTCGCCCGCGTGGGCGAGGCCGACCTTGAGCACGACCCCGACGTCCGGTTGCGACATGGCCGTCAGGCGGGCGATGTCGCCGACGTAGCTCGCGCCCATCTCGAGCACGAGGTAGCGGGTCGCCTCGTCGATGCGCAGCATCGTCATGGGCGCGCCGACCTCGTTGTTGAACGACTTGATCGGGCTCACGGTCGGCCCGTGCTGCTCGAGGATCGCCTGCAGCATGTTCTTCGTCGTCGTCTTGCCGTTCGAGCCGGTGACGCCGATGACGGTGAGCTCGCCCGCCTCCCGCACGCGGCGGATGACGTCGGCGGCGAGCGCGCCGAGCGCGACGACGCCCGAGTCGACGACGACGTGCGGCACGGCCTGCTCGAGCGGCCGCTCGGCGATGACGAGCGCCGCGCCCGCGGCGACGGCCGCGTCGACGAAGCGGTGGCCGTCGGTCGACTCCCCCGGCATCGCGACGAAGGCGCCGCCGGGCGTCACGAGTCGCGAGTCGGTCTCTACCGAGCCCGTCACGAGCACGTCGTCGCCGTGGAGCGCTCCGCCGACGGCTGCCGCGATCTCGCGGGCGCGCATCCGGAGCATCAGCGCGCGTCCCGCCCGGCGCGCTCGCCGCGCTCCTCGGTGGGCCAGCCGGCCTCCTCGAGCGCGCGACGCGCCTCGGCGCGCGCGTCGAAGGGCTCGCGCACGCCGGCGACGTCGCGGTAGTCGGCGTCGCCCGGGCCCGCCCAGAGCACGGTGTCGCCCGGCCCGGCGAGGCGCAGCGCCTCGCGGATCGCCGCCTCCTCGGGCGACGACTCGATGACGGGCTTGTCGCCCGCGGCCGCGCGAGCGCCCTCGAGCACCTGGGCGCGGATGCTCGCGGCGTCCTCGGTGCGCGGGTTGAAGTCGGTCACGACGACGGCGTCGGCGAGCTCGGCCGCGATGCGGCCCATGTCGACGCGCTTGGTCGCGTCGCGGTCGCCGTCGGCGCCGAAGAGCATGACGAGGCGCCCCTCGGTGACGCGCCGGAGCGCCTCGAGCGTCTGCGCGAAGGCGTCGGGGCTGTGGCCGTAGTCGAGGAAGACCGCCGGGCCGCCCTCGCCCGAGACGCGCTCGATGCGGCCGGGGAGGGTGGGGCGCATGCCGCGGTCGATCACCTCGGCGATCGCCTCCATCTCGAACCCGTCCTCGACGAGCATGAGGATCGCGATCGCGGCGTCGATCGCCATGTGCCGGCCGATGAAGGGGATCTGCACCTCGATCGCGCCGCCGTCGATGCCCGTGAGCGTGAACGAGGTCGAGGAGGGCGTCTCCTCCCAGATGTCGACGTGCCAGTCGGCGTCGACCCCCGGCTCGCTCGTCACCGTCGTGACGGGGATGCGGCTGCGCTCGGCGATGCGGCGGCCCCACTCGGTGTCGACGCACACGACGCCGCGCTCGGCGCGATCGGGGGTGAAGAGCTCGGCCTTGACGTCGAAGTAGGCATCCATCGAGCCGTAGTCGTCGAGGTGGTCGTGGCTGAGGTTCGTGAAGGCGACGACGTCGAAGACGACGCCGTCGACGCGGTGCCGCTCGATGGCCTGCGCGCTCACCTCGAGCACCGCGGCGCGCACGCCGGCCTCGCGCATCCGCGCGAGCAGCGCGTGCAGCTCGCTCGCCTCGGGGGTCGTGAGCTTCGACGTCACGACGAGGTCGCCGACGTGCCGCTCGGCGGTCGTCGAGAGGCCCGTGACGAAGCCGAGGTCGGCGAGCAGGCCCTCGAGCATGAAGGAGGTCGAGGTCTTGCCGTTCGTGCCCGTGATGCCGAAGAGCCGGGGGCGGTCCTCGCCCGTGCGGTACACCCAGGCCGAGATCTCGCCGAGCGCGGCGCGCGGGTCGTCGAGCACGATGACGGGCGCGCCCGTCTCGAGCATCGCGGCGCCCGCGGCATCGGTGACCACCGCGACCGCGCCCTGCTCGAGCGCCGCCGCGGCGAACTCCGCGCCGTGGCGCCGGGCGCCGGGCAGCGCGGCGAAGAGGTCGCCGGGCTCGACGTCGCTCGAGTCGAGCGTCACGCCCGTCACCTCGATGCCGTCGAGGTCGGCCTCGACCGCGAGCTCGAACGCCTCGACGAGGCCGGTGAGCGGCCTGGGCGCGGGGTGCTCGGGCCGCAGGATCCTCGGTGCGACGGGTCCCACGGACATCCTCTCCTCGTGCATCGCTCTCATGGCTGATCGGCGGTCCACTCGAGCGGGATCTCCGGCTGCTGGGTCGTGCTGGGCGGGATGTCGAAGTGGCGGATCAAGAGGTTCACCATATCGTGGAAGGCCGGGATGGCCCCGCCGCTCGTGCGGATCGTCTGGGGGCTGTCGTACATCGTGAGCACGACGAACTGCGGGTCGTCGACGGGGAACACGCCCGCGACCGAGATCATCATCCGGTTCGGGTCGTAGCCCGATCCGTCCTCGTACGCCATCTGCGCCGTGCCGGTCTTCGCGGCGATGCGGTAGCCCTCGATCGGGAACGTGTCGTAGCCGTAGTCGGTCACGACGTTCTCGAGCACCTCGAGCGTCTGGCGCGCGGTCGTGTCGCTCACGACCCGCTCCCCCTCGCCGACCTCGGGCGCGGTGACCTCGCCCTCGGCGTCGGTGCAGCCGGCGATGAGCCGCGCGGGCAGGTGCACGCCGCCGTTCGCGAGTGCCTGGTAGGCCGACGCGAGCTGGATGGGCGTCGCGGCGATGCCCTGGCCGAAGAGCACGTTGAGCTGCGTCTGCGCGTCGAGGTTCGCGGGGTTCCGGAGCGGCACCGGCTGCTCGCCGGCGAAGTCGACCGCGGTCGTCTCGCCGAAGCCGAAGCGATCGAGGTACTCGTAGTAGTCGCTCGTCGCCATGGGCTCTGCGAGCCGCACCATGCCGGAGTTCGACGAGTTGACGAGGATGCCGGCGGCCGTCCACTGCTCGACCTCGTGCGAGAGGGCGTCGCGCACGCGCACGCCGGGCGCCGTGTACGTCCACGGCACGCTCAGCTCGTCGCGCGGCGTGATGATGCCGAGGTCGAGCATCGCGGCGAACGAGAACGCCTTGAAGATCGAGCCGGGCTCGTAGGCGGCGGTGAACGCGCGCGAGCCGCGGTCGCGGGAGTCGGATGCGGTCGGGTCGTTGGGGTCGACGGTCGCCGACTCGGCGACCGCGACGATCGAGCCGTCGGCGCGCATGACGATGCTCGTGCCGCTGCGCGCGCGCAGCTGCGACGTGTACTGCTGCGTGAGCTGCTGCACCTGGAACTGCACGTCGGCGTCGATCGTGAGCTGCACCGAGCCGCCGTCGACGGCGGGCCGCGTCGTCATCGAGCCGGGGATGGGCGTGCCGTCGGCGCCGCGGTCGAAGACCCGCGAGCCCGACTCGGCGCGGAGGCACTCGTCCTCGGATCGCTCGACGCCAGCGAGCGGCTCGTCGGCGCCCATGAAGCCGACCAGGTTGCCCGCGACCGAGCCCGAGGGGTAGATCCGCTGCGGGTTGAGGCGCAGGTAGACGTAGGGCAGGCCGAGGTCGCGCACCGCCTCGAACTGCGCGACGTCGAGGCCGCCGACGAGCAGCAGGTAGTCGGAGTCGGGGTCGCGCTCGAGCTCGGCGAGGATCTTCGCCTGCAGGTCGACGGGGTCCTGCCCCGTGATGGCGCCGATCTCGACGAGCGCGTCGCCGACCGTGAGCGTCTCGTCGACGCGGTCGATGCCGGGCTGCAGGTCGCGCGTGTAGCGCGGCGAGATCGTGAGGTCCCAGCGGTCGACGCTCTCGGCGAGCACGGTGCCGTTCGCGTCGACGATGGGCCCGCGCGTGCCGAAGATCGTCTGCGTCACCCCGCGCCGCCCATCCGCCTCGGCGTTGAGGGCCTCGGCGCGCACGAGCTGGATGTCGGCGAGCCGCACGACGAACACGGCGAGGAGGGCGAACGTGAGGATGGCGACCACGACGGTCCGCACCCGATCGCTGCTGCGCTTCGCGCTCGCGGCCACGCTCACCTGCGCTTCCTGCTCGGCGGCCGAGCTTCCATGTCGACGTGCACGGTATCGGCGACGGGGCGCGCGACCGTGCCGCCACGCCCTCGCCGGCTCACTCCTGGCCGGGGGCCGGCAGCAGCGTGCCGGGCGCGACGGTCGTCGGCTCGACCGCCTGCACGGCCGCGGGCGCCGTCGCCTCGATCGCGGGGGCGCTCTCGCCGGCGGGCAGCAGCATGCCCGGGTAGGGCTCGATCGCGGCGGCCTGCACGTGGGCGACGGATGCGGCGACCTCGGGCTGGGCGGTGAGGAGCGAGTTGGGCACGTACATGCCGAAGCCGTCGACGGCCGGCACCTGCATGTGGAGCGCGTCGGGGCCGCCCGCGGTCGACGTCGACGCGAGCGTGAGGAACTGCGAGGGCTGGCCGGCGAGCATGCCGAGCTCGGCGCCCGCGACGGCGACGTGCTGCGGCGAGCTCAGCACGGCGAGCTCCTCCGCGACGCTCTGCTCGGCGCGGGCGAGGCTCGTCGACTCGGCCTGCAGCGCGCTCATCCGGTAGGCGCCCTCGCTGATGACGACCGAGAGGCCGAGCTGCGCGCACACGATGCCGGCGAGCCCCGCGAGGGCGATGACGCCGTGCACGAGCCGCGGGGCACGCCGGGGCGCGACTCGCGGCGTCGGCAGCGCGCGGAGGTGCCGCTCCGCGGGCGCCTCGGGCGCGGGCAGCGGCTGTGCGTGCAGGTCGAGGACGCTCAGGCTGGTCATGGCTGCTCCCGGTTGGTCGAGTGGGTCGAAGCGGGTCGGATGCGCTCGGCCGCGCGCAGGCGGACGGGCGCGGATCGGGGGTTGCGCGCGCGCTCGGCCTCGTCGGCGAGCTCGGCGCCGCGCACGAGGAGCCGCAGGTGCGGCGCGTGCTCCGGCAGCTCGACGGGCAGGTCGCGCGGGGCGGTCGAGGCCGACGCGGCCTGCAGCGCGCGCTTGACCACGCGGTCCTCGAGCGACTGGTACGAGAGCACGACGAGCCGGCCGCCGACGGCCAGCGCGTCGATCGCGGCGGGCATCGTGCGCTCGAGGATCGCGAGCTCCTGGTTGACCTCGATGCGCAGCGCCTGGAAGACGCGCTTCGCGGGGTGGCCCTGGTTGGCGAGCGCGCGCGGCGTCGCGGCCTGCAGGATGTCGACGAGCCGCGCGGACGTCTCGATCGGCGCCTCGGCGCGCGCGGCGACGATAGCCCGCGCGTAGCGGTCGGCGAGCTTCTCGTCGCCGTAGACGCGGAAGAGCCGGGCGAGCTCGCGGTCGCTGCGCTCCGCGAGGATCGTCGCGGCCGTCACGTCGCCCGCCTGCCCCATGCGCATGTCGAGCGGGGCGTCCTTCGCGTAGGCGAAGCCGCGCTCGGCGTCGTCGAGCTGCAGGCTCGAGACGCCGAGGTCGAGCAGGATGCCGTCGGCGTGCTCGGCACCGGCTGCCTCGAGCGCGAGGTCGATGCGGTCGTAGGTGGTCTGCACGGGCACGAAGCGGTCGCCGAAGGGCGCGAGGCGCTGGCCCGCGAGCCGGATGGCGTCGGGGTCGCGGTCGATGCCGGCGACGCGGAGCGTCGGGTGCGCCGCGAGCATCGCCTCGGTGTGGCCGCCCATGCCGAGCGTGCCGTCGACGACGAGCGGGGCGCGCCCCTCGCCGGCGGCGCGCTCGATCGCGGGCGCGAGCAGCTCGAGGGTGCGCTCGAGCATGACGGGGATGTGGAGGTCGGATGCGTCCATGGGCTTCGGGCGGTCCGACCCGGCCCCTGATCCCCATCCGTGCGACGCGCCACCGGGGAAGGTGCGGCGCGGCGACCGGCTGAGGGTCACGGGTCGGGTCAGAAGATGCCGGGGATCACCTCCTCCGTCGTCGCAGCGAAGTCGGCCTCCTTGGCCGCGTAGTAGGCGTTCCACGCCTCGGTGTCCCAGATCTCGGCGCGGGAGCCCGCGCCGATCACGGTGAGCTCGCGGCCGAGGCCGGCGTACTCGCGGAGGTTCGAGGGGATCGTGACGCGGTGCTGGCTGTCGGGCTGCTCGCTCGAGGCGCCCGAGAGGAAGAGCCGCAGGAAGTCGCGCGCACCGGCCGAGGTGAGCGGCGCCTGCCGGATCTGCTCGTGGACGCGCTCGAACTCGCGCATCGAGAAGACGTAGATGCACCGCTCCTGGCCGCGCGTGAGCACGAGCCCGCCCTCGAGCTCCTGGCGGAACCGGGCGGGGAGGATCACGCGGCCCTTGTCGTCGAGCTTGGGCGTGTGCGTGCCGAGGAACACGGTGCCCCCTCTCGTCCGGCCTGCGAGCAGATGCTGCGCCGGGTCACCCCGACTTCCTCCACTCTACTCCACTGACCGCCACATCAGCCTAGGAATCCTCTGCATTCACCCGCGTGTTGCGCAGGATTCTGCGGAGGATCGCGGTGGAGGGATTCGGCCGAGATTCGCGCTGGATCGGCCGCACGATGGGGCGCAGGAGCGCACGAGGGCGCGAAAAAGGGACCGACTCGGGTGAGTCGGTCCCTGGGGGAGGAAGGTGGAGGGGGTGGGGACTGGAGCTGGATCCGGTGTCGCTCGGGTCAGCAGTGGGTCTCGATGCGCGCGCGGCTGCGCCGCGCGCTACTCGACCCTGAGCCCTGCGCGCTCACCGTGAAGGTGAGCGCTGCGGGCTCAGCGCTGGTTGCGGTCGTCCCACTCCTCGGCGAGGCGGTCCATGAGGCTCGTCGACTGCTTCGTCGCGGCGGGGCCCTCGCCCATCGCGCCGGTTCGCGGCACGTCGTCGCCCGACGCGGGTCGCGAGGCGGAGAGCGCCCACAGCGCGCCGAGCACCGCGACGCCGAAGCCGGCGACGCCGATGATGGCGAGCTTCATGAGCACGCCCACGACGATGAGGACGAGGCCGGCGACGACGCCGAGGACGCCGACGGCCACCTTCGTGTAGTCGACCGTGCGAGGCCCGCTCGTCGTCGCGACGATGTCCGCCTCGTGCTTGTAGAGATTGCGCTCCATCTCGTCGAGCAGTCGCTGCTCGTGCTCGGAGAGGCCCATCTCGCACCCCCCTTCGTCCGACCGGTGCGGAGCGCCAGTCTACGCATCACTCCTGTCAATAGCATGTGGGTTGTGTCCGCACAGCAGCGCTTCGCCCGAGCAGTCGAGGGCTCGATCGACCAGTACCTCGACGCGCGCGAGCGCGCCCTCGCCCGCATCTCCCCCGATGCCGAGCCGCTCGTGCGGCACGTGCGCGCGATGGTCTCGGGGGGCAAGCGCGTGCGCAGCGCCTTCGTGCTGTGGGGCTGGCACGCGGTCGCCGCCGCGCGGCCCGGCGCGACGCACGAGGCGGGCACCGAGCGCGACCCGGAGTGGGCCGACGTCGTCGGCGTCGCGACCGCGATGGAGCTCTTCCACGCAGCCGCGCTCGTGCACGACGACATCATCGACGCATCCGACACCCGCCGCGGGCGTCCCGCGATGCACCGCGCGCTCGAGGCGATGCACCGCGAGGGCGAGTGGGTGGGCGAGCCGGAGTCGTGGGGCACGAGCGCCGCGATCCTCGTCGGCGACCTGCTGCTCAACTGGGCCGACGACCGCATGGTCGAGGCGTGCCGCGGCGCCGCGCACGGCGAGCGCGTGCACGACGCCTACCGGCGCATGCGCGAGGAGGTCACGTTCGGCCAGTACCTCGACGTGCTCGAGGAGGCCGCGTGGATCCGGCAGGACCCGGATGCCCTGCTCGACCGGGCGCACACCGTCGCGGTCTTCAAGTCGGCGAAGTACTCCGTCGAGGCGCCGCTCGCGCTCGGCGCGCTCCTCGCGGGCGGCGACGACGCGCAGCTCGACGCGCTCGCGGGCTACGGCCTGCCGCTCGGCGTCGCGTTCCAGATGCGCGATGACCTGCTCGGCGTCTTCGGCGACCCGGCGGTCACGGGGAAGCCCGCGGGCGACGACCTGCGCGAGGGCAAGCGCACGGTGCTCATCGAGATCGCGCGGCAGCGGCTCGCGCCCGGCGTCCGCACGATGCTCGACGAGCTGCTCGGCGACCGCGAGCTCGACGAGCGGCAGGTCGCGGTGCTGCAGGACGCGATCGCCGGCTCGGAGGCGCCCGCGCGGCTCGAGGCGCTCATCGACCGGGCGGTCGGCGAGGCGCTCGAGTCGCTCCACGAGGGCGAGCTCTCGCGCGCGGCGATGCTCGAGCTCGAGCGGCTCGCCGACACGGTCGCGAAGCGCGACCGCTAGCGCTCAGCCGAGCAGCTGCGCCGCGCGGCGCACGGCGGCCTTCGCGCCGCCGCGCATCGCCTCGACCGGCGGCACGCCGAGCGAGTCGTCCTCCGCGAGCAGCCAGTCGATCGCCTCGTCCTCGGTGAAGCCCTGGTCGAGCAGCACGAGCAGCGTGCCGCGCAGCTCGGGCAGCGGCTCGCCGTCCTTCACGCACAGCGCCGGCACCTGGAGGGGGCCGTTGCGCCGCGTGGCGGGCAGGCGATGCTCCTCGATCAGGCGATGGATGCGCCCCACGGGCTGGCCGAGCAGTGTCACGAGGTCGGGCACGGAGAGCCATGCGGTGTCTTGCGTCACGCGTCCATCTTGGCATTCTCGGCTCCGCCAGCGTGGGTGCGGGGCGGACGCCCCGCCGCCGCCTATCCTCGCTTCGTGCCCGTCGACTCCCGCGATCCCGTCATCGGACGGATGATCGACCGTCGCTACGAGGTGGGCGAGCGCATCGCGCGCGGCGGCATGGCGAGCGTCTACGAGGGCGTCGACCTGCGGCTCGACCGGAAGGTCGCCGTCAAGGTCATGCACCCGCACCTGAGCGACGACGAGGACTTCCGGGAGCGCTTCATCCAGGAGGCGAAGGCGGCGGCCCGCCTCGCGCATCCGAACGTCGTCAACACGTACGACCAGGGCGAGGAGGGCGAGCTCGCGTGGCTCGTCATGGAGCTCGTGCCCTCCATCACGCTGCGCGACCTGCTCGCCGAGCGCGGGCGCATCACGCCCGAGCAGGCGCTCGACGTGCTCGAGGCGATCCTCGCGGGGCTCTCGGCCGCGCACCGCGCCGGCATCGTGCACCGCGACCTCAAGCCCGAGAACATCCTGCTCGCGCACGACGGGCGCATCAAGATCGGCGACTTCGGCCTCGCGCGCGCCGCGACGGCGAACACCGCGACGGGCAAGGCGCTGCTCGGCACGATCGCCTACCTCTCCCCCGAGCTCGTCACGCGCGGCGTCGCCGACGCCCGCAGCGACATCTACGCCGTCGGGATCATGCTGTTCGAGATGCTCACCGGCAAGCAGCCCTTCACGGGCGACGAGCCGATGCAGATCGCCTTCCAGCACGCGAACGAGCAGGTGCCGCTGCCGTCGACCGAGGCGCCGGGCGTGCCCGAGCAGCTCGACGCGCTCGTGCACTGGGCGACGCAGCGCGACCCCAACCTGCGGCCCGCCGACGCGACCGAGATGCTCGCAGAGGTGCAGTCGATCCGCGACCGCGGCCTCGACGCGCGCACCGCGCTGCTCCCCGCCCTCTCGGAGGACGACCGCTCGACGACCGTCATCGAGCGGCCGAAGCCCCCGCGCCGCATCGCGGCCGCGCCGGAGGTCGTGCACGACTCGGGCGACGGGGTCGCCGCGAGCGCGCTCGCGCGGCGCGCGACCGTGCGGCGCAGGCGGGGGATGCTGTGGCTCGCGGTCGTCGTGATCGGCGCCCTCGTCGCGGCGGGGCTCGGCTGGTGGTTCAACCTCGGGCCCGGCGGCCGCTCGATGGTGCCGGACGTCTCCGGCGAGCCCGCCGACGCCGCGATCGCGATGCTCGCCGAGCACGGCATCGAGGTGTCGGAGACCGTCGAGGAGCCCGACTACGACGTGCAGGCGGGGCTCGCCCTCCGCACCGATCCCGGCGCGGGCACCGAGCTCGCGAACGGGGAGCCCGTGCGGCTCATCGTCTCCTCCGGCCGGCGGAGCCTCGCGGTGCCGGCACTCACGGGCATGCCGCTCGAGGAGGCCCGCGCCGCGATCGAGGCGGCTGAGTTCACCGTCGCCGAGGGCGATCCCGATCTCGTGTTCGACCAGGCGCCCGCCGACACCGTGCTCGCCGCCTTCGCGCCGGACGGCACCGACCTCGCGGAGCTCGAGTCGCTCGAGGAGCGCTCCCCCATCGCGCTGCGCGTCTCGCTCGGCCCCATCCCCGCCGCCGCGGGGCAGAGCGCCGCCGAGGCGGCCGCGGCGCTCGAGCAGGTCGGGCTCGTCGCCGACTTCTCGGAGGAGCACTCGCTCGAGGTCCCCGAGGGGCAGCTCATCTCCGTCGCGATCCCGAGCGATGGGCTCGTGCGCCGCGGCGCGACGATCGGCGGCGTCGTCTCGCTCGGGCCGCGCATGATCGAGGTTCCCGACGTCGTGGGCGACCCCATCCCCGAGGCCGTGCAAGCCATCCGGGACGCCGGCCTCGTGCCCGACCTCCGCACGAACGTGCCGTCGCCGCTGCAGGCGCTCGCGGCGATCCTCTCGCAGGAGCCGGGCGCCCCCGGCCCGGTCGTCGAGGGCTCGACGATCGTCATCGACGCGACCTACTGAGCCTCGTCGACCGCGCCGCCGAGCACCCGCGGGCTCAGCCCGCCACGCGCTCCCGGACGCGGCCCGCGTCGCGCAGCTCCTCGGCGACGAGGAAGGCGAGCTCGAGCGACTGCATGTGGTTGAGGCGCGGGTCGCACAGCGACTCGTAGCGCGACTCGAGGCCGAGCTCGTCGATGTCCTCCGAGCCGCCGAGGCACTCGGTGACGTCGTCGCCCGTGAGCTCGACGTGGATGCCGCCCGGGAACGTGCCGACCGCGCGGTGCGCCGCGAAGAAGCCCCGCACCTCGTCGACGACGTCGTCGAAGCGCCGCGACTTGTAGCCGTTCTGCGTCGTGATGCCGTTGCCGTGCATGGGGTCGGTGACCCACAGCGGCGTCGACTCGAGCGACTTCGAGGCCTCGAGCAGCGGCGGGAGCGCGTCGCGGATGCGACCGGCGCCCATGCGGGTGATGAACGTCAAGCGGCCGGGCTCGCGGTGCGGGTCGAGCTTGTCGACGAGCGCCTCCATGTCGGCGGGCGTCGTGGTCGGCCCGAGCTTCACGCCGATGGGGTTGCGGACGCGGGAGAAGAAGTCGACGTGCGCGCCGTCGATCTCGCGCGTGCGCTCCCCGATCCACTGGAAGTGGCTCGAGGTGTTGTAGGCGAGGCCCGTGCGCGAGTCGATGCGCGTGAGCGGCCGCTCGTAGTCCATGAGCAGGCCCTCGTGGCCGGTGAAGAACTCGACCCCCTTGAGCTCGTCGAAGTTCGCGCCCGCGGCCTCCATGAAGCGCACCGCGCGGTCGATCTCGGCGGCGAGCGCCTCGTAGCGCGCGAAGAGCGGGTTCTCGGCGAAGCCCTTGTTCCACGAGTGCACCTGCCGCAGGTCGGCGAAGCCGCCCTGCGTGAAGGCGCGCACGAGGTTGAGGGTCGACGCGGCCATGTGGTACCCGCGCAGGATGCGCTCCGGGTCGGCCGTGCGGGAGTCGAGCGTGAAGTCGTAGCCGTTGACGATGTCGCCGCGGTACGCCGGCAGCGTCTCGTCGCCGCGCGTCTCGTGGTCGTTCGAGCGCGGCTTGGCGAACTGCCCCGCCATGCGGCCCATCTTCACGACCGGCATCGCGGCGCCGTACGTGAGCACGACCGCCATCTGCAGGATCGTCTTGACGCGGTTGCGGATGTTGTCGGCCGTCGCGCCCGCGAAGGTCTCGGCGCAGTCGCCGCCCTGCAAGAGGAACGCGCGGCCCTCGGCCGCGGCCGCGAGGCGATCGCGCAGCATGTCGACCTCGCCCGCGAACACGAGCGGCGGCGCGGCGCGCAGCTCGCGGCGGACGCGCTCGAGCTCGGCCTCGTCGGGCCAGTGCGGCTGCTGCTTGATCGGCAGGGCCCGATACGCGTCGAGGCCCTGCTCGATGGAGCGGCGCTCGTCGGAATGCGGGATCGCGATCGTGTCAGTCATGTGCCTCTGCCTCACGCGGCGCCGAGTGCGCCACCGCTCGAGTCTACCGAGCCGCGGGGTCCGCGATGGGCGCGGCGGCGGGTGCGCGCCGCTCCGCGTCGAGGCGCGACTTGACGCTCGAGGCGTACATGTCGACGTACTCCTGGTCGGAGATGCGGTTGAGGGTCACCATGATCTCGTCGGTGATCGACCGCAGCACGAAGCGGTCGCCCTCGAGGTTGTAGTAGCGCGAGAAGTCGAGCGGCTCGCCGAAGACGATGCCGATGCGGCCCACGCGCGGCAGCCGCTTGCCGATCGGCATGATCTTCTCGGTGTCGACCATGACGCACGGGATGACCGGCACCCGCGCATCGAGCACCATGCGCGCGACGCCCGTGCGGCCGCGATAGAGCTTGCCGTCGGGACTGCGCGTGCCCTCGGGGTAGATGCCGACGAGCTGCCCGTCCTGCAGCTTCTCGAGCGCGGCGCCGAGGCTCTGCGAGCTCTTCTCGCCGCCAGAGCGATCCATCGGCAGCTGCCCCACGCCGAGGAAGAACCAGCGGATGAGCCGGCCCTTGAGCCCCTTGCCGTTGAAGTAGTCCGACTTCGCGAGGAAGTAGACGCGCCGGTCGAGCACGAGCGGCATGAGGAACGAGTCGATGACCGAGAGGTGGTTGCCCGCGATGATGGCGCCGCCCGAGGCGGGGATGTTCTCGAGCCCGGAGACCCAGGGGCGGAACACCCGCGTCATGAACGGGCCGACGACCCAGTGCCGCAGCAGCCAGTAGAACATCGCACCTCCAGGACGCGAGCCTAGGGCAGGCTGCCGGGCCGCAGGGACATGCGCGCCGCGGGCCGGCGCGAGACCGCCGCAATATGATGAGGAGAACGCACGAGAGCCGAAGGAGTCCCAGTGCCCCAGATCACCGTCCCTGACGGCGTCATGCCCCCGGTCGTCCCAGCCGACCCCGACGCCAACGTCACCGACCTCCTCGAGGAGACCCTCCGCCGCACTCCCGACAGCTCTCTCTTCGCGATCCCCGAGGGCGAGGGCTGGCGCGAGGTGACGACGCGGGAGTTCCACCGCCAGGTCATCGCGCTCGCGAAGGGCTTCGTCGCCGCCGGCGTGCAGCCGGGCGACTTCGTCGGCTTCATGTGCAGGGTGCGCTACGAGTTCTCGCTCGTCGACTTCGCGCTCTGGTACGCCGGTGCGCGCATGGTGCCGGTCTACGAGACCTCGGCGCCCTCGCAGATCCAGTGGATCCTCTCCGACAGCGGCGCGACGCGCGTCATCCTCGAGGATGCCGACCTCGTCTCGCGCTTCGACGAGGCGCACGGCGACCTCCCCGCCGTCGCCGACGTCTGGCGCATCGACCGCGGCGACCTCGACCGGCTCGTCGAGCAGGGCAAGGACGTCGCCGACGGCGAGATCGAGCGCCGTCGCTCGCTCGCGGTCGGCAGCGACCTCGCGACCCTCATCTACACGTCGGGCTCGACCGGTCGCCCCAAGGGTACGATGCTCACGCACTCGAACTTCGTCGAGCTGTGCCGCAACGCCGCCGCCGTGATGTCCGACGTCGTCGGGCCGGGCTCGTCGACCCTGCTGTTCGTCACGCAGGCGCACGTCTTCGCCCGCTTCATCTCGGTGCTCGCGATCTCGGCGGGCGTCCGCGTCGGCCACCAGGCCGACACGAAGAAGCTGCTCGCGTCGCTCGGCAGCTTCAAGCCGACCTTCTTCCTCGCCGTGCCGCGCGTGTTCGAGAAGGTCTACAACGCGAGCGAGCAGAAGGCCGAGGCGGGCGGCAAGGGCAAGATCTTCCGCGCCGCGGCGCACGCCGCCGTCGCGCACTCGAAGGCGCTCGACGAGGGGCACGTGCCGCTCGGCCTCAAGCTGCGCTTCAAGGTGCTCGAGCGGCTCGTGCTCAACAAGCTCAAGGTCGCGATGGGCGGGCAGGTGAAGTACGCCGTGTCCGGCTCGGCGCCGCTGTCGACCTTCCTCGCGCACTTCTACCGCTCGCTCGGCATCCGCATCCTCGAGGGCTACGGCCTGACCGAGACGACCGCGCCGCTCACGGTCAACGTGCCCGACCGGTTCAAGATCGGCACGGTCGGGCCGGCGCTGCCCGGCAACGGCGTGCGCATCGCCGAGGACGGCGAGGTGCTCGGCAAGGGCGTCGCCGTGTTCGCGGGCTACTGGAAGAACGAGCAGGCCACGAAGGATGCGTTCACCGAGGACGGCTGGTTCCACACGGGCGACATCGGCTCGCTCGACAGCGAGGGCTACCTGACGATCACCGGTCGGAAGAAGGAGATCCTCGTCACGGCCGCGGGCAAGAACGTCGCGCCCAACATGCTCGAGGACCCGATCCGCTCCAACACGATCATCGGCCAGCCCGTCGTCGTCGGCGACCAGCGGCCGTTCATCGCCGCGCTCATCACGCTCGACGCCGAGATGCTGCCCACGTGGCTCGAGAACAACGGGCACGACAAGTCGCTCTCGCTCGAGCAGGCGGCGCAGCACCCCGCGGTCATCGAGGAGGTGCGCTCGGCGATCCAGCGCGCGAACCGGCTCGTCTCGCGCGCCGAGTCAGTGCGCAAGTTCGCGATCGTCCCCGTGGAGTTCATCGAGGCGAACGGTCACCTGACGCCCAAGATGTCGATCAAGCGCCACAACATCCTGAAGGACTTCCAGGCAGAGATCGACGACATCTACGCCGCCGACTCGAAGGCGCACGACGTCGGCGAGTGAGCCGCAGCGCGAAGGGGGCCCCGCGGGGCCCCCTTCGTCGTGTCAGAACCAGTCGGCCTGGCGCACCGCGTGCATCGCGACCGCGCGCGTCTCCTTCTCGAGCGACTGGAGGTAGAGCCGCCCGTCGAGGTGCCCCATCTCGTGCTGCAGCATCTGCGCCATGAGGCCCTCCCCCTCGAGCACGACGTCGCGCCCGTCGAGGTCGACGCCGATCACGCGGCAGAACGGGTGCCGCGGGGTCGGGAAGCCGAGGTCGGGCACCGAGAGGCATCCCTCGTCGACGAGCTGCGGCTCGCCGCGCACCTCGTCGATGCGCGGGTTGAGCACGTAGCCGAGCTCGTCGTCGACGAGGTAGGCGAACGCCGCCTTCGCGACGCCGATCTGGTTGGCGGCGACCCCGGCGCGACCCGGCAGCCGCACGGTGTCGAGCAGGTCCTGCACGAGCGCGGCCGTCGCGGGGTCGACGGGGTCGACGGGCTCGGCGCGCTCGCGCAGCACCGGGTCGCCGAAGACTCGGATCTCTCGGACGCTCACGCCGGCCGCACCACCGCGATGAGGTCGCCCGCCTCGACGGGCGTCGTGCCGGAGAGCGCGAGCCGCTCGACGGTGCCGGCGATCGGGGTCGTGATCGCCGCCTCCATCTTCATCGCCTCGATCGTCGCGACGGGGTCGCCGGCAGCGAGCTGATCGCCCGCGGCGACCTTGACGGTGACCGCCCCCGCGAAGGGAGCCGCGACCTGGCCCGGCATGGACGCATCCGCCTTCTCCGCCTTCGCCTTGTCGACCTTGACCGAGCGGTCGCGCACGTAGACGGGGCGCAGCTGGCCGTTGAGCACCGTCATGACGGTGACGATGCCGTCGTCGTCGGCCTCGCCGACCGCCTCGAGCGAGACGTTGAGCGTGACGCCGCGGCCGATGCCGACGTGGTGCTCCTCGCCGTGCTGCATGCCGTAGAGGAAGTCGATCGTGTCGACGACCGAGAGGTCGCCGTACTGCTCGCGCGTCTCCTTGAAGGCCTTCGTCGGGCCGGCGAAGAGCAGCTCGTTGAGCGCGTCGCGGCGATCGGCGCCCGGCTCCGCGAGGCGCGCGGCCTGCTCGGGCGCGAGCGGCTTCACCGAGATGTCGACGTCGCGGCCCTCGAGCACCTTCGAGCGGAAGGGCTCGGGCCAGCCGCCCGGCAGGTCGCCGAGCTCGCCGGCCATGAAGCCGATGACGGAATCGGGGATGTCGAACCGGCGCGGGTCGCGCTCGAACTCCTCGGGGTCGACGCCCTGCGCGACGAGCTGGAGCGCGAGGTCGCCGACGACCTTCGACGAGGGCGTGACCTTCGTCGGGCGGCCGAGGATGCGGCTCGCTTCGGCGTACCAGTCCTCGATGCGCTCGAAGTCGTCGGCGAGGCCGAGGGCGATCGCCTGCTGGCGGAGGTTGGAGAGCTGCCCGCCGGGGATCTCGTGGTGGTAGACGCGGCCGGTGGGGCCGGGCAGCCCCGACTCGAACGGCTTGTAGAGGCGGCGCACGGCCTCCCAGTAGGGCTCGAGGTCGCTCACGGCCTGGAGCGAGAGACCCGTGTCGCGCTCGGTGTGCGCGATGGCGGCGACGAGCGCCGAGAGCGAGGGCTGGCTCGTCGTGCCGGCCATCGGCGCGCTCGCGACGTCGACGGCGTCGACGCCGACCGCCGAGGCGGCGAGCAGCGTCGCGAGCTGGCCGCCCGCGGTGTCGTGCGTGTGCAGGTGCACCGGCAGCGCGAAGCGCTCGCGCAGCGCCGCGACGAGCTTCGACGCTGCGCCGGCGCGCAGCAGCCCCGCCATGTCCTTGATCGCGAGCACGTGCGCACCCGCGTCGACGATGCGCTCGGCGAGCCGCAGGTAGTAGTCGAGCGTGTAGAGGTCCTCGTCGGGGTTCAGCAGGTCGCCCGAGTAGCACAGCGCGACCTCGGCGACCGCGGTGCCGGTCTCCCGCACCGCGTCGATCGCGGGGCGCATCTGGTCGACGTCGTTGAGGGCGTCGAAGATGCGGAAGACGTCGATGCCCGTGGCGGCCGCCTCCTCGACGAACGCGCTCGTCACCTCGGTCGGGTAGGGCGTGTAGCCGACGGTGTTGCGGCCGCGCAGCAGCATCTGCAGCGGGATGTTGGGCATCGCCTCGCGCAGCCGCGCGAGCCGCTCCCACGGGTCCTCGCCGAGGAAGCGCAGCGCGACGTCGTAGGTCGCCCCGCCCCACGCCTCCATCGAGAGCAGCTGCGGCGTCATGCGCGCGACGTGCGGCGCGATCGCGACGAGGTCGGCGGTGCGCACGCGCGTCGCGAGCAGCGACTGGTGCGCGTCGCGGAAGGTCGTCTCGGTGACGGCGAGCGACGTGCGGTCGCGGAGCGCCTGCGCCCAGCCCTCGGGGCCGAGCTCCTGCAGCCGCTGCCGCTCGCCCGCGGGCGCCTCGGTCTCGAGGTCGCAGTCCGGCAGCTTGATCGCGGGGTTGATGACGCCGTCGGCGGCGCCGTTGGGCTGGTTGACGGTGACGTCGGCGAGCCACGCGAGCACCTTCGAGGCGCGGTCCTTCGGGGGGTTGATGCGCGTGAGCTCGGGGTGCTCGTCGATGAAGCTCGTCGAGACGTCGCCGGCGCGGAACTCCTCGTCGTCGAGCAGGTTGAGCAGGAACGGGATGTTCGAGGCGACGCCGCGGATGCGGAACTCGCTCACCGCGCGGTGGGCGCGGCGGATCGCGGTGTCGAGATCGCGGCCGCGGCACGTGACCTTCGCGAGCATCGAGTCGAAGTGCGGGCTCACCTCGGTGCCGGGGTTGATGGTGCCGCCGTCGAGGCGCACGCCCGCGCCGCCCGGCGAGCGGTAGGCGGTGATGCGGCCCGTGTCGGGGCGGAAGCCGTCGGCGGGGTTCTCGGTCGTCACGCGGCACTGCAGCGCGGCGCCGTGCATCTCGATGCGGTCCTGCGTGAGGCCGAGCTGCTCGAGCGTCTCGCCGGCCGCGATGCGGATCTGGCTCGCGACGAGGTCGACGTCGGTGATCTCCTCCGTCACGGTGTGCTCGACCTGGATGCGCGGGTTCATCTCGATGAAGACGTGCTGGCCCGCGCGCTCCCCCGCGGTGTCGAGCAGGAACTCGACGGTGCCGGCGTTGACGTAGCCGATCGAGCGGGCGAACGCGACCGCGTCGCGGTAGAGCGCATCGCGCTGCTCCTGCGAGAGGTTCGGCGCCGGGGCGAGCTCGACGACCTTCTGGTGGCGGCGCTGCACCGAGCAGTCGCGCTCGAACAGGTGCACGGTCTCGCCTGCCGCGTCGGCGAGGATCTGCACCTCGATGTGGCGGGGGCGCACGACCGCCTGCTCGATGAACATCGTCGGGTCGCCGAACGCGCTGTCGGCCTCGCGCATCGCGCCCTCGAGCGCCTCCCGGAGGTCCTCGCGGCGCTTGACCAGCCGCATCCCCCGACCGCCGCCGCCCGCGACCGCCTTCGCGAAGACGGGGAAGCCGATCTCGTCGGCGCCCGCGATGAGCGCCTCGATGTCGGTCGTCGCGGGCGTCGAGCGCAGCACGGGCACGCCGGCCGCGATCGCGTGCTCCTTGGCCGTGACCTTGTTGCCGGCCATCGCGAGCACCGAGGGGCCGGGGCCGACGAAGGTGATGCCAGCCTCGGCGGCGGCGGTCGCGAGCTCGGGGTTCTCGCTCAGGAAGCCGTAGCCGGGGTAGATGGCGTCGGCGCCGGCGTCCTTCGCGACGCGGATGATCTCGCTCACCGTGAGGTAGGCGCGTACCGGGCGGCCCGGCTCGCCGATCTGGTAGGCCTCGTCGGCCTTCTGGCAGTGGAGGGAGTTGCGGTC
Organism: Agrococcus sp. TF02-05; assembly: GCF_017565345.1. Classification (NCBI taxonomy): domain Bacteria; kingdom Bacillati; phylum Actinomycetota; class Actinomycetes; order Micrococcales; family Microbacteriaceae; genus Agrococcus; species Agrococcus sp. TF02-05. The sequence continues at coordinate 11,120 of NZ_JAGEKO010000009.1, read as the reverse complement.
CTCGTGCGCGTAGACGGCGACGGTGCGGATGCCGAGCTCGTTGGCCGCGCGGAACGCCCGGATGGCGATCTCGCCACGATTGGCGACGAGGAGCTTCGAGAACATAGAGGAACCCTCCAGGGTGCGGCGGCGCGGGCTTCTCAATGTAGTGGGGCTAGGCTTGGGCGCCGTGCACGTACTCTCGATCAGCTCGCTCAAAGGCGGTGTCGGCAAGACCACGGTGACGCTCGGCCTCGCCTCCGCCGCCTTCGCCAAGGGCCTCCGCACGCTCGTGGTCGACCTCGACCCCCAGTCAGACGCCTCGACGGGCATGGACATCGAGATCGAGGGCCGGCTCAACGTCGCCGACGTGCTCGCGAACCCGAAGGACAAGGTCGTCCAGCAGGCCATCTCGCCCTCGGGCTGGACGCAGGGCCACGGCGGCACGATCGACGTGCTGATCGGCTCGCCCTCGGCGATCAACTTCGACGGGCCGCACCCGACGATCAAGGACATCTGGAAGCTCGAGACGGCGCTCACGGCGGTCGAGAACGACTACGACCTCGTGCTCGTCGACTGCGCGCCGTCGCTCAACGCCCTCACGCGCACCGCGTGGGCGGCGTCCGACCGCGTGCTCGTCGTGACCGAGCCCGGCCTGTTCTCGGTCGCTGCCGCCGACCGCGCGCTGCGCGCGATCGAGGAGATCCGCCGCGGCCTCAGCCCGCGCCTCCAGCCGCTCGGCATCGTCGTGAACCGCGCGCGCCCGCAGTCCCTCGAGCACCAGTACCGCATCCAGGAGCTCAAGGACATGTTCGGCCCGCTCGTGCTCGACACGGTGCTGCCCGAGCGCACCTCGATGCAGCAGGCGCAGGGCGCGGCCCGGCCGCTGCACGTGTGGCCCGGCGAGGGCGCGCAGGAGATGGCGCTGCAGTTCGACGAGCTGCTGCAGCTCGTGCTGACGGCTTCGGGCCGAGCTGGCGACGAGGCGGCCTCGGGCCGCAAGGTGCCCGCGCCGACGGCAGCCGTCGACGCGACGGCCGCCGCGCAGCTCGAGGAGGCGGCGGCTGCCGAGGCGGACGCCGACTCCTCCCCCGCCGCCGACAAGCAGCAGTAGTCCCGCTGCGAGCGCCCGCACCTCCTTCGGTGCGGGCGCTCTCGCGTTCCCCCTTCGCTGCGTGGTCGCGTCCGCACTCGCGGGGCTGACCGCTCGAGGGGCGAAGCGCCACTCACCCGCGGGAGGCGCCACTCACCCGCGGGAGGCGCCACTCACCCGCGGGAGGCGCCACTCACCCGCGGGAGGCGCCACTCACCCGCGGGAGGCGCCACTCACCCGCGGGAGGCGCCACTCACCCGCGGGAGGCGCCACTCACCCGCGGGAGGCGCCACTCACACGCGGGAGGCGCCACTCACCCGCGGGAGGCGCCACTCACCCGCGGGAGGCGCCACTCACCCGCGGGAGGCGCCACTCACCTGCGGGAGGCGCCACTCGGGGGCGGGAGGCGCCACTCACCTGCGGGAGGCGCCACTCACACGTGCGGGAGGCGCCACTCACGTGCGGGAGGCGCCACTCGAGCGCGGGAGTGGGCGGATGCGCGGGGCGGGTCAGGCGGTGCGGCTGCGGCGCGCGCGGCGCGCGGCGAGCTCGTCGACGGGACGCTCGTCGACGGGCGTGCCCTCGAGCTCGATGAGCTGCGACTCGACCTCGCGCAGCACGCGGCCGACGGCGATACCGAACACGCCCTGGCCATTGCTCAGGAGGTCGATGACCTCGTCGTTCGAGGTGCAGAGGTAGACGCTCGCACCGTCGGAGATGAGCGTCGTCTGCGTGAGATCGCGCACGCCCGCGTCGTGGAGCTGCTGCATCGCGACGCGGATCTGCTGCAGCGAGATGCCGGTGTCGAGCAGGCGCTTGACGAGCTTGAGCACGAGGATGTCGCGGAACGAGTAGAGGCGCTGGCTGCCCGAGCCGTGCGCGGGCCGGATCGACGGCTCGACGAGCCCGGTGCGCGCCCAGTAGTCGAGCTGGCGGTAGGTGATGCCGGCGGCGTCGGCCGCGATCGAGCCCTTGTAGCCGACCGCGTCGTGCTCCTGCGGCAGCCCGTCGGTGAAGAGCAGGCCCGCGTCGATGCGGGTGGTGCCGCCCTGGTCTGCATCCCGGGTGCCGTCGCGCATCGCCGTTCCCTTCCGAAGAGCTGAGCCCCAACCTTCAAGGTGAGGTTGAGTGTTGTCGCCCACCGTATCGACCCGCCGCCCCGACCCGGCGGAACCTGCGACCGGCGCGGCGTGTCGGGTCGAGTCTACGCCCTGCCGCCGACGCGCGGCCGGGACGCGCGGGCGCTCACTCGCCGAGCGCGTCGCGCGTGAGCAGGTCGCGCACGGCCTGGATCTGCCCGGCGAGGTCGCGCGCGGTCTCGGCCGCCTTCGCCTGGCTGCCGGTCTCGCGGCGGCCGCGCATCGGCTTGAGCGCCGACTCGATGAGCGCGGCCTCGCGCTGCGCCGACTGCCGCATGCCGCGCAGGTGGCGCGGCTCGATGCCGAAGCGCTGCAGCTCGACGAGCGAGCGGAGCGCCTGCACCGCCGCCTCGCCGAACGGCTCGGCGCCCGGCAGCAGCTGCGCCGAGATCGCGTCGGCGAGCAGCTGCTTCGAGGCGCCCGCCTCCGCCTGCAGCTCGCTGCGCGAGAGCCGGCGCTCGCTGCCGAGGATCGACGGCGCCTCGAGGCGCACGTTCGCGCCCGGGATCTGGGGCGATCGGCCCGCGTCGATGTCGTCGAGGTGGCTGAGGATGACCTTGAGCGGCAGGTAGTGGTCGCGCTGCAGCGTGAGGATGTAGCGGAGCCGCTCGACGTCGGCCGCGTCGAACTTGCGGTAGCCCGAGGGCGTGCGCTGCGGCGAGATGAGTCCCTGGTCCTCGAGGAAGCGCAGCTTCGACGGCGACAGGTCGGGGAACTCGGGACCGAGCTTCGCGAGCACCTGGCCGATCGAGAGGAGGGCGGCAGCCTTCCTCGCCGCCTGCGCGCTCACTGCCGCGGTTCGAGGTCGAGGCGGGAGCGGTAGAAGGTGAGGCGGAACTTGCCGACCTGCACCTCCGCGCCGTCGTGCAGCACGGCCTGCTCGACGCGCTCGCCGTTGTGGTACGTGCCGTTGAGCGAGCCGAGGTCGCGCAGCTCGAACGTCGTGCCGGAGCGGGCGAACTCCGCGTGCCGGCGCGAGACGGTGACGTCGTCGAGGAAGATGTCGGCGTCGGGGTGCCGGCCCGCGATCGTCGAGTCCTGGTCGAGCAGGAAGCGGGCGCCGACGTTGGGCCCGCGGCGGACGACGAGGATGGCCGACCCCGACGGCAGCGAGGCGACCGCCTCGCGGTCCTCGGGCGTGGTGCCGGACAGCATCGACGCGAGCTGCGCGCGGTAGTCGTCACCCCACGACTGGGTGCTCTCTCCGTCGCGGCCGGGCTGGCGGCCGTCGTGCTCGGTCATGCGCTTCCTCCACGCGGATGGGCCATCGCTGGCCAGGGTCTCAAGTGCCGTTCAGCATAGCGATCCGGAGGCTGAACCAGACCTTGAACGTCTGAGCCTCGAGAGGCCACCCTAGCGAATGCCGCTGACGCGGCGCGCCGGTCAGGGGAAGCCCGCGAACGCCCGCAGCAGCGCCGCCGTGACGGCCGCGGCGGCGACCGCGACGATGAAGGGCGCGCGCACCGCGAACAGGCCCGCCGCGACGAGCACCGCGGGGATCCGCGCGTCGAGCACGAGGCCCCCGTCGCCGCCGAGCGCCTGCACCGCGACGAGGCCCGCGAGCAGCGAGACCGTGAGCAGCTCGAGCGTGCGCCGGGGCCGCGGGCTGTCGAAGACGGCCGGCGGCACCGCGTAGCCGAGCAGCTTGATCGCGAGCACGGCGATGCTCGCGAGCAGCAGCAGGTGCCAGAGGGTCACGAGTGCTGCCCCTTCCTGCTCCCCCGCGGACCGGGGTCGGGCAGCGCCGACTCGTGCCGCGGCCCGAGCCAGTTCGTCACGCCGACGACGACGCCGACGACCGCGGCGACGATGACGGGCATGCCGGCCGGCAGCACCGGCAGCAGCGCCGCGGCGAGCACCGCGCTCACCGCCGCGACCGCGACCGCCTGCCGCGTCTTGAGCCGCGGCCAGAGCAGCCCGACGAACGCGGCGGCGGCCGCCGCGTCGAGCCCCCACTGCCGCGGGTCGCCCAGCAGGTCGCCGAGCAGCGCTCCCGCGAGGGTCGCGAGGTTCCAGCCGATCCAGATGCCGACGCCCGTCACCCAGAACCCCGTGCGCTGCGCGCGAGGTTCGTCCTGCGCGAGCGCGACGGCGGTCGACTCGTCGATCGTGACGTGCGCCGCGACCGGCAGCAGCGCCCCGCGCGGCTGCACGACGCGCCGCATGCTCATGCCGTAGAGGGCGTTGCGCAGCCCGAGCATCGCCGCGCTCGCGACGCCGGCGATGCCGCCGCCCGCGGCGACGACCCCGATGAACGCGAACTGCGAGCCGCCCGAGAACATCACGAGGCTCAGCACCATCGTCTGCCAGAGGTCGAGGCCCGAGGCGATCGAGAGCGCGCCGAACGAGAGCCCGTAGGCGCTCGTGGCCACGACGACGCTCACGCCCTCGCGCCAGGCGCGTCGCACCGCATCCGTCTGCACCGATCCAGCCTAGGCGCGCGGCTAGCCTTGCCTGCATGCACCTCATCGTGGGCGACGACGGCCTCGCCCGCCCCGCGTGGGCCGCGACCGATGCGCTGCTGCGCGAGTACTACGACACCGAGTGGGGCATGCCGGTGCGCGACGAGCGCGGCCTGTTCGAGCGGCTCTCGCTCGAGGCCTTCCAATCGGGCCTGTCGTGGGCGACGATCCTGCGCAAGCGGCCGGCGTTCCGCGCGGCGTTCGCGGGCTTCGATCCGGATGCGGTGGCGCGCTTCGGCGACGACGACGTCGGCCGGCTCATGGGTGACGCGGGCATCGTGCGCAACCGGCGCAAGATCGACGCCACGATCGGGAACGCGCGCGCGACCGTGCGGCTGCGGGACGACGGCGGGCTCGCGGCCCTCATCTGGTCGTTCCAGCCGGCGTCGACGCCGATGCCGCGCTCGTTCGCCGACGTGCCCACGTCGAGCCCGGAGTCGGTCGCGCTCTCGAAGGAGCTCAAGCGGCGCGGCTTCGCGCACGTCGGACCGACGACGATGTTCGCGCTCATGGAGGCGGTCGGCATCGTCGACACGCACCTCATCGGCTCGCACCGTCGCGGCTCGAGCGGCGTGTGGGCGGCGGACGGCTCGAGGGCGGAGGCGGCGTGATGCGCCGGATCATGGTCGTGCAGTCGCGGCCCGAGGACGAGGTCGCCGACGCCGAGCTCGAGGCGATGGTGCGCTTCGGCGCGCTCGACGAGGCGCGCATCCAGCGCGTGCGGCTCGACCGCGAGATCCCGCCGCTCGAGCTCCGCGACGTCGACGCCGTGCTCGTCGGCGGTGGCCCCGCGAACTTCAGCGACGAGCACCGCCGGCCGCCCGGCCACGCCGAGACGATCGCGTGGCTCACGCACCTCGGCGAGCGCGCCATCCGCGACGACATCCCCTACCTCGGCGCGTGCCTCGGGCTCGGCGCGCTCGTGCACGCGCTCGGCGGGCGCATGGTGCGCGGCATCGCCGAGTCGGTCGCGCCGGTCGAGCTCAGCCTCATCGGCGACGACTGGCTCACCGAGGGGCTGCCGCGCGCCTTCACCGCGTTCGGCGGGCATAAGGAGGGCATCGCGGAGGCGCCCGAGGGCGCGACGACGCTCGCCGTCTCGGCCGCGTGCGTGCACATGGTGCGCGTCGGGCAGCACGTCGTCGGCACGCAGTTCCACCCGGAGCTCGACGCCGACGGGCTCGAGCAGCGCATCCGGGTCTACCGCGACCACGGCTACTTCTCCCCCGACGAGGTCGAGGACCTCGTCGCCGCGGGCCGCGCCGCGAGCGTCTCGCACCCGCAGTCGATCCTCCGTCGCTTCGCCGAGCGCTACGGGCTCACGCGATGACCGCGAGCCGGCAGCGGGCGCGCGCGGTCGTCGCGTTCGACGCCTTCAAGGGCAGCCTCACGGCGCTCGAGGCGTGCGAGGCGGCGGCGCGCGGCATCCGCGCCGCGGCGCCGGGCACCGACGTCGCGCTCCTGCCGATGGCCGACGGCGGCGAGGGCAGCCTCGACGCCGTGCTCGCGCGCGGCGGGGAGGAGCGCGCCACGCCCACGGTCGACGCGCTCGGCCGGCCGGCGCTCGCGCGCTGGGCGCTCGAGGGCTCGCACGCGGTCATCGAGCTCGCGCAGGCCGCGGGGCTGCCGCAGGTCGAGGACGTGCCGCTCGAGCCGCTCGCCGCCTCGACCGCCGGGCTCGGCGCGGTCGTGCTCGACGCGCTCGACCGCGGCGCCGACGAGCTCACGCTCCTGCTCGGCGGCTCGGCGACGACCGACGGCGGCGCGGGGCTCCTCACGGCGCTCGGGGTGCAGCTGCTGGATGCGTCGGGCCGGCCGGTGCGCTCGGGCGGCGGCGGGCTCGGCTCGCTCGAGCACCTCGACGCGACGGGCCTCGACGCCCGGGCCCGCGCGGCGCGCTGGCGCTTCGTCACCGACGTCGACGCGCCGCTCATGGGACCGGGCGGCGCCGCCGCCGTCTTCGGGCCGCAGAAGGGCGCGAGCCCCGACGACGTCGCGGTGCTCGACGCCGCGCTCGAGCGCTTCGCGCGCGTCGCGGCGACCGCGCTCGGCGTCGAGGCCGCCGCGATCGCCGACGTGCCGGGCGCGGGCGCGGCGGGCGGCGTCGCGAGCGTCCTGCGCGCGCTCACGGGCGGCGAAATCGTCGCGGGCGGCGCGTGGTTCGCGGAGCTCGCGGGGCTCGACGCCGCGGTCGAGGGCGCCGACCTCGTGCTCACGGGCGAGGGCCGCTTCGACGGCCAGTCGGCGCTCGGCAAGGTCGTCTCGGTCGTGCACGCTGCCGCCGCTCGCGCGGGCGCGCCGCTCGCCGTGATCGCCGGCTCGGTCGACGCCGAGGCGGCCGCGGCGATGGGCGTGCCGGCGCTCTCGATCGCGCCGGGCCCCGCGACCCTCGACGAGCTGCAGCGCGACGCCGCGAGCCTCGTCGAGGCGGCCGCCGCGACCGTCGCGCGCCTCGCCCTCCGCTCGCGCTGAGATCGCTCCGAGTGCTCGCGCCCGCGGGAGCCGCCTACGCGGGGCTCACGCTGTGGGCGGAGCGGCGTCGGCGAGGCCGCCCGCGCCCTCGATGAGCTCGAGCGCGCGCACGCGCTGGGCGGTCGTGCCGTGCATCGCCATGATGAGCTCGTCTGCGTCGGCCTCGACGAGGAACCGGCGCAGGGTCGTCACCGCCTCCTCGCCCGTGCCGAGCGCGGTGTGCTGCAGCATCTTCTGCACCGGCGCGGCCTGCGGGCTCGCGGCGAGCGCGTCGAGCTCGTCGTCGCCGACCTGCTGCGCGATCGGGCTGTCGCGCAGCAGCAGGCCGCGCACGCGAGCCCGGGCGACCTCGCGCTGCATCTCGAGCGCCTCGGCGCGCGAGGGGGCGACGACCGCGTTGATGCCCGCGATGACGAAGGGCTCCGCGAGCTGCGCGGAGGGCTGGAACCGCTCGCGGTAGACGGCGACGGCCTGGTGCAGCGCATCCGGCGCGAAGTGCGACGCGAACGCGTAGGGCAGGCCGAGCGCGGCCGCGAGCTGCGCGCCGAAGAGCGACGAGCCGAGGATCGTGAGCGGCACGTCGGTGCCGTGGCCCGGCACCGCCTTGATGCCCGGCACGGTCGGCTCGCCGCGCAGGTAGCCCTGCAGCTCGACGACGTCCTCGGGGAAGCGGTCGGACGCGCGGATGTCGCGGCGCAGCGCCGTCCACGTGCGCTGATCGGTGCCCGGCGCGCGGCCGAGGCCGAGGTCGATGCGGCCGGGGTGCAGCTCGGCGAGCGTGCCGAACTGCTCGGCGATCACGAGCGGCGAGTGGTTGGGCAGCATGACGCCGCCCGCGCCGAGCCGGATCGTCGACGTGTGCGCGGCGACATGGGCGATGAGCACGCTCGTCGCGCTCGACGCGATCGTCGCCATGTTGTGGTGCTCGGCGTACCAGACGCGCGCGAAGCCGAGGCGCTCGGCCGCCTGGGCGAGCAGCACGGAGCCCTGCAGGCTCTCGCCCGCCGTCTCTCCGGGGTTGATCGGGGCGAGGTCGAGCACGGAGAGGCGCATCGATCCAGCCTACGCGCTGCGTCCTCGGCCGCGCCCTTCCGGCGGGTGCCGCTAGATCGCCTCGAGCACGAGGCCCGTGCCCTGGCCGCCGCCGCCGCAGATGCCGGCCGCGCCGAGCGAGCCGGTGCCGAGCTGCTGCAGCCGGCGCGCGAGGTGGCCGACGATGCGCGCGCCCGACGCGCCGATCGGGTGCCCGAGCGCGATCGCGCCGCCGTTCGCGTTCACGATCTCCGGGTCGACGCCGAGCTGGCGCGTCGAGGCGACGCCGACCGCGGCGAACGCCTCGTTGATCTCGACCGCCTGCAGGTCGGTCGTCGCGCGGCCCGCGCGCTCGAGCGCCTGCTCGATCGCGTCGGCGGGCTGCGAGTGCAGCGAGACGTCGGGGCCGGCGACGAAGCCGGTCGAGACGATGCGCGCGAGGCCCGTGAGTCCCTGCTGCTTCGCGTACGCGTCCGAGACGAGCACGACCGCGGCCGCGCCGTCGGTGATCTGGGATGCGTTGCCGGCCGTGACCGTGCCGTCGGGCGTGAAGGCGGGGCGGAGCGACGCGAGCGACTCGACCGTCGTGTCGGCGCGCAGGCCGTCGTCGACCGAGACCGTGACGGTCTTCCGGCCGGCCTTCGCCTCGAACGGCACGATCTCGCCGTCGAGCGTGCCGTCGGCCTGCGCTCGCGCGAGGCGCGCGTGCGAAGCCGCCGCGAACTCGTCCTGCTGCTCGCGCGTGATCTCGAAGCGGCCGTTGTGCTCGTCGGTCGAGGCTCCCATCGCGACGCGGTCGAACGCATCCGTGAGCCCGTCGAACTGCATCGTGTCGATGAGGCTCGTGTCGCCGAACTTCGCCCCGGCCCGCATGGGCGCCGCGTGGGGCGCGAGCGACATCGACTCCTGGCCGACGGCGAGCACGACGTCGGCCTCGCCGAGCTGGATCATCCGGTGGCCGGTCACGATCGCCTCGGCGCCCGAGAGGCACACGGCGCTGATGCCGAGCGCGGGCACCGACATCGGCACGCCCGCGGCGACGGCGGTCTGGCGCGGCGGGTTCTGGCCGACCGTCGCCTGCAGCACCTGGCCCACGACGACCGCGTCGACCTCGCCCGGGGCGACCCCGGCGCGCTCGAGCGCGTGGCGAGCGGCGTGGGCACCGAGCTCGGTCGACTTCGACTGGGCGAGCTGGCCGAGGAACTTGGCGAACGGCGTGCGCGCGTATCCGGCGATGATCGTCTCGGGCATGGTGCTGCTCCTTCGCAGGTCGGGGTACGACCAGGATACGCGGGCGCGGGCGCGGTCGTGCGGCTCTCAGGTCGGCGCGGTAGGACGGGGGCACGACGACAGGAGGCATCGTGACCGAGCAGCAGCATGGCCAGCAGCCCGACGAGGTGGAGGAGCCGCACGAGGGCGCCGAGCGCCCCGAACCCGACCACCACAACCCGGAGACGGAGGAGGACACCGTCTCGGGCGGCCCCGCCTAGCGGTCGCCCATCGCGACCGAGGGCGCCGGCGACCGGATCACCGGCGCCGGCGCCCTCGGTTCAGCGCTGCGCGCCCGGATCCCGCTGCTCGTCCGCCGGCCACTGATCGGCGGTGTTCTCGTGCCCGGAGCTCGGCTCGGGCGTCGCGCCCTCCGAGTGCCACTGCTCGGCGGTGTCCTGGTGCCCGCCCGCGGTCGCGACGCCGTCGTCGTCGATCGCCGACGACAGATCCGCCCCTCGGCCCGCGCCGGGCGCGATGTTGACCATCCAGAGCACGCCCCAGCGGTCGACGAGCATGCCGAACCTGTCGCCCCACGGCGCCGCGACGAGCGGCTCGAGCACCGTGGCGCCGTCGCTGAGGCTCTCCCAGTAGCGCGAGAGGGTCGCGTCGTCGTCGCCCGAGAGCGAGACCTGCTGGCGCCCGCTCGGCTGGTCCATGCCGCGCGGGGTGTCGCTCGCCATGATCGTGTGGCCGTCGGCGGTCGTGAGCTGGGCGTGCATGACGAGGTCGGCGTCGCCCGGGTCGTCGGCCATGCCGCTCTCGCCGAACGTGCTGACGACGAGGTCGCCGCCGAACACGCCGTGGTAGAAGTTCATCGCCTCGCGAGCCTCGCGCCCGAACGCGAGGTAGGGGTTGAGCAGGGTTGCCATCTCGGCTCCTCACTGCGGCCGCGCGGCCGCGTGGAGTCAGCATGCCGCAGGCGGGCGGCGGGCGCCAGGGTCCGTCAGGCCGCGGCGTCGCGCGCGAGCTGCCAGGCCTCGGCGATCGCGGCGTCGATGCCGCGCGGAGACCGCGCGTCGCCGATCGCGAGCACGGGCACGCCGAGCGCAGCCTCGAGCTCCTCGGCGTCGTGCCCATCGAGGCCGAGGGCCTCCGGCGGCGTGAGCGCGACGATCGCCGTCGGGTCGGCGAGCCGCGTCGCCTCGCCCGTGAGCACGTCGACCGCCCACGCCCGGCCGCCGTCGAGGCGCACGCGCGCCGCGGTGCGCCGCACGACGCCGCCGGCGGCGAGCGAGCGCAGCACGAGCTGCCGCTCGTAGCCGGTGCCGACGTGCGGCAGCAGCTGCTCGAACGGCGTCACGACCTCGATCGCCGCGCCGCTCGCCGCGAGCGCGAGTAGCACGCCCGAGGCGCGCGCCGTGCCGTCGTCGTCGACGACGAGCACGCGCTCGCCGAGCGCGGCGGGATCGTCCATCGCGCGCCACGCGTCGATCGTCGCGGGCCGCTCCCCCTCGAAGGCCTCCTCGACGGCGAGCGCGGTGCGCGCGGGCGGCGCCGCGCCGGTCGCGAGCACGACCGCGTCGGCGCCGAGGGCACGGAGCACCGCCGCCGTGGCCGGCGTGCCGAGCCGCAGCTCGACGCCCGCCGCGCGCGCGTCGCGCTCGAGGTCGGCGACGAGCAGCGCGACCGAGGAGCGGCCGGGCACGCGCGCGGTGCTCCGTGCCCTCGGCG
>NZ_JAGEKO010000008.1:0-193021 GCF_017565345.1 Agrococcus sp. TF02-05 | reverse complement strand
CGAACCGCTGCTCGCGCCCGCCGTGCGGCCCGCGCCGACTCTGCTCGCGGCCGTGGGCGGCACCGCGCTCGCGGCGGCCGCGCCGCTCGTGCCGACGCTCGACGTCGCTGCCGTGCTCGTCGTCGCCGCCGGCGCGCAGCTGCTCGCGCTCGGCGCAGCCGTGAGCGCGCGGCCCGAGCCGACGGCCGCCGAGCCGGCACCGGAGCCGGCGGGCGCCGCCAGGGCGCCGGTCTCGCTGCCGCTCGCGGCGCGCGTGCTCGCGCTCGCGCTGCTCGCGGCGGCCGGCGCGGGCGTGATCGCGGCGCTCCGTCCCGCGCTCTCGGCGATCGGCGCCGACGACCCGGAGCCGGCCGCGCCCATCGCGCTCACCCTCGCGCTCGGCGCGATCCTCGGCCCGCCGCTCGCGCGGCTCGCCGAGCGGCTCCCGCGCCGCCGCGCGGCCGCCGTCGTCGCGACCCTCGGCGGCATCGCGGCGCTCGCGGCGCCGATCGCGCGGCCGGGGGCCCTCGATCTCGCCGCCGCGACGCTCCTCGGGATCGCGCTCGCCGCATCCGTCGCCCTCGTCGAGCTCGCGCGCCGCGCGCACGTGCGCCTCGCGCCCGCGACCCCGGCGCTGCTCGCGCTCGCGGCGGCGGCCGGTGCGGCCCTCGCCGCGCTGCTGCTCGGCCCCGTGCCCGTGGCCGACGTCGTGCTCGGCGCCGCGATCGCGTGCCTCGTCGCGAGCCTCGGGGCATGGGCGCCCGAGCGCGGCGCCGCCGCGGAGCCGCTCAGCTGAGCTGCGTCTGCTCCACCCAGCGGAGGTACTCGTCGGTCACCGAGCCGGTGACGTAGTCGCCCGTGAAGCACGACATCTCGAGGCCCTCGATGCTCGAGCCGTCGAGGATCGCCCGCTGCAGGTCGTCGACCTCCTGGTAGACGAGGAAGTCGCTGCCGAGCGCCTCGTTCACCTGCGGGATCGAGCGGCCGGAGGCGATGAGCTCGCTGCGCGAGGGCATGTTGATGCCGTAGACGTGCGGGTAGCGCACGGGCGGGGCGGCCGAGGTGAAGGTGACGGTGTTCGTGCCGACCGAGCGCATCATCTCGACGATCTCGCGGCTCGTCGTGCCGCGCACGATCGAGTCGTCGACGACGAGCACGTTCTTGCCGCGGAACTCGCTCTCGAGCGCGTTGAGCTTCTGCTTGACCGACTTCTTGCGCTCCTGCTGGCCGGGCATGATGAAGGTGCGGCCGACGTAGCGGTTCTTGTAGAAGCCCTCGCGGTACTCGATGCCGAGCCGGCGGGCGACCTCCATCGCGGCGGGGCGCGACGAGTCGGGGATCGGCATGACGACGTCGATCGCCCCCGAGGGCGTGTACTGCGCGATGGTGTCGGCGAGCCGCTCGCCCATGCGGAGCCGCGACTCGTAGACGTTGACGCCGTTCATGACCGAGTCGGGACGGGCGAGGTAGACGTACTCGAACGCGCACGGCAGCAGCACCGGCGAGTCGTGCGTCATCGCCGAGGCGAGCTCGCCGTCGGGCGTGATGAAGATCGCCTCGCCGGGCGCGACGTCGCGCTCGACCTGGAAGCCCGAGCCGGTCAGCGCCACCGACTCGCTCGCGACCATCCACTCGGTGCGGCCGCGCTCGCTCGTGCGGCGGCCGAGCACGAGCGGGCGGATGCCGAAGGGGTCGCGGAAGGCGAGCAGCCCGTGCCCGGCGATGAGCGCGATGACGCCGTAGGAGCCCTGGATGCGCTCGTGCGTGCGGCGCACGGCGGTGAAGAGGCGGTCGGCGTCGAGCTCGCCGCCGCCGACGAGCGACTGCAGCTCGCTGCCGAGCACGTTGACGAGCATCTCGGTGTCGCTGCCGGTGTTGACGTGCCGGTGGTCGACGGTCGCGAGCTCGCGCTCGAGCTCGCGGGAGTTCGTGAGGTTGCCGTTGTGCACGAGCACGATGCCGTAGGGCGCGTTGACGTAGAAGGGCTGCGCCTCGAGCTCGTTCGCGGCCTCGCCGCGAGTGGCGTAGCGCACGTGGCCGAGGCCGTAGTCGCCGAGCAGCGAGCGCATGTCGCGGGTGCGGAACGCCTCGCGCACCTGGCCCTTGGCCTTCTTCAGGTGAATCGAGCGGCCCTCGGCGGTCGCGATGCCGGTCGAGTCCTGCCCGCGGTGCTGGAGGAGCGCGAGAGCGTCGTACACCTGCTGGTTGACGCTCGAGTCGGAGACGATGCCGACGATGCCGCACACAGGCGAGCTCCTTCTGTCGCGGGATTGACACCCAAGCCTACCGAGCGCCGCGCGCCGGCTCCGGATCGGGCGGATGCGCTCGGCGAGCACCCAAGCGACGTCCAGGCTGCGGCGGCACAGTGAGGGACATGAGCTTCGACACCGAATCCATCAAGAACCTGCCAGAGCAGACCCAGGAGTGGCCCGGTTGGACAGACAAGCTCCAGCCCGTGCCCGACCACGGCGAGACGAGCTACGTCGGGCGCGGCCGGCTCGAGGGCAAGCGCGCCCTCGTCACCGGCGGTGACTCCGGCATCGGCCGAGCGACCGCGATCGCCTTCGCGAAGGAGGGCGCCGACGTCGCGATCGCCTACCTCCCGCAGGAGCAGGAGGACGCCGAGGAGACGGGTCGTCAGATCGAGGCGGCCGGTCGCAAGGCGGTGCTGATCGCGACCGATCAGCGCACCGAGCAGGCGAACCTCGACCTCGCGCAGCGGGCGGTCGACGAGCTCGGCGGGCTCGACATCCTCGTCAACAACGCCGGCTACCAGATGGCGCAGGAGTCGCTCGCCGACATCACCGACGAGCAGCTGCGGCAGACGTTCGAGACGAACATCTTCGCGATGTTCAACCTCACGCGCGCGGTGCTGCCGCACCTCGGCGAGGGCGCGAGCATCATCAACTGCTCGTCCATCCAGGCCTTCGACCCGTCCGAGACCCTGCTCGACTACGCGTCGACGAAGGCGGCGATCAACAACTTCACCGTGAACCTCGCCGCGCAGGTCGGGGAGAGGGGCATCCGCGTCAACGCGGTCGCGCCCGGCCCGATCTGGACGCCGCTGCAGCCGTCGACGAAGCCCTCGGTCAAGGACTTCGGCATGAACGCGCCGCTCGGCCGCCCGGGGCAGCCGATCGAGGTCGCGACCGCGTTCGTCTACCTCGCGAGCGACGAGGCGAGCTACGTCTCGGGCACGGTGCTCGGCGTCACGGGCGGCAAGCCGGTCTTCTGACGCCTCCCGCGAAACGGACCCCTTCCACCCAGCGGGGCCTGGTGCACCAGGTCCCGGGCGGTGGAGGGGGTCCCGTTCCGCGTCGAGCAGGAAGCGGTCAGGCGGCGACGCGCTCGCGCGCCGCGGTGAACGCCGCCACCGCGCGGTCGACGTCGGCGTCGGAGTGGGCGGCCGAGAGCTGCACCCGGATGCGCGCCTCACCGCGGGGCACGACGGGGAACGAGAACGCCGTGACGTAGACGCCCTCCTCGAGCATCGCATCCGCCATCTGGGCCGCGAGCCGCGCGTCGTGGAACATCACGGCGGTGATCGGGTGCTCGCCCGGCAGCAGCTCGAAGCCCGCCTGCTCCATGCCGACGCGGAAGCGCTCGGTGTTGCGCCGCAGCTGCTCGCGCAGCTCGCCCGCCCCCTCGACGAGGTCGAGCGCCTTGAGCGAGCCGGCGACGACCGACGGCGCGAGGGCGTTCGAGAAGAGGTAGGGGCGCGAGCGCTGGCGCAGCAGGTCGACGATCTCGGCGCGCGCCGCGATGTAGCCGCCGGAGGCGCCACCGAGCGCCTTGCCGAGCGTGCCCGAGATGATGTCGATGCGGTGCTGCACCCCGGCGAGCTCGGGCGTGCCGGCGCCCGTGGCGCCGGTGAAGCCGACCGCGTGCGAGTCGTCGACCATCACCATCGCGTCGTAGCGCTCGGCGAGGTCGCAGATCGCCTCGAGCGGCGCGAGGTAGCCGTCCATCGAGAAGACGCCGTCGGTGACGATGAGCCGGCGGCGCGCGCCCTGCGCGTCCTGGAGGTGCGCCTCGAGCTCGGCCATGTCGCGGTTCGCGTAGCGGTAGCGCTTCGCCTTCGAGAGCCGGATGCCGTCGATGATCGACGCGTGGTTGAGGGCGTCCGAGATCACCGCGTCGGAGGCGTCCAGCAGCGTCTCGAACAGGCCGCCGTTCGCGTCGAAGCACGAGGAGTAGAGGATGCACGCCTCCTGTCCGAGGAACGACGCGAGCCGCGATTCGAGCTCGAGGTGCTGGGTCTGGGTGCCGCAGATGAACCGCACCGAGGCCATCCCGAACCCCCACTCGTCGAGCGCGGCCTTCGCCGCCTCGACGATGCGCGGGTCATCGGCGAGCCCGAGGTAGTTGTTCGAGCAGAAGTTCAGCACCTCGGTGCCGTTCGCGACGACGCTCGCCGACTGCGGCGACGCGATCGCGCGCTCGCGCTTCGTGAGGCCCGCGGCCTCGATCTCGGCGAGCTCGTCGGCGATGGATGCACGGATGGAGTACACGGGTCACGCTCCCTGGGGGTCGGTGAAGTCGAGGATGACCTTGCCCGCCCCGCCGGAGCGGGCGCGCTCGAAGGCGGCCTCCCAGTCGGCGAAGGCGAAGCGGTCGGTGATGACGGGGGAGACGTCGAGGCCGGTCTGCGACATCGCGGCCATCGCGTACCAGGTCTCGAACATCTCGCGGCCGTAGATGCCCTGGATGGTGAGCATGTGCGAGACGACCTTCGCGAAGTCGACCGCGATCGGCTGCGAGGGTAGGCCGAGCATCGCGATGCGACCGCCGAAGTTGAGGTTCTCGATGATGCCGACGAGGGCGGTCGGCGAGCCCGACATCTCGAGCGCGACGTCGAAGCCCTCCTGCATGCCGAGCTCGCGCTGCACCTCGGCGATCGACGCCTCACGCGGGTTGAGGGCGCGGAAGCCGAGCGAGCGGGCGAGCTCGAGCCGGGGCTCGGCGATGTCGGTGATGACGATGTGGCGGGCGCCCGCGTGCCGGACGACCATCGCCGCCATGAGCCCGATCGGGCCGGCACCGGTGACGAGCACGTCCTCGCCGATCACCGGGAACTTCAGCGCGGTGTGCACGGCGTTGCCGAACGGGTCGTAGATGCCGAAGACGTCGAGCTGGTCGGCGGTCGCGGTCGCGGCGGTGACGCCCGGGTGCACCCAGACGTTCGACGCGGGCAGCACGACGAGCTCGGCGAAGCAGCCGTCGCGCTGCACGCCGAGGTTGGAGGTGCGGATGCACAGGTGCCGGCGCCCGGCGCGGCAGTTGCGGCAGTGCCCGCACACGACATGCCCTTCGCCGCTCATGAGCTGCCCGACCGCGAAGTCGGTCACGCCCTCGCCGACCTCGACGATCTCGCCGCAGAACTCGTGCCCCACGGTGAGGCCGGGCGTGACCGCGGACTGCGCCCACGCATCCCACGAGTCGATGTGCAGGTCGGTGCCGCAGATGCCGGCGCGGAGCACGCGCACCTTCACGTGGCCCGGTGGGGTCTCGGGCTCGGGCAGCTCGGTGAGCTCGAGCCCCGGTCTGCCTCGGGTCACGAGTGCGCGCATGGGTGTCTCCGTCGACGTGGTGGGTGTGCCGCGCCCATCCTGCCACCCGCGCGCGCGGGCGGGGCCCGATCGCGCTCCGGTGGGCCAAGTACGCTGGTCGCATGACCGATCCGTATGCGTCCGCCGGCGTCGACACCGAGGCGGGCGACCGCGCGGTCGAGCTCATGAAGGCGGCCGTCGCGCGCACGCACGGCGCGGGCGTGCTCGGCGGCGTCGGCGGCTTCGCCGGGCTCTTCGACCTCTCGGCGGCCGGCTCGTACGCCAAGCCGCTGCTCGCGACCTCGACCGACGGCGTCGGCACGAAGCTCGCGCTCGCGCAGGCGATCGACAAGCACGACACGATCGGGCAGGACCTCGTCGGCATGGTCGTCGACGACATCGTGGTGGTCGGCGCGAAGCCGCTGTTCATGACCGACTACATCGCGTGCGGGCGCGTCGTGCCCGAGCGCATCGCCGACATCGTGCGCGGCATCGCCGAGGCGTGCGAGGCGACCGGCACGGCGCTCGTCGGCGGCGAGACGGCCGAGCACCCCGGCGTCATGGCTCCCGACGACTACGACATCGCGGGTGCCGCGGTCGGGATCGTCGAGGCGGATGCGGTGCTCGGCGCCGAGCGCGTCGGCGCGGGCGACGTCGTGGTCGGCATGGCCTCCTCCGGGCTGCACTCGAACGGCTTCAGCCTCGTGCGCCACGTGCTCGCCGAGCGCGGCCTCGCGCTCACCGACCGCGTCGACGAGCTCGGGGGCGTCGCAGCCGAGGCGCTCCTGGAGCCCACCCGGCTCTACACGCTGCCCCTCCTCGGGATGCTCGAGCAGGGGCTCGGCGTCCGGGCGATCTCGCACGTGACGGGCGGCGGCATCGCCGCGAACCTCGCGCGCGTGCTGCCGCGCGGCCTCGCGGTCGAGGTCGACCGCGCCGCGTGGGACGTGCCGGCCGTCTTCGGCGCGCTCGCCGGCCTGGGCGGCTTCTCGCTCGAGGACGCCGAGGGCACCTGGAACCTGGGCCTCGGCATGCTCGTGGTCGTCGACGCCGCGGACGCCGACCGCGTGATCGCCGCGAGCCGCGACGCCGGCATCCCGGCATCGACCGTCGGCCGCGTCGCGGAAGCGCCCGCAGACCTCGCCGCGTGGGTGCAGGGCGCGAAGGGCGTCGACGGCGGGGCCGTGCGGCTCGCCGGCGCCTTCCGCTGACGCGCACACCCGCTGCGCGCCGCACGTCCAGCCGATCTTGAGGCACGCCGCGTACCGTTTCGTCGAATCGACGCATCAGCGTGTGCTCGGAACCAGGGGAGGTGGCGACGTGTCCGAAGGCTCCGACCGCTTCCGGCCCCCGCAGGACGCTTCGCCGGAGAGCCGACAGGACGGCTCGTCGACGTCCGAGCAGTCGCCGCCCGCGCCTCCCTTCGCCGCCGGCGAGCGCCGACGCAGCGCGGCGCCGCAGCCCGACATGGGCCCGCCCGCCACGCCGACCATGGGTCAGCGGGGGCCCGAGTGGCAGCAGCCGGCATACATCGCGCCGAACGTCGCGCAGCGCTACTCCACCCCGCTGCACCACGACGGCGACGCGCAGCTCATCCACCCCGCAGCAGCGCAGGTGGCGAACTACACGCCCTACGGCGTGCCCGTCTACCGCGCCCCGGTCTACCCGAACGCGCAGGTGCCGCAGCGCGGCCTCTCGATCACGGCGATGGTGCTCGGCATCGCGTCGGCCGTGATCGCGTGGGCACTCGTCGTGGTGCCCATCATCGGCCTCGTCTTCGGGTTCATCGCGCTCCGGCGCGAGCCGGCCGGCCGCGCGATGGCGATCACGGGACTCATCACCTCCGGCGTCGGCCTGCTGTGGGTGCTGCTGTTCTACCTGTTGCCGCTGCTGGGCGTGCTCGGCGTGCTCTTCATGGGGATCGGCGCCTCGCCCTGACGCGCGGCCCTAGGCTGGTGGGTCGAGCAAGCGCTCGCCCGCACACCCACCGAGCACCGAGGACCTCCGCATGACGTACACGCCCCCCGAGCAGCCCGCCCAGCCGAGCTACGAGCCCACCGGCCAGGGCGCCTACCAGCCGGCCGCGACGACCGGCTACCAGGCATACGACGCCGGCCAGGCGTACGGGGCGGTGCCGTCCTACGCCTACGCCGCGCCCACCTCGACCGAGCGCAAGCTCTCGGTCTGGGGTCTCATCCTCGGCATCTCGAGCATCGTCATCCCGCTGTTCGTGAACGCGATCGCGGGCGCGATCCTCTCGGGCATCGGCATCGCGAAGGAGCCCGCGGGCAAGGTGATGGCCATCTGGGGCCTCGTGACCTCGATCCTCGGCTTCATCTGGGCCTTCATCTTCTGGCCCATCGCGATCACCGTCTTCTTCGCCGCGATCTTCGCGTCGCAGTACGGCTACTGAGCGCGGCACTCGGGTGTGGGGTGCGCGGGCTGCGCGCTCCACACGCGAGCGGAGCCGGGGCTAGCGCCGCCGACGGCTGACGCCGAAGAGGTAGACGGCGTCGAGCACGCCGAGCGTGTTCGTCACGAGCAGCGTCGCGAACCACGGCTTGCTGCCATCCTGCGCCGCGCGCCAGAGCGACGCGCCCTTCCAGGCAAGCCCCCACAGGGCGGCGGCCGCGATGCCGGCCCGCACCCCGGGGCGCTCGAGCGCCGCGAGCGCCTCCGCCTCGTTCCGCTTCGTCCCCATCGCTCGTCCTCCCGCTCCCCGGCCGGCGTCGCCGGTCAGCACTCGATGAAGGCCACCGCGAGACCGCCGAGCGCGGTCTCCTTGTACTTGTCGCTCATGTCGGCGCCCGTGCGGCGCATGGTCTCGACGGCCGTGTCGAGGCTCACGTAGTGCGTGCCGTCGCCCTGCTTCGCCATGCGCGCGGCGTTGATCGCCTTGACGCTCGCCATCGCGTTGCGCTCGATGCACGGGATCTGCACGAGCCCCTTGATCGGGTCGCACGTGAGGCCGAGGTTGTGCTCGATGCCGATCTCGGCCGCGTTCTCGATCTGCGCGGGCGTCGCGCCCAGCACGGCGGCGAAGCCCGCGGCCGCCATCGCGCACGCCGAGCCGACCTCGCCCTGGCAGCCGACCTCGGCGCCCGAGATCGACGCGTTCGACTTGATGATGATGCCGATCGCGCCCGCGACGAGCAGGAACCGCACCTGCCACGACACCTCGTCGTCGACGCAGTTCGCGAACCGGTCGGCGTAGTGCATGACCGCGGGGATGATGCCGGCCGCGCCGTTCGTCGGCGCCGTCACGACCCGCGACCCGGCCGCGTTCTCCTCGTTGACCGCGAGCGCGTAGAGGTTCACCCACTCCATGCCCTCGAGCAGGTCGGGGCGGCCCGCCTTCGGGGCGGCGTCGCGCTCGAGCAGCTTCGCGTGCCAGTCGCGCGCGCGGCGCTTCACGTCGAGCCCGCCCGGCAGGACGCCGTCGGTCTCGATGCCGTGCGCGACGCACTCCTGCATGACCTGCCAGATGCGCTCGAGCTGCGCGATCGTCTCCTCGCGCGGCCGCCACGCCTCCTCGTTCGCGAGCATGAGCTCGTGCACCGAGAGGCCCGTGCGCTCGCAGAGCTCGACGAGCTCGTCGCCGTGGCTGAAGGGGTAGGGCACCGGGTGGTGCTGCGTCGCGGGCGCCGGCACGGGCGAGAGCACATCGCCCTCGTCGTGGCGCATGACGAAGCCGCCGCCGATCGAGTAGTAGCCCGCGGTCGCGACCGTGGCGTCGGATGCGTCGTAGGCGGTGATGCGGAGGGCGTTCGGGTGCTCGCGGCGCACCGTGAGCGGCCGGAAGACGAACACCTTCGACTCGTCGAAGGGCACGGACAGGCGGCCGCCGAGGAGGAGCTCGCCGCTCGAGCGGATGTCGTCGAGCGTCGCGGCGATCTGTGGCGTCTCGACGGTGTCGGGAGCGAGCCCGGCGAGGCCGAGCATGACTGCGGTGTCGGTGCCGTGGCCCGAGCCGGTCGCGCCGAGCGAGCCGAGCAGGTCGACGCGCAGCCGCACGATCTCGTCGAAGCGGCCCGACGCATCCGCTTGCGCGACGAAGTCGAGCGCGGCCCGCATGGGCCCGATCGTGTGCGACGACGAGGGACCGATGCCGATCTTGAACATGTCGAGCACCGAGAGCGACTCGAAGACGGGAGCCGTGGCCGTCGCGTGGCTCCCGACCTCGACCGGCTCCTGCAGCTTGGCGTTGGTGATGGCGTGCGACGTCACAATCGGCTCCTTCGCGTCATGGACTCCAGAGCCGCGGGCGCGGCCGGGATGCTGGTGACCGCGTCAGGCGCTGCGCCCCTGCTGACGCCCGTCGACGTAGTCGTCGTCGGTCTCGGGGGCGTAGTCGGCGTAGTCGGCCCACTTGTCGACGAGCTCGTCGTCGGCGGGGGCTCCCCCCAGCTCCTGCTGGAGCACGGAGTAGTTGACGTTCGGGCTGAATGACTTCAGCTCACGTGCCAGCTTCGTGTGCTTGGCCTTCTGACGACCACGACCCATGCTGGACCCCCCTTGCGGACGGCGCCGGCCGAGAGCCGACGAACGATGTGAGAACTGCCTTGCTAAGTCCAACCTCCATCGTAGCATCGCGCCCGCCTGTCGCCGTCTGGGCGGATGCGGGTGGGGATAGGGTGCCCCGGCTCACGCCGGGAGCGCTGGGACGAGCAGCGCACCCGCCAGCAGGCCAGCCGCAGCGGCGATCGCGCCGCCCACGACCGTCACGGCGATCGTCGCCGCGGCCGCGCCGCTGCGACGTCGCTCGAGCTGCTCGACCGCGTGGAGCGCGAACGCCGAATAGGTCGAGAGGCCGCCGCAGAACCCGGTGACGAGGATCGCGCGCCACGCGTCGTCGAGCACGAGCAGTCCCGTGAGCGCGCCCGCGAGCAGGCTCGCGACGAGGTTGACGACGATCGTCGAGCGCACGGGCCGCCGATGCGGCAGCGCGCCGGCCAGGAAGCGCACGACCGCGCCGAGCGCGCCCGCCACGGCGATGCCGAGCAGCTCGAGCGGGCTCACGCGGCCCGCCGCCGCACGAGCCGCCGACCGATCGCGAGCCCCGCCCAAGCCGAGGCCAGGCCGGCGAGCAGCATGCCGAGCGCGATCGCGATGCCCGGCAGCGACGGCACGATCGTCGAGAGGCCGTGCGCCGCCGCGGTCGCGGAGACGCTCGCGACGGCGATCGCGCTGAAGGTCGTGAAGCCGCCGAGCGCGCCTGCGCCGATGCCGTGCCGCAACCAGTCCGGCGCATCGGCGAGCGCGGCGGTCGCGATGCCGAGCAGCAGGCTGCCGAGCGCGTTGACGAGCAGCAGCGCCCAACCGCCGGGCACGGCGGCCTCGAGCAGCGCTCGCGCGCCGGTGCCGAGCGCGCCGCCGAGCGCGACGGCGACGATCGAGGGCACCAGGCGCATGCCGCAACGCTAGACCGGGAGCGCCCCGCAGCCCGCTTGACATTGACGCAGCGTCAACCCCTAGCGTCGTGAGCATGGAGTGGTCGATCCAGCGCATCGCGAAGCTCGCCGGCGTCTCGAGCCGCACCCTGCGGCACTACGACGCTGTCGGCATCCTCGCTCCCGCCCGCACCGATGCGAGCGGGATGCGCTGGTACGACGAGGCATCGCTCGCCAGGCTGCAGCGCATCCTGCTGCTGCGCGGGCTGGGCGTCGGCATCCCGGCGATCGCCGAGAGTCTGCAGCGCGCCTCCGACGAGGAGGCGCTGCGCAGCCACCTCGCCGACCTCGGTCGCGAGGCCGACCGCATCCGCAGGCAGATCCGCGCCGTCGAGCAGACGCTGCGGGCACGAGAGGGAGGAGCCGCCATGACGGCAGAGGGAGCGCTCGACGGGTTCGATCAGAGCCAGTACGAGCAGGAGGTCACCGAGCGGTGGGGCCGGAAGGCCTGGGAGGACTCGCAGTCCTGGTGGAAGGGCATGTCGGAGGACGACAAGCGCCGCTTCGGCCAGGAGCACCTCGACATCGCCGCGGGCTATGCCGCGGCGCGAGCGGCCGGCACGCCGGTGGACGCCGACGAGGTGCAGGCGCTCGTCGAGCGTCACTACGCGTGGGTCGGCGCCGGTTGGCAGACGGCATCCCCGCCGCTCGAGGCGTTCGCCGGCCTCGGCGACATGTACGTCGCCGACGAGCGGTTCGCCGCCAACTACGGCGGCACCGAGGGCGCTGCCTACGTGCGCGACGCGATGCGCCGGTTCGTCGAGCGACGGAAGGCATAGCGGCAGCCGTGCGCGGGGAGGGTCGATCCATAGCCGGAGCGACCCTCCCCACAGCCCCGGGATGACAGGATCGACGGGTGCACCTGCTCTCGCTCGCCAGCCTCAAGAACAGGGCGCTCGTCGCGCTCGCGACGATCTGCATCGCCATCTTCGGCGGCGTCGCGCTCGCGAACCTCAAGACCGAGCTGACGCCCGAGCTCGAGCTGCCCGCCGTCGTGGTCTCGACCACGGTCACCGGCGCGAGCCCCGAGATCATGAGCGAGGACGTCACGGGGCCGATCGAGCAGGCGATCCAGTCGGTGCCGGGGCTCGAGGGCACGAGCGGCACGTCCTCGACGTCGCTGAGCGTCGTCTTCGCCGAGTTCACCTACGGCACCAACATCCCCACGGCCGAGCAGCGCGTGCAGCAGGCCGTCAACCGCATCCTGAGCCAGCTGCCCGACACCGCCGAGCCGACCGTGCTCACCGGCTCGATCGCCGACTTCCCCGTGCTGCGCATCGCGGTCTCGGGGCCGGGGGAGCAGTCGGCGCTCGTCGACCGCATCGAGACGATCGCGGTCCCGCAGCTCGAGCGCACCGACGGCGTGCGCGCCGTGCAGCTGCAGGGCGCGCCCGGTCAGCGCATCACGATCGCTCCCGACGACGCGGCGCTCGCGGCCGCGGGCCTCAGCCGCGTCGACGTCTCCGACGCGATCGACGAGCACGGGCAGCTGCTGCCCGGCGGCACGGTCGACGACGGCGAGCAGACGCTCAGCGTGCAGATCGGCGCTCGGCTCGGCTCGGTCGACGACGTCGCGGGCCTGCCGCTCACCGGGGACATCGCGATCGGCGACGTCGCCGACGTCTCGCTCGACACCGACCCCGTCTCCTCGGTCGCGATCGTCGACGGCGAGCCCGCGATCATCCTCTCGATCACGAAGACGCAAGCGGCCAACACCGTCGACGTCTCGCACGCCGTGCAGGACCTGCTGCCGACGCTCCAGGCCGAGCTCGGCGAGGGCGTCACCTTCACGACGGTGCTCGACCAGGCGCCCTACATCGAGCAGTCGATCGAGGCGCTCGCGGTCGAGGGCATGCTCGGCCTCGCCTTCGCGGTGCTCGTCATCCTCATCTTCCTCTGGTCGGTGCGGTCGACGATCGTCACCGCGGTGTCGATCCCGGTCTCGGTGCTCATGACCTTCATCGGCATGTGGGGCGCCGGGTACTCGCTCAACGTGCTGACCCTCGGCGCGCTCACGCTCTCGATCGGCCGCGTCGTCGACGACTCGATCGTCGTGATCGAGAACATCAAGCGCCACATGGGCTTCGAGCCGTCGCGCTCGAAGGCGATCCTGGATGCGGTGCGCGAGGTCGCGGGCGCGATCACCGCGTCGACGCTGACGACCGTCATCGTCTTCCTGCCGCTCGCCTTCGTGAGCGACATCACGGGCGAGCTCTTCCGGCCCTTCGCGCTCACCGTGACGATCGCGCTCGCCTCCTCGCTCGTGATCGCACTCACGATCGTGCCCGTGCTCGCCTACTGGCTGCTCAAGCGGCCGAAGGAGGTCGTCGAGGCGGAGGAGGCCGCGGCGCGCGCCGCCGCGGCGAGCGAGGCGATCGCGCGCCCGACGCGACGCTCGCTGCTCGGCCGGCGCAGCGCATCCGCCCCCGTCGCCGTCGCCGAAGCGACCCCCGAGCCGCAGCCCATCGCCGAGCGGCCCGACCGGCTGCGACGCGGCTACCGCCCCATCCTGCTCGCGACCCTGCGGCGCCCGTGGCTCGTGCTCGGCGGCGCGGTCGTCGTGCTCGCCGCGAGCGTCGCCGCGCTGCCGCTGCTCGCGACGAACTTCCTCGGCGACGACGGCCAGACGACCGTCAACGTCACCCAGCAGCTCGAGCCCGGTGCCTCGCTCGACGCGCAGCTCGCCGCGGCGGAGTCGCTCTCGGACGAGCTGCAGGGCCTCGACGGCGTCGAGACCGTCTCGGCGACCGTCTCGAGCACCGCGAACCAGTTCGCGGGCTTCACGGGCGGCGGGGTCGGCGGCGGCGCGGTGAGCTACGGCGTCATCGCGGCCGACGGCACCGACATGGAGGCGCTCCGCGAGCAGATCCTCGAGCTCGGCGACGACGCCGAGGGCGAGGTCACGGTCGGCTCGTCCGGCGGATTCGCGGGCGGCGACATCGAGATCGAGGTGCAGGCGCCCACGACCGACGTGCTCGAGCCCGCCACCGCATCCGTCGTCGACGCCGTCTCGGGCCTCGAGGGCGTCTCGCAGGTGACCGACTCGCTCGAGGGTGCGCAGCCGCTCGTGCAGGTCGCGGTCGACCGTGAGCTCGCCGCGAGCCTCGGGCTCAGCGAGGCGGCCGTCTCGGGCCTCGTCGCGCAGGCCATGCAGCCGACGCCGATCGGCGAGATCCAGCTCGAGGGCTCCCTCGTGCGCATCTGGATGGACGCGATCGCGCCCGCCGCGACCCTCGACGAGCTGCGCGAGCTGCAGCTGCCGACCCCGAACGGGGCGCTGCCGCTCGCCGACGTCGCCGAGGTGACGCAGATCGAGGGGCCGGTGTCGATCTCGACGAGCGACGGCGCCCGCACCGCGACCGTCACCGTCACGCCGAACGCGGCCGACGTCGGCGGGGTGTCGACGGGCGTGGCCGACGCGCTCGCCGAGCTCGAGCTCGCCGACGGCGCGAGCGCCGCCGTGGGCGGCGTCGCGACGCAGATCACGGATGCGTTCACGCAGCTCGGGATCGCGGCGCTCATCGCCGTGCTGCTCGTCTACGTCATCATGGTCGCGACCTTCAAGAGCCTGCTGCAGCCGTTCCTGCTGCTCGTCTCGGTGCCCTTCGCGGCGAGCGGCGCGATCGCGATGCAGCTCATCACCGGCGTGCCGCTCGGCGTCGCCTCGATGGTGGGCGTGCTCATGCTCGTCGGCATTGTGGTGACGAACGCGATCGTGCTCATCGACCTCGTCAACCAGTACCGCGACCGCGGCCGACCGGTGCGCGAGGCGATCGTCGAGGGCGCGGAGCGCAGGCTCCGCCCGATCCTCATGACCGCGGCGGCGACGATCTTCGCGCTCGTGCCGATGGCGGCGGGCCTGACGGGCGAGGGCGGCTTCATCTCGCAGCCGCTCGCGATCGTGGTGATCGGCGGGCTCATCTCGTCGACGCTGCTGACGCTCGTCGTGCTGCCCGTGCTCTACCTCGTCGTCGAGGGCGCGATCGAGCGCCGCCGGGTGCGCGCCGGCAGCGGCACGCGCGCCGAGCGGCGCGGCGAGCTCGCAGCGGCCAGCAGGCGCTGACCGCGCTCACAGCGGATGCGCGGGGTCGCGCTGGCAAGATGAGTGCGGCTCGCAGTCTGATCGTGGGCCGCGGTCGCGACGGGACGAGGGAGGATGCCGTGCCCAGCTTCCTCATCGTGCACTCCGCCGTCGCGGATGGCCGCATCGACGCCTTCCTGCATCCGCCCGTGCTCGACATCGGCGGCCTGCGCGCGCCGCTCGACTGGGGCGACATCACCATGCACGTGCCGGCGGGCGACCTCCCGGTGACGATCTCCGTCACGCGCGCCGACGGCGTGATCGAGGGCGCGCGCATCACCGTCCGCACCCCGGCGGGCACGGGGACGCGCCTGACCTTCGTGCCGCCGGCCCAGCCGGGAGCCCACGCGCAGCTGCGCATCGAGGGGCAGTGGCCCGCCGACTCGTCGATGCACTACTACGCGGCGCGTGATGGGCGCGTGCTCTTGAGCGTGGCGCCTCGCGCCGCGACGCCGTCCACGCCGGTCGCGCCTGCGCCGAGCAGCGCGAGCGGCTTCCACCCGCCGACCTCCTCGTCGCCGCCCGTCGGGCCCGCCCCCGGCTCGACCGGATCGGTGCCGGCGCAGCCGACCCACTTCGGCCAGGAGCAGGGCGCGATCGTGCAGCCGACGGTCGCGAGCCACCAGTCGCCGGTCGCGCCGCAGCCCGCCGCGAGCCCGCCGCCGTCGTTCGGGCAGCGCCCGCCTGCCGAGCGCGACGTGTACGGCCGCGAGCTGCCCGACCGCGAGCCGCCGCCGATCCCGACGCCGGCCGACTTCGACCGGCTCGAGCGCGAGGCGCACGAGGCGCAGGTGCGGGCCTACGAGGCGTGGCAGGCCGAGCAGCGAGCGATGTCGGCGCCGGCCGGGCACGCGCCGCACGACGGTGCGCCGCAACCGGTGGGACTCGCACCGGTCGCGCCCGATCGGGTGCCGCCCGACTGGTACGCCGACCCCTTCCACCGCGCTGACGCCCGCTGGTTCGACGGCCGCCAGTGGACGTCGTCGGTCATGCGCGGCGGCGTCCGCGCCCACGACCAGCTGGGCTGACCCGCGAATCCCGCTCTGTCGCGCCGCGGCGCGGTGCCGTAGAGTGGGTCGGTCGGCTCGGGACAGGCGCGTGTGCGCCGCATGGAGTGTCACCGCGGCCGGAGATCCCGCGAGCACCCTCGCGGTCGACCAGATCCCCGCGATGAATGCGGCATGACCCGCGCGAGTGCGATCGATCGCTCGTGCGCAGAAGAGACGAGCAATGGCACAGAATTCCTCGCGCCCGCAGGGCGCACGCCGATCCGACGACCGTCCCTCCGGGCGCGCCGGTTCGCGCAGCCCCGGCCACCGCGGCCACCGCCCGGCCCAGGACGGCGACGCGCGGCCCAAGCGCCGCTGGACGAGCGACGACCGCGAGCAGCGCTCGCAGGGCGCATCCCGCCGCCCCAACTGGATCCCGCCGGAGGAGCGCAAGCGCGACGATCGCCGCGGTCCCGCCTTCCGCACCCGCGGGGGCGCGCAGGGCGGCCGCGACCGGCAGCGTGACGATCGCGTGCACCGCGGCGAGCGGCCGCGCGGGTTCGACCGCGCCCGCGACGAGCACCAGGGCCGAGGCCGGTTCGGCGCCGAGCGCGACGAGCGCCGCGGCGGCGAGCGCCGCTTCGACCGCGACGAGCGCCCGCAGCGCGGCTTCGGCGATCGCGACGAGCGTGGCGGCGACCGTCGCCGCTTCGATCGCGACGACCGTCCGCAGCGCGGCTACCGCGACCGCGATGAGCGCGGCGGTGAGCGTCGCTTCGACCGGGACGAGCGCCCGCGCCGCAGCTTCGACGACCGCGCCCCGCGCGGCGAGCGTCGCTTCGACCGCGACGAGCGCCCGCAGCAGCGCCGCTTCGACGACCGCGCTCCGCGCGGCGACCGTCGCTTCGACGACCGCGCCCCGCGCGGCGAGCGTCGCTTCGAGCGCGACGAGCGCCCGCAGCGCGGCTTCCGCGATCGCGACGAGCGCGGCGGCGACCGGCGCCCCGAGCGCGACGAGCGCCCGCGCCGCAGCTTCGACGATCGGCCGCAGCGTCGCGACAGCACCTACTACCCCTCGACTGAGGCGAAGCCCTTCGCGCCGAAGGAGGACGTCGTGCTCGACCGGCTCGACGCGACCGCGACCGTCGCGGCCGACGTCGAGGGCGTCTCGTTCGTCGACCTCGGCCTCGGCGCCGGGATCGCGGGAGCCCTCAAGTCGATGGGTGCCCCGTCGCCGTTCCCGATCCAGGCCGCGACGATCCCGGACGTCATCGCCGGCAAGGACGTGCTCGGCCGCGGCCGCACCGGCTCCGGCAAGACCATCGCGTTCGGCGCCCCGATCGTCGAGATGCTGCTGCGCAACCGCCCGGAGCGCCGCGAGCTCGGACGCCCGCCGCGCGCCCTCATCCTCGCGCCCACGCGCGAGCTCGCGCAGCAGATCAACCACACCGTCATGGGCCTCGGCCGTGCGGTCGGCATCTTCACGACCGTCATCGTGGGCGGGGTGAAGCAGGACAGCCAGGTCGAGTCGCTCCGCCGCGGCGTCGACATCCTCATCGGCACGCCCGGCCGCATCGAGGACCTCGTCGAGCAGCGCAAGCTCAACCTCGGGGCGGTCGAGATCGCGGTGGTCGACGAGGCCGACCACATGTGCGAGCTCGGCTTCCTCGAGCCGGTGCAGCGCATCCTCCGCCAGACCCGCCCCGGCAGCCAGAAGCTGCTGTTCTCGGCGACCCTCGACGCCGAGGTGCAGACGATCGTGCGCGAGTTCCTGCCCGAGCCGGCCGTCCACGAGGTCGCCGGCGAGGAGCAGTCGACCTCGACGATCGACCACCAGGTGCTCGTCGTCGACCGCTACGACAAGGACGCGGTGCTCGAGCAGATCGTCACCAACCCCGGCCGCATCATCGTCTTCACCCGCACGCGCGCCTACGCCGAGCGGCTCACCGAGCAGTTCTCCGACGCGGGCATCGCGGCGGTGAGCCTCCACGGCGACCTGACGCAGGCGAAGCGCAACCGCTCGCTCGAGAAGCTCAAGCGCGGCAAGGTCGACGTGCTCGTCGCGACCGACGTCGCCGCGCGCGGCATCCACATCGACGACGTCGCGCTCGTCGTGCAGGCCGACCCGCCGGACGAGTACAAGACCTACCTGCACCGCGCTGGCCGCACCGGCCGCGCCGGCAACGCGGGCCGGGTCGTGACGGTCATCGCCCCCGCTCGCCGCAAGCGCACGCAGCAGCTGCTCGACCGCGCCGAGATCGAGGCGCCGATGATCCCCGCGGTCCCCGGCGACGACCTGCTCGACACGCTCACCGCGGCACCGACCGCCGAGGCCGAGCCCGCCGCGGAGTAGTCGACCCGACGCATCCGCACGAGAGGCGGATGCGCGACCCGAGTGGCCCGGACCGGTGACGGTGCCGGGCCCTCGTCGACTGCGCTCCACCCGCTTCCGGCGTACGGTGGGGCCATGCGGATCGTCGTCGTAGGTGGATCGGGGAACGCGGGCTCGGCGATCGTGCGAGCCATCGGCCGACGGGGTGAGCTGCCGACGCCGATGTCGCGCTCGGGCAAGGCGATCGCGGGCGCGCCCGGCGTCAAGGCCGATGTCGTCACGGGCGAGGGCCTCGACTCGGCGCTCGCGGGAGCCGACGTCGTCGTCGACGCGCTCAACTCGCGCAACCCGCTCGACCTGCGCCCCTTCACGATCGGCACGCGCAACCTCGTGCAGGCCGCCGAGCGCGCCGGCGTCGGCCGCGTCGTGCTGCTGTCGATCCTCGGCGTCGAGCGCTCGCGCCTCGGCTACCACCGCCGCAAGCGGCAGCAGGAGCTCGCCTACCTCGAGTCGCCCCTTGAGGTGTCGGTCGTGCGCGCGGCGCAGTTCCACGAGTGGTCGGTCGACCAGTTCGAAGCCGGATCCGCGCTCGGCGCCATCCCGGTCGCGCTCGGCGGCCGGCTGCAGCCCGTCGCGGTGAGCGAGGTCGCGGCGCTCGTCGCGCAGGAGGCGCTCGAGCCGACCGGCAAGCGGTTCACCGAGATCGCGGGGCCCGAGGTGCGCATCTCGCGCGACCTCGCGAAGTCGTGGCAGCGCATCACCGGCGCGCGCGGCCTCATCGTCAACGGCCCGTTCCCGCCGTCGCTGCTCGACTACCTCCGCTCGGGTGCGAACCTCACCGAGCAGCACAAGGGCTCCATCACGTTCGAGGAGTGGCTCGAGCGCCGGCGCTGAGCCCACAGGGCCGGTGGCGCCCCGCGCGCCGTGTCGGTCGCCGCGCCTAGGCTGGACGGGCAGGGCCACGGAGGGGGATGCGTGACGGACGCGAGGCACGACGACTGGGTGCCGCCGAGCGACGACGACGCCCCCGAGGCGTGGGAGGCCTGGAGCGAGCCCGCCGA
The DNA here is from genome assembly GCF_017565345.1 of Agrococcus sp. TF02-05. Lineage (NCBI taxonomy): Bacteria > Bacillati > Actinomycetota > Actinomycetes > Micrococcales > Microbacteriaceae > Agrococcus > Agrococcus sp. TF02-05. The sequence goes on along the minus strand of NZ_JAGEKO010000008.1, from coordinate 173,580 downwards.
CGCCTGGGTGCCGCCGAGCGACGCCGACGCGCCCGTGGGCGCGGTTCGCACCGCCGTCCGCCCCGCGACCCGCGCGCCGGGCATCGCCGCGACGGCGAAGGCGGCGACGCCGCTCGAGGCCCTCACGCGGGTGTGGGGCTACGACGCGTTCCGCGGCGAGCAGGCGCAGATCATCGACGAGGTCGTCGCCGGGCGCGATGCCGTCGTGCTCATGCCGACAGGCGGCGGCAAGAGCCTCTGCTACCAGATCCCCTCGCTCGTGCGCGAGGGCACGGGCGTCGTCATCAGCCCGCTCATCGCGCTCATGCACGACCAGGTCGACGCGCTCGAGCAGCTCGGCGTGCGCGCGGCCTACCTCAACTCGACGCAGAGCCCCGACGAGCGCCGCGACGTCGAGCGCCGCCTGCTCGCCGGTGAGCTCGACATGCTCTACCTCGCGCCCGAGCGGCTGCCCGTCGCACAGGCGCTGCTCGACGCCGCCCCGATCGCGCTCTTCGCGATCGACGAGGCGCACTGCGTGAGCCAGTGGGGGCACGACTTCCGGCCCGACTACCTGCAGCTCTCGGTGCTCGGCGAGCGCTGGCCCGAGGTGCCGCGCATCGCGCTCACCGCGACCGCGACGGTCGAGACCCGCGCCGAGATCGTCGAGCGGCTCGGGCTGCACGGCGCGAAGGTGTTCGTGTCGAGCTTCGACCGCCCCAACATCCAGTACCGCATCGCTCCGAAGCAGGACGCGAAGGCGCAGCTGCTGCGCATCATCCGCGACGAGCACCCCGGCGCCGCCGGCATCGTCTACTGCCTCTCGCGCAAGTCGGTCGAGTCGACCGCCGACTGGCTACGGGCGCAGGGCATCGACGCGCTCCCGTACCACGCGGGCCTCGACGCCGGCACGCGCGCCGCGAACCAGCAGCGGTTCCTGCGCGAGGACGGCGTCGTCATGGTCGCGACGATCGCGTTCGGCATGGGCATCGACAAGCCCGACGTGCGCTTCGTCGCCCACCTCGACCTGCCGAAGTCGGTCGAGGGCTACTACCAGGAGACCGGGCGCGCGGGCCGCGACGGCGAGCCGTCGACCGCGTGGCTCGCCTACGGCCTGCAGGACGTCGTCCAGCAGCGGCGGATGATCGCCGACGGCGAGGGCGACGCGCAGCGCAAGCGCAACCAGACGATGCACCTCGACGCGATGCTCGCGCTGTGCGAGACGGTCGAGTGCCGGCGCGTGCAGCTGCTCGCCTACTTCGGCGAGCCGAGCGAGCCGTGCGGCAACTGCGACACGTGCCTCACCCCGCCCGACTCCTACGACGGCACCGTCCCGGCGCAGAAGCTGCTCTCGACGATCGTGCGGCTGCAGCGCGAGCGCCGGCAGTCGTTCGGCGCGGGCCACCTCGTCGACATCCTCGTCGGCGCCGACACCGAGCGCATCCGCCGCTTCGGGCACGACCAGCTCGCGACGTACGGCATCGGCAGCGATCTGAGCGCCGTGCAGTGGCGCGGCGTCGTGCGGCAGCTGCTAGCGCAGGGCCTGCTCCAGCCGCAGGGCGAGTTCGGCGTGCTCGCGCTCACTGCAGGCTCGGCGGCCGTGCTCGCCGGCGAGCGCGAGGTGCGGCTCCGCCACGAGGTGAAGGCTCCGGCGAGGGCCGCGCGCCGCTCCGGGAGCACCGCGCAGCTCGACGATGCCGCGCAGTCGCTCTTCCAGGCGCTGCGCTCGTGGCGCGCCAGCACGGCGAAGGAGCAGGCGGTGCCCGCCTACGTCGTCTTCAACGACAAGACGCTCGCGGCGATCGCCGAGCGGCGCCCGCGCACGATGGTCGAGCTGTCGACCATCTCGGGAGTCGGCGAGTCGAAGCTCGAGCGCTACGGCGCGGCGGTGCTCGAGGTGCTGGCCGAGGCATGAGCGAGCGCGTGCGGCTCGACGTCTGGATCTGGGCGGTGCGGCTCGTCAAGACTCGCGCGGCTGCGACCGAGGCGTGCCGCGGCGGTCATGTGAAGCTCAACGGCAACGCGGCGAAGGCGGCGCAACCCGTGCGCGTCGGTGACGAGGTGCGCGTGCGCATCCACGGCTTCGACCGCATCGTGATCGTCAAGCAGCTGCTCGCGAAGCGCGTCAGCGCGCCGCTCGCCGCCGACGCGATCGAGGACCGCTCGCCGCCGCGTCCGAGCGCGATCGACGCGGCGCAGGTGCCGTTCCGGCCGCGCGGCGCTGGGCGCCCCTCGAGCCGCGAGCGGCGCGAGATCGACCGGCTGCGCGGCCGCGCCGACTGATCGGTCGACTACCAGAGCCCGGGCTGGTCGTCCATGAGGCCACCCAGCACGGACACGAAAAGCGTCACCCCGCAGCAGAGCGCGACGAGTCCGCTCAGGAGCGCGAGCCAGCCGCCGCGCTTCGGCGTCGAACCGGTGCCGCGGATGCTCATCGCGATGCCGACGAGCGCGAGCACGACGGCCGCGACGACGACGGCCAGGACGACCGCGAAGCCTGCGGGCACGACCGGTCAGCCGCCCGTCGTGAGGGCCGTGATCCACGAGATCGCGCCGAGGATGGCCGCGATCGCGCCGGCGACGATCAGCACGAGCGCGAGCACGCGGTTCTGGGAGCCGTGCTCCTGCTTCTCGCGGCGACGGCGCCCGCTCGTCAGCAGCAGGGTGCCGAGCACGAGGGAGCCGAGGCCCAGCGCCAGCACCCAGGTGGCGACTCCCTGCGACATTCCGAAGATGGCGTCCATGGCGCCGAGCCTAGGAGCGGATCCTGGACGATCGCCCGCGCGCCGTTCAGGCCATGAGCGGCAGCAGCGTCCACAGCAGCGAGGGGACGGCGATCGCGGTGCCGATGACGAGCAGCGTCACGCCGATCGCGAGCGGGGGGCGCGACGTGGAGTCGTCGCGCCGCCGGGAGCCGATCACGAGCAGCACGATCCCGCCGGCGATGAGCAGCAGCCCGAGCACGAGGCCGGCGACGCTGAACAGGCCGGAGAACATCATCGACATGCCGCGAGCCTAGCCAGGGGCCGCGCCGGGCGCGACCGCGCGGGTTAGCCTGGAGTACGTGCCTCAAACCGACATCTCTCCCGCCATCGCCCGCTCCTGGCTGCTCGTGCCCGCCTCCAAGCCCGAGCTCTTCCAGATCGCCCAGGAGAGCGAGGCGGACGCGATCATCATCGACATCGAGGACGCCGTCGCGGCGAAGGACAAGGCGCAGGCGCGCGCCGACACGGTCGAGTGGCTCTCGACGGGCCACCGTGCCTGGGTGCGCATCAACGACGCCGCGAGCGACTTCTGGAGCACCGACCTCGCCGAGCTCGAGCAGGCGCCGGGCCTCGAGGGCGTCATGCTCGCGAAGACGGAGTCGGCGAGCCACGTGAACGACACCGCCGACCGCCTGCCGGAGGGGATGCGCATCCTCGCGCTCGTCGAGACGGCGCGCGGCGTGCTCCACGTCGAGCAGATCGCGAACGCTCCTTCGACGTTCCGGCTCGCGTTCGGCACCGGCGACTTCAAGCGCGACACCGCGACGGGCGACGACCCCATCGCGCTCGCGTACGCGCGCTCGCAGCTCGTGATCGCGTCGCGCGCCGCTCGGCTGCCCGCCCCGATCGACGGACCGACGCTCTCGATGGACGGCCTCGACGCCGGCACGCGGCTCGCGAAGGAGATGGGCATGTCGGGCAAGCTCATGCTCACCCACGAGCAGGCCCCGATGGTCAACGCGGGCCTCGCGCCGAGCCCCGACGAGGTCGCGTGGGCGCACGGCTTCGTGCGCGCCTTCGAGGAGTCCGGCGGCAAGATCACCGACGGCAGCGACCTGCCGCGCCTCGCTCGCGCGCAGAAGATCCAGGCGCAGGCGCGCGACTTCGGCATCGAGATCGACGCGGCGAGCCTCGCCGAGCTGAACTACTGAGGCACAGCGAAGGGGGCGAGCGCACGCGCTCGCCCCCCTCGCATCCGGAAGACCTACTTGAAGGTGTCCTTGACGTCCTTGCCGGCGTCCTTGACGTGCTCGCCCGCCTGCTTGGCGTTGGCGCTCGCCTCGTCCTTGTGGCCCTCGGCCTCGAGGCGCTCGTTGTCCGTCGCGTCGCCGATGCCCTGCTTCGCCTTGCCGACTGCCTCCTGGGCAGCGTTCGAGATCTTGTCGTCGAGACCCATCTCAACCTCCTTGATCGTGGAGCGGTCGCTCCGCCATCCAAGGTAGGGACGGTGCCTGGGAGTCGGCTCAGGAGCTGCTGGAGGACCCGTCCCGCCCGCCGGGCGCCCGCACGACCGGGTTCGACGCGGTCGTCACGGGAGGCGCGACCGAGCCGGGAGCCGACGCATCCGCCTCGAGCTGCGCCTGCGCGGCGCGCTGCTCCATCGCCTCCTCCATCGCCGACTTCTGCCGCAGCGGCGGCACGCGGAAGAACAGCGCGATGACGAGCGCGACGCCCACGACCGCGAGCGCGACCCAGAAGGGGCCGCTCGTCGCGTTCGAGAAGCCGTCGAGGAACGGTGCCGCGAGCCGGGGATCGGCGGTGTTGAGGAACGACGAGTCCTCGTTGAGCGCCGTGCCGATCTGCTCCGGCTGCCGCAGGACGTCGAGGATGCGGGCGTTGCCCGGATCGGCGAGCACGGCCGGGTCCTGCGCTGCCGCCTCGAGGTCGGAGCGCAGGTCGCGCCGCCCGAAGGCCGTCTGCAGGGTCTCGGGCAGCCGCGCGAAGAGCATCGAGAAGACGACCGCGACGCCCGCGGTGCCGCCGAGCTGCCGGAAGAAGGTCGCCGAGCTCGTCGCGACCCCCATGTCCTTCGGCTCCACGGCGTTCTGGCTCGCGATCGTGAGCGTCTGGTTGACCTGGCCGAGCCCGAGGCCCAGCAGCAGCTGGCCGAGCAGCAGCTCCCAGAGCGGGCTGTCCCACTGGAGCGTGACGAGCACGCCGTAGGCGATCGCCATCGACGCGAGGCCGAGCACCGGGAAGGCGCCGTAGCGGCCCGTGCGGGCGATGATCTGCCCGGAGGCGATCGAGGCGATCATGAGGCCGACGATCATCGGCAGCGTCGCGAAGCCAGCCTCGGTCGGGTTCATGCCGTGGACGATCTGCAGCACGAACGGGATCATCATCATCCCTGCGAACATGCCGAAGCCGCTGAAGACGCCCAGCAGCGTCGCCATCGAGAAGGCGCGGTTGCCGAACAGGTGCAGCGGGATGAGGGCCGCGGTGCCCATCCGGCGCTCGACGAGCACGAACGCGATGAGCCCGAGCACGCCGACGACGTAGCAGGCGATCGAGGCGATCGACGTCCAGCCCCACACGCGGCCCTGCTCGGCGACGAGCAGCAGCGGCACGACGCCCACGACGAGCAGCGCGGCGCCCCACCAGTCGATCCGGACGCGCTCGTGGTGGGCGGGCAGGTGCAGGTAGCGCCAGACCATCCAGAGCGCGGCGACGCCGATGGGCAGGTTGAACAGGAACACCCAGCGCCAGCCGTCGAGCGCGAGGATCTCGTCGGTGCCGGCGAACATGCCGCCGATGAGCGGCCCGAGGATGGACGAGACGCCGAAGACGGCGAGGAAGTAGCCCTGGTACTTCGCGCGCTCCCGCGGGCTCAGCACGTCGGCCATGATCGTGAGCGGCAGCGCCATGAGGCCGCCGGCGCCGAGTCCCTGGACCGCGCGGAACGCGGCGAGCTGGATCATGTCCTGCGCGAAGGAGCACAGGATCGAGCCGACGAGGAAGAGCACGATCGCCGCGAGGAACAGCGGCCGGCGGCCGAAGATGTCGCTGAGCTTGCCGTAGATGGGCGTCACGATCGTCGAGACGATGAGGAACGCCGTCACGACCCACACCTGCAGGTCGAGCCCGTGCAGGTCGTCGGCGATGGTGCGCATCGAGGTGCCGACGACCGTCTGCGACAGCGACGACAGGAACATCGCGATCATCAGGCCGACCAGCACGAGCATGATCTGGCGACGGGTCATGAAGGGGTCGCCGGGCACAGCAGTGCTCTCGGCGGCGCGCGGATCGCGCTGCGGCATCAGGGGTCCTTAGCTCTCGGGAAGATCGTTAGTCTACCGAATGATCTACGCGCACGCCAGCCCGCGGCGGGGGCGCGAGGGGGATGGCACGATGGATGCGTGCGTCGGGTCGTGGTGGTGGTGGCAGCAGCGCTCGTGCTGACGGGGTGCGGCGCGGCGGAGGAGCCCGCTCCGAGCGAGACCGCGACGCCCGTGAGCGCGACGCCGACGCCGACGCCGAGCGCGACCGCGGCGGTGCCCGAGCCGACCCCGACCGCGACGCCGACACCCGCGCCCATCGAGCCCGACGCATCCGCCTTCGACATCGACTCGGGCGCGAGCCTGCAGGTCGTCGTGAACAAGCGGCGGCCGCTGCAGCCGCCCGAGTACCGGCCGGAGCTCGTCGCCGTCTCGAGCGGGCAGGAGGGCGGCGAGCTCGTGCGGCCCGAGCTCGACGCGGCGCTCGCGGGGATGTCGCAGGCGATGCGCGCCGAGATCGGCGAGGGCACGTTCGTGTTCTCCTCCTACCGCGGCTACGAGCGGCAGGCGGAGCTCTACTCGGGCTACGTCGCGCGCTACGGTCAGGCGGAGGCCGACACCACGAGCGCCCGCCCCGGGCACAGCGAGCACCAGACGGGGCTCGCGATCGACGTCTCGGGCACCGGCGGCGCGTGCCGCCTCGCGACGTGCTTCGGCGACACCGCCGCCGGGCGCTGGCTCGCCGAGCACGCGTGGCAGCACGGCTTCGTCGTGCGCTACCCGCAGGGGCTCGAGCACATCACCGGGTACGAGTGGGAGCCGTGGCACTTGCGGTACGTCGGCATCGAGGTCTCGACCGCGATGCACGAGGAGGGCGCGGCGACCCTCGAGGAGTTCTTCGGGCTCGAGCCGGCGCCCGACTACGCGCCGTAGCATGCCGCCATGGCGAAAGCGAGCGTGAGCGGCGGGTTCCGCGGCGGTGGAGGAGGCTTCGGCGGCGGCGGTCGATCGTTCGGGGGATTCTCGAGCGGCGGCGGCTCGTTCGGCGGCTCGACGCCGAGCAGCAGCTCGTGGAACTGGGCCTCGAGCGGCAGCTCGAGCGGCTCGGGCGGGCTCGACCTGTGGAGCACGGGACGCGGCGACGACCACGCCGAGGGCGGTGCGGCGCCGTGGTGGCTCATCGCGCTCATCCTCGCCATCTCGATCGGCATCACGCTCCTCGGGGGCCGCTGAACCGCATCGCGTAGCCTGCCGCCATGGCGAAGCGCAGTGTGAGCGGTGGGCGCAGGGGCGGCGGGGGCGGCTTCGGCCGCAGCTCGTCGCGGCGGAGCTTCTCGGGCGGCGGATCCCGGCGCGGCGGGGGCGGCTCGTTCGGGCGCTCGTCGGGACGCTCGTCGTCGAGCCGCAGCTCGTGGAACTGGGCGTCGAGCGGCTCGAGCTCGAGCTCGAACCGGCGCCGTGGTGGCGGATCCTCGTCTGGCGGGTCGGCGTGGGGGCTGCTGCTCGTGATCATCGTCGTCGCGCTGCTGCTGACGTACTTCGGCGGCTGAGCGGGTGGCGAAGCGCAGTGCACGCCCTCGCCTCCGCGGCGGCGGTGGCGGATTCCGCGGCGGATCGTTCCGCTTCTCCGGCGGGGGCGGCGGCGTGCGAGGCGGGGGCGGCTCGTTCGGCGGCTCGTCGAGCGGCTCGACCTCGCACGCGCGCGGCGGCGGGCGCGGATCCCTCGGCTCGCCGCTGTCGTGGCTGCTGCTCGTCGGCACGGTCGTCGTCTGCATCGCCGTCGCGATCATCGAGCGCTGAGGCGCGATCGCCGCTGCCTCTGCCCCGTCTAGCCTGGGGGCATGAGCGAGCGAGCATCGGTGGGCGGATCCAGGGCTCTCGGCGGCGTGCTCGTGCGACGCCGGCGCGGGTTGCTCGCGGTCGCCGCGGCGGTCGCCCTCGTGCTCACGGGGTGCCAGCAGGGCGCGCTCGACCCCGCGCCCTCGACCACCGACGGCGCGGCCGAGCCCACCGCATCCGCGACCCCGACGCCCACCCCCGAGCCGATCACCGTCTCGGTGAGCGCGATGGGTGACATCCTGCCGCACGACTCGGTGACGATGGATGCGCGCACGGAGGACGGCGGGTACGACTACGGGCAGTTCTTCGACGCGGCGAAGCCGATCTGGGCCGAGAGCGACCTCGTCTACTGCAATCAGGAGGCGCCCTCGGGCGGCGTCGAGCTCGGGCTGACGTACTTCCCGGCGTTCAACGCGCCGCGGGAGTTCGCCGAGGGGATCGCCGACGCCGGCTGCAACATGATCGGCTTCGGCAACAACCACACCTTCGATCGCGGGCAGGAGGGCGTCGACCGCACGCGCGCGGTGTGGGACGAGCTCGATCCGCTGCTGTTCTCGGGCGGCTTCCGCTCGCCGGAGGAGCAGGCGGAGGTGCCGACCGCTGAGGTGAACGGCATGACGGTCGCGTTCCTCAACTTCGTCGACCTCTCGAACACCCCCACGAACGACTTCGTCGTCACGTGGCTCGACGACCCGCTCGTCGAGCAGCAGATGGCCGAGGCCGAGCAGATCGCCGACGCGACGATCATCGCCGTGCACTGGGGCGACGAGTACTCGAGCGTCGTGAACGCGCGGCAGCGCGAGCAGGCGCAGCGGCTCGCCGACCTCGGAGCCGAGGTCATCCTCGGCTCCCACCCGCACGTGCTGCAGGAGGCGGAGTGGCTCGAGCGCGCCGACGGCTCGCGCGCCTTCGTCTACTACTCGCTCGGCAACTCGGTGACGACGCAGATGGCGATCCCGCGGGTCGTGAGCGCGGTCGCGCAGTTCGAGCTCGTGGGGGAGCCCGGCGGTCCCGTCGAGGTCGTCGACCCCGCGGCCGTGCCGATCTACATGCACTTCGACCTCACGCCGCAGCAGTTCCGCTCGCAGGACTGGATCCACCGCCGCAACCTGCAGCTGCACCCGCTCGTCGACGCGGCCGAGCCGATCACGCGCTCGGCGTGGCGCGAGGAGCTGACGGTCGAGTCGGGCATCGAGCTCGTGACGGATGCGCTGGGTCCCGACGTGCGCATCGTGACGGACTCGTTCGCCCCGTGACACGCCCCGCTCGTCGAGTAGCGGCCGTTCCAACCCCCGCTCGTCGAGTAGCGGCCGCAGGCCCTCCCGCTCGTCGAGTAGCGGCCGCAGGCCCTCCCGCTCGTCGAGTAGCGGCCGCAGGCCCTCCCGCTCGTCGAGTAGCGGCCGCAGGCCGCGTATCGAGACGGATCGGCCCGTGACGCGCTGGCTCCTCCTGGCAGCGGCCATCGCCCTCGAGGTCACCGCGACCCTCTCCCTGAAGGCCGCCCTCGACGCCCCCGCCCTCTACGCCGTCGTCGCGCTCGGCTACCTCGGCGCCTTCGCCGCGCTCGGCCTCGCGCTCCGCGCGGGCATGCCGCTCGGCGTCGGTTACGGCATCTGGGGCGCGTGCGGCGTCGTCATCACGGCCGTCGCCTCGTCCCTGCTGTTCGGTGAGGCGCTCACGCCGCTCATGGGCGCGGGCATCGTCCTCATCGTGGGCGGCGTGCTGCTCGTCGAGGTCGGCTCGCAGCGCGCGCAGCGCGATGCGCAGGAGGCGGCCTCGTGATCGCCTGGCTCGCGCTCATCGGCTCGATCGTCGCCGAGGTCGGCGGCACGCTGTCGCTGCGCATGGCGACCGTCGGGGAGCGGCCCAAGCGGCGGTGGGCGCTCGTCGTCGCGGGCTGCTACCTCGTCGCCTTCACGCTGCTGTCGGTGTCGCTCGCGAACGGCATGCCGCTCGGCGTCGCCTACGGCATCTGGACCGCGGTCGGCGTCGCGCTCACCGCGGTGCTGAGCCGCGTGCTCTTCCGCGAGCCGCTCACGCGCACGATGCTCGCGGGCATCGCGCTCATCGCGATCGGCGTGCTGCTCGTCGAGCTCGGCGCCGCCCACTGACGGGCTGCGCTCAGCGCGCGAGCGCTTCGAGTTCGAGCACCGCGGCGGCGACCTCGGCCGGCGTCTCGAGCGCGGGGAAGTGCCCGCCCCGCTCGAGCACCGAGAAGGAGCGCAGGTCGCGGTATGAGCGCTCGGCGAGCGAGCGCGGGTAGTCGCGCTCGCGGCGCTGTACGCGCACCGCGGCGGGCGCGTCCACGAGCGGATGCGGCGCGCCGCCCGCGTCGCTGTACGGCCGGAACGACGTGCCGATCGACCGCGTCAGCCAGTAGAGCGTCACGGTCGTGAGCACGGTGTCGTCGGGCAGCGCCTCGTCGCCCGCCCACTCGAGCAGCTTCTCGCCGATCCACGCGAGCAGCCCGACGGGGGAGTCGAGCAGCGCCGCGGCGGTCGTGTCGGGCCGCGATCCCTGCTGGTGCGCGTAGCCGGCGGCGAGCGGCCCCTCCGCGTCGAAGCGTGCGAAGAAGGCTTCCTCCTCGGGTGTGAGCGACTCGTCGCGATCCCGCGCGCCGAACGACGAGTGCGTCGCCACCAGGCCCGCCACCGCATCCGGATGTCCGCCCGCGAGCCAGTCGCTCACACCCGCGCCGACGTCCTCGCCGTAGGTGAGGAAGCGCTCGTAGCCGAGCTCGTCGACCATGAGTGCGCGCCAGCGGCGGGCGACGGCCTCCTCCGTGAACGGCTCGGACAGCGGCTCCGACCACGCGTAGCCGGGCAGTGACGGGATGACGACGTCTAGCTCGTCCCGGAGCGCCTCGGCGAGCGGCAGCATCTCGGCGAACGAGTAGGGCCAGCCGTGGGTGAGCACGATCGGCAGGCGGCCCGTCCGGCCACCGCGCACGTGCACGAAGTGGATGCGCGTGCCCTGGACGGTCGCGACGCGGTGCTCGAGCGCGAAGAGGCGTCGCTCCGCCGCGCGCCAGTCGAAGCCGCCGCGCCAGCGGTCGAGCAGGCGCTCGAGGGTCGGCATCGGGATGCCGTGGGCACCGGGCGTCGGCGCGGGCACCGTCGACTCGTCGAGCCTGCGCTGCAGCCGCTCGAGCTCCTCGTCGGTCGCGCGGAACGTGAACGGCTCGCTCATGCGAGCCACGCTACGCGTGGCCGCCCACGCCCGCCTGGCTCGCCGCGCGCGCGAGCGCCTCCCGCGACCGGGGCCGTTCCGCCCGACAGGGGCGGGCGCGCCAGCCCCTTTCGGGCGCAGCAGCCCCCGTCGACGGACGGACTAGCCGCCGAGCGCCGAGCCGACGATCGCCTTCGCCTCCGCCTGCACCTGCCGCAGGTGCTCGGGGCCGGCGAACGACTCGGCGTAGATCTTGTAGACGTCCTCGGTGCCCGACGGCCGCGCGGCGAACCACGCCCGCTCGGTCACGACCTTGAGCCCGCCGATCGCGGCGCCGTTGCCGGGCGCCTCGGTGAGCTTCGCCACGATCGGGTCGCCCGCGAGCTCCGTCGCCGCGACCGCGTCGCCGGTGAGCTTGCCCAGCCGCGCCTTCTGCTCCCGCGTCGCCGGCGCATCCACCCGCTCGTACACGGGCGCGCCGAAGCGCGCCGTGAGCTCGCCGTAGAGCTGCGACGGCGACTTGCCCGTCACCGCGCGGATCTCCGACGCGAGCAGGCACAGCAGGATGCCGTCCTTGTCGGTCGTCCACACCGTCCCGTCGGCCTGGAGGAACGACGCGCCGGCGCTCTCCTCGCCGCCGAAGCCGACCGAGCCGTCGACGAGCCCCGGCACGAACCACTTGAAGCCGACCGGCACCTCCCAGAGCCGGCGACCGAGCGCATCCGCCACCCGGTCGATCATCGACGACGACACGAGCGTCTTGCCGATCGCCGCGTCGGCGCGCCACTGCGGCCGGTGCGCGAAGAGGTACTCGATCGCGACCGCGAGGAAGTGGTTGGGGTTCATGAGGCCGCCGTCGGGCGTGACGATCCCGTGCCGGTCGGCGTCGGCGTCGTTGCCGGTGAGGATGTCGAACTCGTCCTTGCGCGCGAGCACCGAGGCCATCGCGTTGGGGCTCGAGCAGTCCATGCGGATCTTCTCGTCCCAGTCGAGCGTCATGAACGACCAGGTCGGGTCGACGGATGGGTTGGTGACGGTCAGGTCGATGCCGTACCGCTCGGCGATCGCGCCGTAGTAGTCGACCGCCGCGCCGCCGAGCGGGTCGGCGCCGATGCGGATGCCCGACGCCTTGATCGCCTCGAAGTCGATCGCGCGGCCGAGCGCGGCGACGTACTCCTCGCGGAAGTCGTACAGCTCGACGCGCGGGTCGCTGCCGCCGGCCACCTCGACGCGCTTGACGCCCTCGAGGCCGCCCGCGATGAGCTCGTTGGCGCGCTTCGCGATCCAGCCGGTCGCGTCGGAGTCGGCCGGCCCGCCGTGCGGCGGGTTGTACTTGAAGCCGCCGTCGCGCGGCGGGTTGTGGCTCGGCGTGACGACGATGCCGTCGGCCTGATCCCCGGCGGATGCGTCCTGGTTGTACGCGAGGATCGCGCGCGAGACCGCCGGCGTCGGGGTCACCGAGCCCCGCGCATCCGCCATCACCCGCACGCCGTTGGCGACGAGCACCTCGAGCGCCGTGCGCTCGGCGGGGAGCGAAAGGCCGTGGGTGTCGCGGCCGATGAAGAGCGGACCGGTGATGCCCTGCTCGGCGCGGTACTCGCAGATCGCCTGCGTGATCGCGAGGATGTGGGTCTCGTTGAACGCGGCGTCGAACGCGCTGCCGCGGTGCCCGCTCGTGCCGAACGCGACCGCCTGGTCGGGGTCCGTCACGTCGGGCACGAGCTCGAAGTAGGCGCGCTCGAGGGCGGCGACGTCGATGAGGTCCTGGGGCTGGGCAACCGTGCCGGCTCTGCTCATGGCCCCATCAAAGCACCGGCCGCTGGGCGACGGCAGGTCGCCCGCCGGACGCCGCCCCTCCGCGGACAGGTATATGCCGAGTGGCTCGAATGTGCCGCGCTTTCGAGCACTTGCGCATATCCCTGTCGGCCCAGCCGGTGAGCGGCCGACCCCGCGGAATTCGTCCGTTGTCGATGCCCGACACCGGTGCCACACTGGCGCCCGTGGACGCACGCGATGGCGCGGACGACCGTGAGCGGGCGCTCGAGGCCGCCCACGCCGCCGCGCTCGACTGGCTCACCTCGCTCGACGACCGACCGGTGTGGCCGCGCGCGAGCCTCGGCGAGATGCTCGAGGTGTTCGGCGGGCCGCTGCCGGACGACGGGCGCGACCCGGCGGCGGTGGTCGAGCAGCTCGCGACGGGCGCCGGCCCGGGCCTCGTCGCGATCCCCGGCCCCCGCTTCTTCGGCTTCGTGATCGGCGGCACGCTCCCCGCGGCGCTCGCGGCCGACTGGCTCGTCGCGGCATGGGACCAGAACTCCGGCTCGGCGATGCTCACGCCCACGACCGTCGCGCTCGAGCGCGTCGCGGGGGAGTGGATGCTCGACCTCTTCGGGCTTCCCGAGGGCGCGAGCGTCGGCTTCGTCACCGGCGGCCAGGTCGCGAACCTCGCGTGCCTCATGGCCGCGCGCAGCGCCGTGCTCACCCGCGCGGGCTGGGACCTCGGCGAGCAGGGCCTCCGCGGCGCACCGCGCGTGCGCGTCGTCGTGGGCGCCGACCGGCACGGCTCGATCGACCGCGCGGTGCGCTTCTTGGGGCTCGGCCGCGCCGACATCGTCGTCGTGGCCGCCGACGACGAGGGCCGCATGCTGCCCGACCAGCTCGAGCCGGCGCTCGGCGAGAGCGAGGAGCCGCTCATCGTCTGCCTGCAAGCGGGCGAGGTGCACACCGGCGCCTTCGACGACTTCGCCGCGCTCATCCCGATCGCGCACGACCGCGGCGCGTGGGTGCACGTCGACGGCGCCTTCGGGCTGTGGGCGGCGACGAGCCCGCGGCTGGCGCACCTGACCGCCGGGATGCAGGCCGCCGACTCGTGGGCGACGGATGCGCACAAGACCCTCAACGTGCCGTACGACTGCGGCATGGCGATCGTGCGCGACCCGGCCGACTCGATCGCGGCGCTCCGCACGGGCGGCGACTACCTCGTCTACACCGGCCTCGACCCGTGGGACGTCACGCCCGAGCTCTCGCGCCGCGCCCGCGGCGTGCCCGCGTGGGCGGCGCTGCGCAGCCTCGGCCGCGCGGGCGTCGCCGAGCTCATCGAGCGCCTTCACGACAACGCGGTCGCGATGGCCGAGGGCCTCGCGCAGATCGGCGGCATCGAGCTGCTGCACGAGGTCGGCTACACCCAGGTGATGTTCCGGATGCCCTCCGACGAGCAGACGACGGCGCTCGGCGCCGCGATCCTCGCCGAGGGCACCGCGGTCGTCACCGGCGCCCAGTGGCGGGGCCGCGCGGCGCTCCGCTGCGCGATGTCGTCGTGGGCGACGACGCCCGCCGACATCGAGCGGACGCTCGCCGCGATCCGGTCGCTCGCCGCCGCGTGAGCGCGGCGCGCATGCGGGCCCGACCTAGGCTTGAGCCATGAACCACCCTCGCGCCGTCACGTTCCTCGGACCCCGCGGCACGTTCACCGAGGCGGCGCTCGACCAGGTGCCCGGCCTCGAGCAGACCGAGCGCGTGCCGGTCGCGAACGTCGCCGAGGCGCTCGCGGCCGTCGCGGAAGGCCGCTCCGACGCGGCCATGATCGCGATCGAGAACTCCATCGAGGGCGGCGTCACCGCAGCGCAGGACGCGCTCGCCGCCACGCCAGGGCTGCGCATCCTCTCGGAGCACGTCGTGAGCGTGAACTTCTCGCTCGTCGCGCTGCCCGGCACGCACCTCGACGACATCCGCGTCGTCGCGGCGCACCCCGTCGCATGGGCGCAGTGCTCCGGCTGGCTGCAGCGCGAGCTGCCCGGCCGCGCGCACCTGCCGGCCGCGTCGAACGTCTCGGCCGCCGCCGACCTCGGCGTGAGCGGCTCGCAGGCGGCGCTCTCGACGCCCACGATCCGGGACTGGGTCGAGGGGCTCGAGGTGCTCGCCGACCGGATCGGCGACAACCCGGATGCGGTGACGCGCTTCCTGTTCGTCGGTCGCGCGGGCGCTCCGGGGGAGCCGACCGGCGCCGACAAGACGAGCCTCGTCGTCGAGCTGCCGAGCGAGGAGCCGGGCATGCTGCTCGACATGCTCGAGCAGTTCGCGACCCGCGGCGTGAACCTCTCGCTCATCCAGTCGCGGCCGATCGGCGACCGGCTCGGCCGCTACCGCTTCGTCATCGACGCCGACGGGCACATCCGCGACGAGCGGGTGGCGGATGCTCTGCTCGGCCTCAAGCGCTTCTCCCCGTCGGTGGCGTTCCTGGGCTCGTACCCGCGGGCCGACGGGCAGCGGATCCACGTCGAGCGCCGCTACACCGACCGCTCGTTCGTCGAGGCGCGCGACTGGCTGCGCGGCCTGGTGGCGGGCGAGCCCGACGCCTGACCTCCGCCTCTCCCGCGCTTCGAGGAGCGCCCGCCCCTCCGATGGTCGAGGAGCGCCGCCCTCAACCCGCTGGTCGAGCAGCCGCCGCCCTCAACCCGCTGGTCGAGTGCGCTCGAAGGGCGCGCATCGAGACCACGCCGGTCGCCGCGGTCGACCCGGTCTCGATACGCCCGGCCTGCGGCCGGGCTGCTCGACCAACGGAGAGGAAGGGGCCGGGCTGCTCGACGAACGGATGGGGCGTCAGACCGCTGGGCCCTCGTCGCGCGCGTGCTCGGCCGGCACCCGCACGCGCAGGGCGTCCTCGCGGATGCCCGCGCGCAGCGCGATCGCCTCGCCCACGACGTCGCCGTCGACCTGCACCGCGCGCGGCTCGTCGAGCCGCGCCTGCGTCTCCTTCGCCTGCCCGTAGCCGAGCGCCGCGCCGGTGCGCTGCCGCCCGAGGTGGCCGCGGCGGCGCAGCAGCTTCGTGACGATGAGGTTGTTGCGGGCGATGTAGCCGGCGACCTGCGCCCAACCGCGCACGCCGCGCGGGCGCACGAGCGCGATGTCGAGCATGCCGTCGTCGATCGCGGCGTCGGGGAGGATGATGATGCCGTTCGTCACCGTGCCGCAGTTGCCGATGAGCATCGTGTTGACCGTCGAGCGGGTCGTGCGGCCGCCGTCGAGCCGCACCGCCACCCGCACCTTGTCGAGCGACGAGATGACGCGACCGGCCGCATCCACGTAGGCGAGCCAGCCGACCTTCTTCTTGAGTCCCTCGTCGGTCTTGTCGATCATCTCGGCGTCGAGGCCGAAGCCGACCATGACCGCGAAGGCGTGCTTCGAGCGCGTGCCGTCGGGCGCCTGGATCTCGAGCTCGCCGAGGTCGATCTCGCGCTCAGCGCCGCCGAACGCGGTCCGGAGGGCCTCGACCACGTCGGTCACGTCGATGCCGAGGTTCCGGGCCAGCAGGTTGCCCGTGCCTGCGGGCACGATCGCGAGCGGCACGTCGGTGCTCGTGATCTCGTCGGCCGCGACCCGCACCGTGCCGTCGCCGCCGGCGACGATGAGCAGGTCGATGTCCTCGGCGAGCGCCGCCCTGACGGCCGCGCGGCCGGAGTCGTCCGCATCCGTCTCGAACCAGAGCGGCTCCGACCACTCGATCGGCTCGGCGGTCTCGACCTGCCGGGCGAGGGTGTCGCGATCGACCTTCACCGGGTTGTAGACGATGCCTGCGCGCATGTCGGCACAGTACCCCGTGCATCCGGGGCGGTCGCCGAGGCCCGTCGTCGCCTCCGACGGTCCGTTCACCTGCGGCTCCTAGACTGGAGGGGTGATCGATCCCCAGCTGCTGCGCGACCAGCCCGACCTCGTGCGCGATAGCCAGGAGCGCCGCGGCGACCCCGTCTCGCACGTCGACGAGGCGCTGACCGCCGAGGCCGCCCGCCGCGCCGCCATCACCGAGTTCGAGCGGCTGCGCGCCGAGCAGAACGCGCACGGCAAGCTCGTCGGCCAGGCCGCCAAGGAGGACCGCCCAGCGCTCATCGAGCAGGGCAAGGCGCTCGCCGCGGGCGTGAAGGAGGCGCAGGCGCGGGTCACCGAGGCTGAGGCCGCCTTCGACACCGCCGTCTCGCGGCTCGGCAACCTCGTGCACCCCGACGTGCCCGCCGGCGAGGAGGCGAACTTCGTCACCCTCGCGACCCACGGCGAGGAGCGCTCGTTCGACTTCGAGCCGCGCGACCACGTCGAGCTCGGGGAGAGCCTGAAGGCATTCGACATCGCCCGCGGCGCGAAGGTCGCCGGCTCCCGCTTCTACTACCTCACCGGCATCGGCATGCGGCTCGAGCTCGCGCTCATGCTGCTCGGCCTCGACCAGGTGCTCGCCGACGGCTTCACGCCGCTCACGACGCCCACGCTCGTGCGCCCCGAGATCATGCGCGGCACGGGCTTCCTCGGCGAGCACGCCGACGAGGTCTACCACCTGCCGGCCGACGACCTCTACCTCACCGGCACCTCCGAGGTCGCGCTCGCGGGCTTCCACGCCGACGAGATCATCGACGTCGACGAGCCCAAGCGCTACGCCGGCTGGTCGACGTGCTACCGCCGCGAGGCGGGCTCCGCGGGCCGCGACACCCGCGGCATCCTGCGCGTGCACCAGTTCAACAAGCTCGAGATGTTCTCGTACGTCAGCCCCGACGAGGCCGAGGCGGAGCACGACCGGATGCGCGCCCTGCAGGAGCGCATGCTGCAGGCGTGCGAGCTGGACTACCGGGTGATCGACGTCGCCGCGGGCGACCTCGGCTCCTCCGCCGCGCGGAAGTTCGACATCGAGGCGTGGATCCCGAGCCAGCAGCAGTACCGCGAGCTCACCTCGACCTCGAACTGCACGACCTTCCAGTCGCGTCGGCTCGGCACGCGCTACCGCACCGAGAGCGGCAAGACCGCCCCGGTCGCGACGCTGAACGGCACCGCCGCCACGACCCGCTGGCTCGTCGCGATCCTCGAGACGCACCAGCAGGCCGACGGCTCGGTGCGCGTGCCCGCGGCGCTGCAGCCCTACCTCGGCGGACTCTCGGTCATCGAGCCGGTCGAGACCGCGGCGGTGGGTGCCTGATGGAGCCGCTGCTCATCGCGCTCGACATCGACGGCACCGTCGTGCACGAGGACGACTCGCTCTCGCCCCGAGTGGCGGATGCGATCCGCGCGGTCGTCGACGCCGGTCACGTCGTGGTGCTCGCCACCGGCCGCTCGCAGTCGACGACCGAGTCGACCGCCGAGCGGCTCGGCATCGAGCCGAGCCACCTCGTCTCGGCGAACGGCGCGCTCGTGCTCGAGCGCAAGGACGGCCGCTACGAGCCGCTGCACGTCGAGACCTTCGACCCCGAGGAGGCGCTCCGAACCATCTCGCAGGGGCTGCCGAGCGGCGCCTACATGGTCGAGGACGCGACCGGCCACCGTCGCTACACGAACGGCATGCACGACTGGAACCTCGACGAGGCCGAGCAGGTCGAGTTCGACGACCTCTTCCAGCAGCCCGCGATGCGCGTCGTGGTGATGAGCCCCGACCACGAGGTCGACGAGTTCCTCGAGATCGTCGAGCGGATGGGCCTCCACAAGGTCTCCTACGCGATCGGCTACTCGTCGTGGCTCGACATCGCGCCCGACGGGGTGACGAAGGCGACGGGTCTCGAGCGGGTCGCGAGCCTGCTCGAGATCCCGCGCGAGCGCATCGTCGCCGTCGGCGACGGGCGCAACGACATCGAGATGTTCGAGTGGGTGGCCGCGGGCGGCGGCCGCGCGGTCGCGATGGGGCAGGCGCCCGACGAGGTCAGGGCTGCCGCGAACGAGTCGACCTCCGACGTGCACGACGACGGCCTCGCCGAGGTGCTCGAGGGGCTGCTCGTCCGCTCGTAGTCGACGCATCCCCTCGCGCCGTACAATCACCCGAGGCCCCCGCCGCGCTCCCAGCCCGCGCGAGGCGCCTGGAGGGCTGTCCGAGCGGCCGATGGAGCCGGTCTTGAAAACCGGTGGGCAGCGATGCCTCGTGGGTTCGAATCCCACGCCCTCCGCACGAGACCGAGACCTGGAGGGCGCCCCATGGCAGCCGAGCGCGCGACGACCGTCGTCGACACCTCGTCGATGACGCCGCGCCACGGGCGGCTGCGCCGCCACTCCGGGGTGGCGCACGTCTTCCGCTGGATCGCGCTCGGCATGGCCGTCGTGCTCACCGCGGTCGTCGGCGTCGTCGGCATCTCGGTGCTGCGGGTCACGACAGGCATCACGACCGTCGACCTCGCGGCCGACGTGCCGCCCGCGCAGGCCGGGTTCGCGCCCTACGAGGGCGGGTTCACGATCCTCATGGTCGGCTCCGACCAGCGCGAGGGGCAGGGCGAGGAGTTCGGCGAGTCGGCCTACGACGGCGGCAAGCTCAACGACGTCACGATGCTCCTGCACGTCAACGAGGACCACAGCCGCGCGCGGGTGGTCTCCTTCCCGCGCGACCTGCTCGTCGACTTCCCGGCGTGCGAGGACCCGGAGACGGGCGAGACGGTGCCCGCCGCGCGGAACGTGCAGTTCAACCAGGCGCTCGGCCGCGGCGGCCTCGCGTGCGTCGCGACCGTCGTCGAGAGCCTCACGGGCATGGACGTGCCGTACGCGGCGATGATCACCTTCCAGGGCGTCATCAACATGTCGACCGCGGTCGGCGGCGTGCCGGTCTGCTTCGCCGGCCCGATCGACGATCCGTGGACGGGCCTCCAGATCGAGGAGGCCGGCGTGCACGAGCTCGAGGGGGAGCGGGCGCTGCAGTTCCTCCGCTCCCGGCACGGCGTCGGCGACGGCTCCGACCTCGCGCGCATCTCGTCGCAGCAGGTGTTCCTCTCGTCGCTCGTGCGCACGCTGCAGTCGGACGCGGTGCTCACCGACTTCACGCGGCTCTACGCCATCTCGCAGGTCGCGATCGAGAACATGACGCTCTCGTCGGGCCTGGGTGACATCGGCACGATGGTGTCGATGGCGCGCGTGCTCGCCGACATCCCGCTCGAGACGATGCAGTTCGTGCTCTACCCGAACGTCTACCAGGGGGCGCGCGTCGTGCCCGACGAGGAGCGCGCCGAGGAGCTCATGCGGCGCATCCGGCTCGACCTGCCGATCGAGCTCGGCGAGGACTCGCTCGGTGTGGGATCGACCGACGAGACGCCCGCGCCGACGACCGGGCCCACCGCAACCGCGACCCCGGAGCCGACCGCGACGCCCGAGCCGACCGAGAGCGCGGCTCCGGGGACGACGCCGACGCCGACCCCGACGGACGAGCTCGACGGCGTCATCGGTCAGGATGCGTCGCAGGAGTCGTGCGTCGTGCCCTTCGGCGGCTGACCGCCGTCGGTCGAGCAGCGCGCGCAGCCCGCGTATCGAGACCATCCCCCGCTTTGCTAGACTTGCCGTCGGCCTGCCCACCGCGGGCCACGGAGACGTCGCATAGTCCGGCCTAGTGCACCACCCTGCTAAGGTGGAGTCCCCAATAGGGGACCGAGGGTTCAAATCCCTCCGTCTCCACGGACTGAGGCCCCGCTTCCTTCTGGAATGCGGGGCCTCGCTCGTCCTCCGGCGCGAGCCGGCGGAAAAGTTCTCAGCGCGGCGACGGCCATCGACGCTACGCTGAGAGCGGCGCAGGGCAGATCTTGCTCGGCGCTTTTGAATGCGGCTCCGGCCGCACAGCATGATTGAAGGAAATATGGCAACCGGCACCGTCAAGTGGTTCGACTCCGGCAAGGGCTTCGGCTTCATCGCTCCGGATGACGGCGGCAAGGATCTGTTCGCTCACTACAGCCAGATCCAGTCCAGCGGCTTCAAGACCCTCGAGGAGGCTCAGGCAGTCGAGTTCGAGATCGTCGAGGGCAACAAGGGCCCGCAGGCTGCGAACATCCGCCCCCTGTGAGCCTGGTCGCGTCCTCCTGACGCGGCTCGATTCGCGCTGACGGCCGGGGATCAGGTAGTCTGATCCCTGGCCGTTCGGCCAAGCGCCCGTAGCTCAACGGATAGAGCATCTGACTACGGATCAGAAGGTTGGGGGTTCGAGTCCCTCCGGGCGCGCAGCAGTCTCAGGAGCCCCGTCGGCAGTCGCCGGCGGGGCTTCTCCCGTCTCCAGCCACTCGAGCGAGACGCCGGTGGAGATCGCCCACAGCCGCAGGCTGGACGAGCGCAGGTGCGTGCGGCCGTTCTCGGCCGCCGAGATCGTGGCGCGGCTCAGCGCCGTGAAGCGCGCGAGCTCGGTCTGCTCGAGTCCCGCGTACTCCCGGGCCTTGCGCAGGCGGTCGGCGACCGACCACGTGGGGATGCTGCCGCCACCGGTGATCGGGGCGAGCGACGGAACGAAGGTGTCTGTCATGTCGTCCAAGATAGGACATAGCGCCCACAGCCGCCACTCGCCCAGTCTCAGCGTGCCCTCAGGACACGCGGCAACGCGTAGTTCTAGGCATATGTCTAGACATGGGCGTAGGCTGTGCATATGCCCGATACTCCCGATCTCATCGGCCGCGCCGAAGCCGCCGCGATCCTCGGCGTCAGCCGCCGCCACCTGGCCCGCCTGCCCCTCGAGCCCGCGATGCAGCTGCCCGGCACGACCGGTGCCGTGCTCTACCACCGCGCCGACGTGGAGGCCCTCGCAGAGCGGCGCGCAGCATGAGCGTCGAGGCCATGGCGATCGCGCTCAACCACTCCAAGGCCGAGGGCGCGGCGAAGCTCGTGCTGCTCGGCATCGCGAACCACGACGGCGACGGCGGAGCCTGGCCCTCGGTCGCGCGCCTGGCCCGCTACGCGCACATCTCGCCGCGCAACGTGCAGAAGGCGCTCGCCCGGCTCGAGGAGCTGCGCGAGATCAAGCGCGAGATCAACGCCGGCGGCGACCGGCAGACGGCCTCGCACATGCGGCCGAACCTCTACCACTTCCTGCTGACATGCCCGGTGGGGTGCGACGGATCGCGCAACCACCGCATGCGCAACGGACAGGAGCCGCTGCCGATCGAGGGGGTGTCGCCAGCGACAGGGGGTGTCGCCAGCGACGTGGGGGGGGTGTCGCCAGCGACGCCCGAACCATCCACTAACCCTTCACAAGATATTCCTTCGCCTACTCAAGCAATCGCGCGCGAGGCGCTGTGCGACACGACCGGGCAGCCGCACCGGTGGAACCGCACCTACGGATGGTGCGCCGACTGCGGCCAGGAGCGTCGAGCAGCATGAGCGTCAAGACCTGCCCGAAGAGCCACCGGCACGACGACTCGACCACCTGCTACACGACCCACGGCTGCAGGTGCCAGCGCTGCCGCGACGGGCGCGCGCTCTACGTCGCCGACCGGGACGCCTACTACGCGACCCGCACGAAGCGCGCCGCCGCCGTGCAGCGCCGCGTCGAGCCGAAGGTGCGCCGCAGCCCCTCGACGGTCGACGTCACGCTCACGCCTCGCGACGCGCTCATGCTCGCCGAGGCCCTCGAGGAGCGAGCCGTGCGCATCCACCGCGCCGCCGCGACCTCCGGCGTGCAGGCGCCCATCCTCCGCAGCACCGCGGCCCGCATCCACCACCTCGCGCAGCAGGTACACGCCGCTGCCGGCACCCGACAGGAGACCCGATGACCATCACCGCCACCACCCGCACCATCCTCGAGCAGTACCGCGTCGAGGCGATCACCGAGCAGACGCAGCTCGACGCCGCCCGAGGCCGCCTCGAGTCCGAGCTCAACAGCGTGCTCGAGCGCCTCGGCTCGGTCAGCGCCCGCCTCGTCGACCTCGAGCGCGACCTCGGCCTCGCACCCACCGAGCCCACCGACGACGAGCTGCTCGCCGACGACGAGCCCGGCGACGCAGAGGTGGCCGACCCGTGGGCATGACGTTCGACCAGTGGCTCGCGCTGTGGATCGTGATCCCGTGCGCCGCGTTCGTCGCCGGGATGGTCGGCGTCGGCATCGCATCCAGCATCGAGAGGAGCCGCCGTGAGTCGGCATCACCGCACCGCGAAGCACACCACGAAGGCGCCGAAGGTGCGCGAGCAGATCTACGCGATGCTCCCGCAGCGCTGCGTCGACTGCCCGCACCCGGTCACGACCGCGATGCGCTGGCAGGTCGGGCACCGAGTGCCAGCCTCGCAGGGCGGGCAGACCACGATCGCGAACTGCGGCCCCTCGCACACGTGGTGCCCATGGTGCGAGCGAGCCTGCAACCAGTCAGCCGGGGGAGCGCTCGGCGCGCGGCGGACGAACTCGCAGCGCGCCGCCACGAGCCGAGCCTCGCGGGGGCTCCGGCGCTGGTGAGGGCGATGCACGCATGGGGCTGCGCCGGCCTCGTCGTCGCCGACCGAGCCGAGGTGCTGTGATGGCGCTGTTCGATGCCGGGCACATGACCGACCCGAAGAGCCCCGCGCTCGTGCTCGGTCAGCTCGCGCTCGAGCGCGCGAACCGTCTGCTGATCGAGGCCGAGGAGAGGGCGGACGCCGACGAGAAGGATGCGCTCGCGCACGCCTGGATCATGCTCGCCGACTCCGCGGCGCGCGTCGCCGAGGCCGAAGCGAAGGCTTTTTGAGATGTCGCCACTACCCCCGCCCGGAGGCAGCACGGAATTCTCTCTCGATCTATGGGAGAAGGTGCGATCGCGCGCGATCGCGCCGAGGTGGGCCGGACGCCTCGACGACACGGCCGAGCTGCGCCTCGAGTTCCTGGGGGGAGCGCGGCTCATGGGCTTCGAGCTCGTCGACCTCGACGACGAGGAGGCGATGCGCGGCCTCGCGGCGATGAAGCCGCCGCGTCGAGCGCTGCAGCCGCAGCAGCTGCTCATCGCTGACGCGCTCAACGCCGGCTACGAGAAGGTCTCGATCGAGGTCGCCCGCCGCGCGTCCAAGACGACGAGCATCTTCCTGTGGCTGCTCGGCCGCCTGGCCGCGCGCCCCGGCTACATGGCCACGTTCAGCGCGCAGAACGGCGTCGCGGGCTCGCGGCGCCTGCGCGAGTGGGCCTCGACGCTCGACCGCATCAACCCGCCCGACGACCTGCACCTGCCGCCGTGGCTGCGCGGCCAGCAGTACCAGCCCGCCGCCGTGCGCCGGCACGTCGCGCTCTTCGGCGACGAGCTGCTCGAGGAGATCGAGCCCGAGCGTCCCACGTCCGGGCGCGGCTTCAAGATCATGCGCGGCGAGGTCGGCAAGGGCATCTACTTCGACAACGGCTCGCAGCTGCTCGTGCTCAAGCCCGACGCGAACGCCTACCGCGGCGAGGCGGCCGACGTCTCGTGGATCGACGAGGCGCAGGAGATCGACCCGCTCGAGGGCGACGAGCTGCTCGCGGGCATCCTGCCGCTGCAGGACACGCGCCCCGACTCGATGGTCGTCGTCTCCGGCACCGCGGGCGAGGCGCGCATCGGCCCCATGTGGACGTTCCTGCAGCAGCTGCGCAACGGCTCCGACGCCATGGGCGGCCTCGACTGGGCCGCCGACCCCGACACGCCCTGGGATCTCATCGACGACGAGGAGAGCGCGATGCAGCTCGTGCTCGACAACCACCCCGGCGTCGGCACCCTCACCACGCTCGACAAGATGCGCGAGCGCTGGCGCGAGATGAGCCGGCCGCAGTGGGCGCGCGAGTACCTCTCGATGTGGCCCGAGACCATCGGCGAGGTCGTGATCGACCCCGACCTGTGGGACGCCGGCAAGCTGCCCGCGTTCCCCGCCCGCCCCGCCCGCCTCGCGCTCGGCTTCGACGTGAAGCCCGGCGGCTCCGTCGCCGCGATCGCCGCCGCCTGGCGCGACCGCGACGGGCACGCCTACGTCGAGGTCGTCGAGCACCGCCTCGGCACGAAGTGGCTGCCCGCCGAGCTGCAGCGCCTTACGCTCAAGTACCAGACGACCTGCGCCTACGACCCGATCGGCGACGGCCTGGCGACCGCGACGGAGGCGGAGCGGCTGCGGCCGCGCCCGCGACTGCGCGTGCAGCTCTACCGTGAGACGGCCGCCGGATGCGTGCAGTTCCTGCGCGACATCGAGCGCGGCATGCTCCGGCACACCGGTCAGCAGCCGCTGCAGAACGCGATCGAGCAGGCATCCAAGCGCGAGACGCGCGGCGACCGCGGCGTCTGGCTGTGGAACGCCGCCACCGCGGGCGCCGACATCACCCCGCTCGTGGCCGCCACGCGCGCGCTGCGCAACTTCGACCAGCACTACGCCCGCTCCACCGGCACCGAGGCCGACACCGAGCAGATTGTGATCGCCGTCGCATGAGCACTCCCCGCATCAAGCACGACCGCGCCTGGCGCGGCTACAACGACGGCGAGAGCGTCGTCACGAGCTGCGCCGCCTGCGGCCCCGCCTGGCAGTCGCTGCACTTCTCCGAGGACGCCGCCCGCGCCTCCGGTGAGCGGCACCTCGAGCAGGTGCACGACATCGCACCGGCCGCCGCCGGCGAAGCCCGAGCGCGCGCGCTCGCTCGCGCGACACGCTGACGCTGTACACGCCCGCGGCTACTGTCGGCGATCCTCCGGAACATCGTCGACATGGCATGGCTCGAGCGTCTCCTCGGCGGCGGCACCGCGTACGCGGCGGCCTCGCTCGGCGTGCTCGAGACGACGACCCGTGCGGTGAGCGGCATCGCCTCCCCGTGGGCGCCGCAGGACGTGGCGCTGCAGCCCTTCGTCTACGAGGACATCTGGGGCACCACCGGCCCGGTCACGCGGGCGCAGGCGATGACCGTTCCCGCCGTCGTCGCGGCCCGCTCGATCATCCTCGGCGAACTCGCGCACGTGCCGCTGCGCGCGCTGCGCGGCGAGGAGATGGTCGAGCCGCAGCCACAGTGGCTCGCGCGCACGAACTCGATCGCCGGCCCCTGGTCGCGCATGGCCCGCACGCTCGACGACTGGCTCTTCTACGGCGACGCGCTGTGGGCGACCACGCGCGGCGCGGACGGCTTCCCGCTCGACGCCCAGTACGTCGCCCGCGACCTGTGGCGCCTCAACGACGCCTTCGAGATCGAGCTGCTCGAGTCCCGCTCGCCGGAGCGGTGGCGCAAGGCCGACGCGCTCGAGGTCGTCTACCTCCCCGGCCCGTTCGAGGGCCTGCTCGCCGTCGCCTCCGACACGATCCGCGGAGCCCTCGACATCGAGCGCGCCTGGCGCATCCAGGCCCGCACACCGCTGCCCGGCCTGCTCCTGCAGGAGACCGAGGACAACGGCATGACGCCCGACGAGATGCAGCAGTGGGTCTCCGCCGTCGCCGCGCAGCGCCGCAAGGACGACGGCGCGGTCATGGGCCTGCCCAAGCGCATCACCGCCACCTTCGCCCCCTCCAGCGAGCCGAAGCTGCTCGTCGAGGGCCGCAACGCGATCAAGCTCGACATCGCGAACTTCACGAACCTCAACCCCGCCATGCTCGGCGCGGCGCTGCCCAAGGCGTCGCTCAACTACGAGACGCAGGAGGGCACCCGGCAGGAGTTCACGCAGCGCCTCTCCTACTGGACCGCGCCGCTCGAGGACCGCCTCTCGCAGGACGACATCGTGCCCCACGGCCAGCGCGTGCGCTTCGACTTCAACCCGACCCCGCACCCGGCCGCCACCTCGACCGGCCCCACCGTGGAGGACTGAACCATGACCGATCCCGTCATCATCGACGCCGGAGTCGTCGGCTTCAACCGCGACGAGCGCACCGCCGTCGGCCTCGTGCTGCCGTTCGGCGAGGAGTGCCGCTCGAGCGTCGGCCGCTTCACCTTCGACGCCGGCACCGTCACCGTCCCGCAGGACGTGCCCGGCATCGTCGGCTTCAACCTCGAGCACCAGCGCGACCAGCCCATCGGCCGCGCCGTCGCGATCGCCGAGACCCCGCAGGGCCTCGTCGGCACCTTCCGCATCGCCGACGGCCCCGAGGGCGACGCCGCGCTCGCCGACATCGAGGCCGGCACCCGCAAGCACCTCTCCGCTGAGGTCACCGGCCTGCGCATCAAGGGCGGCAAGGCGCTCAGCGCCAAGCTCTTCGGCGCAGCGCTCGTCGCCCAGCCCGCATTCCCCTCGGCCGCGCTCTTCGCAGCCGCCGACACCGATGACTCCGCACCCGACACGGTCGAGAGCGACGAGCCGGCCGAGGAGCAGCCCGACGAGCCCGAGCAGGCCGTCACCGAGACCACCCCCGACGCGCCCGCGCCGGAGGACACCGAGCCGGCCGCGCCGGCAGACCCCGAGGAGGACGACGTGGCCACTGCCACCGCCGAGGGCTTCGCAGCTGCGCAGCCCGCCACCACCGTGCAGGAGCCCGCCGTGGGCCTCTTCGCACTCGCCAACGCGATCGTGCAGGCGCGCCGCACCGGCAACGACCGGCCCCTGCAGCAGGTCGTCGAGCAGGCCGAGCGCATCGGCCTCTTCGCGCTCGCCGACCAGACCTACGACAACGCGGGCGACATCGCCAGCGCCACGAACCGGGTGCCGCAGTACCTGACCGACATCTGGGAGGGTGACCTCGCCAGCGGGCTCACGTACTCGCAGTACTTCGACTCCGGCGCGCTCACCGAGCTCACCTTCAAGCAGCGCACCGTCACGCAGCGGCCGCTGGTCGACAAGTGGAGCGGCAACAAGACGGAGATCCCGTCGCGCAAGGCCGCGATCACGACCACCGAGAAGAGCGCGCAGCGCTTCGCCGGTGGCCTCGACATCGCCCGCGAGCACTACGACTTCAACAAGGTCGAGGACGTCGCGTTCATCCTGCAGCTCATGGGCGAGTCGTACCGCGAGAACTCCGAGCGCTACGTCGGCGACGAGCTGCTCGCCATGGCGACGCCGCTCGCGCTGCCCGCGGCCGACCGCCCCGCCGACATCGGCGAGGCGCACTGGAAGCTCGTGCGCGGCGCGCTCGCCGTGATCCGCCAGGGCAAGACGCTCCCGACCGTCGCGTTCGTCGCCGACGACCTCTACGACGAGATGCTCTTCGCCGGCAAGGACTCGGGCCTGGAGTACCTGCAGACGTCGCTCGGCCTCACGGGAGGCACGCTCGACAACTTCGCGATCGTGCCCGACGAGACGCTCGCCGCGGGCTCCGTGCTCGTCGGCGCCCGGCGCGCCGCGCAGGTGCTCACCCTGCCGGGCTCGCCCATCCGCGTGAACGCGCTCGACATCGCCCGCGGCGGCGTCGACGAGGCGCTCTTCGGCTACGTGGGCGTCCGTGCCCGCCGGCCCGAGGCGCTGCAGCTCGTCACCACCGCCGCGGCGTAGCCCGCGACCGGCACGACACCACAGAGAGGAGGGCAGGGGCGTGAGCATGCAGCAGAGCTACTACGCCGGCGATCAGCCGGCCGAGACGCTCGAGGTCACGCCCCTGCTCGACCTCGAGAAGTACGACGCCGCGACCGGGCACGCGGTGCGCCCCGACGGCACGAGCGTCGGCGGCGTCACGGCCGCGATCGATCACGACTCGATCGACCTGTCGCTCGCGGGCGTCGAATTCGACGTGCCCGGCGTCTGGCACGTGCACGTCACCGTCACGAACGCCGCCGGTGGCCGCCGCCGCCTCGCGCCGATCCCGATCGTCGTGCAGGAGGAGACGACCGGCTGGCACACCCTCGACACCGCGCGCGCCTCCGGCTGGGCCGACGCCGTCGACATGAGCGACCTCGAGCTGCACCGGCTGCTCGAAACGGCGAAGGTGGACGTGCTCGCCTACGCCCCCGCGCTGCCGCTCGACGCGCCGGTGCCGGAGCGCTACAAGGCCGCGCAGCTCATGCAGGCCCGCAACCGTCACAACGCCGGCCTGGCGAACCCGGCGAGCGGCGAGCCTGGGCTCGAGGGCTTCGGCATGACCGTGTTCCCGCTCGACTGGCAGATCAAGCAGCTGCTGCGTCCGATCCAGGGGGTGCCGTCGCACGCATGAGCACGCTCCGCAACGAACTCCGCGACCGGCTCCGCCCGGTCATCCCCGCCGAGTACAAGCTGCGCCCCAATGGGCTCGCGCTCGAGACCATCACGACCCCGGTGCTGCAGATCAAGCAGCTGCGCATCCGCCCGGCCGAGGAGGCCGGCACCGGTCAGCTGAAAGTCGAGATGGTGCTGACCATGGCGAGCCCGAAGAGCAACCCGCAGGCCGCCGAGGACGACCTCGACGACGACGTGGTCGAGGTGCTCGCGGCGCTCGACTCGATCGGCTGGCTCAACTGGTCGCTGGCCGAGAAGGTCACCACCGGCCCCGACGACCGCTACCTCGCGTACGACATCACGACCGAGATCACCACGACCATCCCCGAGGAGGCAGACCATGCCTGAGATCGCACCCGCGCGGCTCAACTACCTGAAGAACGCGAAGTTCATCATCCGCTTCGACGGCGCCAGCACCGGCGGCGACGACTACGCGGGCTCGTGCCGCTCGATCCGCGCCGAGTCGCAGGGGTCCGGCTCGACCTTCTACGGCATGAAGCCGTCGGCGGTCTACTCCGAGGCCGGCGGCTGGCAGATCACGTTCGAGTTCGCCGACGATTACGAGACCGCTACGAGCCTGTGGCGGAAGCTCTGGGAGAACGACGGCGAGCAGGCGACGGTCGAGTTCTGGCCGCACGCCGGCGGCGTCGGCTTCCGCACCGTCGTCACGATCAACGCCCCGGGCATCGGCGGCACCACGCGCGAGGTCGCGACCTCGTCGGTGACGCTGCAGTGCGCGAAGCCCGAGCTGCTGCCCGACCCGACGCCCGCGGTCATCGAGGGCGCGTAGCCGCCGTGGCGCTCAGGATCAGCGTCTGGCGCTCCCCGGAGCTCCGCGCGGCCCTGAGCGCCCTGCGGGTGCTCGACCGGGACGTCAAGCGGCACATCCGCCGCGAGACGAAGGCGATGGTCGATCCGGAGTGGCGGCGCGCCGTCGCCGAGCGGGCCGACACCCGGCTCGCGCAGCGCGTGCTCGCCTCCACCGCCCGAGCGCAGGTCTCCGACCAGAACGTGATGCTGCGCTCGGCCCACATCGGCCGGTCGCTCTCGGGCGGCCTCAAGCCCTCCGAGCACTTCGGGCCGGTCGAGTTCGGCTCGCCCCTCATCCGCAAGACCTACACGCGCCGCTCGAAGAAGGGCGGCACCCACAAGGTGACCCGCACCATCGGGCGCGCGTTCCCGCCGCCGAACAGGGAGGGCTGGACCGTCTACCCGGCGGCGGCCGAGATCATCCCGCGCATCGCGTCCCTGTGGGTGCAGACCATCACGCGCGGCATCTACGAAGCATTCGAGAGGAGGTAGACCATGGCCAAGGGCATCAGCATCGCGATCGCCTCCGAGACGCGCGACTTCCAGCGCAACGTCAAGACGGGCATGCTCGACCCGCTCGAGGACGTCGCCAAGGTGCTCGACGAGGTCGGCGACTCCGGCGACGACGCCGGCCGCAAGCTCGAGGACGCGATGCGCGACTCGCAGCGCGACACCGACCAGCTCTCCGACGAGATGCGCACCCTCAAGGACCGCATCGACGACGCGGCCAAGAAGTCGCGCGACTTCGGCGACGCCGGCCGCCGCGCAGGCCGCGACTACGAAGACGGGATGGACCGCGCGAAGGCGGGCGTCGACGACTTCAAGGACGAGGCGAACTCCACCGCCCGCGAGGCCGCCGCATCGTTCGACGGCTCGGCGGAGTCGATCGGCGACGCCTTCCAGGAGGTCGCAGCCAACGCCTTCGCCGGGTTCGGCCCCGCGGGCGCCGTCGCCGGCCTCGCCGCCGCCGCGGGCATCGGCCTCGCCATGGCGGGCTTCGACGACATCGCGGCCGCACAGGAGGAGTCCGAGGCGCGCATCGACGAGTGGGCCTCGGCCTACATCGAGGCGGGCTCGCGCGTGCTCGACTCGCAGCAGTACGTCGCCGCCGCCAACGCGATCCTCACCGACGGCGAGCAGTACAAGACCGCCACTCGCAACGCCGAGCTGTGGGGCGTCTCGGTGCAGACGGCCGTGGCCGCGATGACGGGGCAGCACTGGGCGCTCGAGGAGGCGCAGCGCAACGTCACCGCGGCGGCCGAGGCGGAGGCGGCGGCGATGGAGGGCGTGCCCTACGACGACGTCGGCACGAACCTCGCGAACATGACCAGCGAGGCCGCCGAGGCGCAGCGGGCGCTCAACGGCATCACCGGCGAGATGGACGCGGGCGCCGAGCGCGCCGGCATCATGTCCGACTACCTCCGCAACCTCGCCGAGACCACCGAGGGCGCCACCCGCGAGGTCGACGAGTTCGGCGACTCCGTCTACACGCTCCCCGACGGCACCACCGTCTACGTCGACGCCGAGACCGGCCGCGCGACCGCCAACGTCGACGCGATCGAGCGCCGCCTCTACGGCATCCCCGACGCCACGGCGAACGTGCACGTGCGCGTGCTCGACGACCCGCTGCGCAACTACCTCAACCGCAACCTCAACCGCACCGCGTACGTGAACATTGCCACCCGCCGCGGCATCAACGTCATCGACGAGGGCTGAGCCATGCCGATCATCCGCAACATCGCTCCCAACCCGTCGATCGAGCTCAACGCAGCGGGCTACTCGCTGTGGACCGGCAGCGGCACGCTCACCCGCATCGCGATCCCCGCAGACGCGCCGCAGGGCAACTGCCTGCTGCGCGCCCGCGCCACCGCCTCGCAGTCGAACTTCGGCATCGCCTTCGACAGCATGCCGCTGTCGGCCGGTCCCGTCACAGTCGCCTACCGCGCGCGCAGCAACCAGGTCGGCGCCTACGTGCGCACCCGCTTCGAGTTCCGCGACGCCGGCGGCTCGCTCATCGGCGCCTACCTGTACGCGCACGGCGGCACACCGCTGCAGGTCGGCCCCATGAACCGCGAGGTGGCGACCGTCACCGCCCCGGCGGGCTCCGCGTCGATGCGGCTGGTCGCGCAGCTCGTCGCCTCGACGGGTTTCCCGCTCACCGTGCCCGCCGACGCGACTCTCGACCTCGACGCGGTGATCGTCGCGCAGCTGCCCGAGGCGCCCGCCTACTTCGACGGCGACAGCCCCGGCTGGGTGTGGGACGGCGCCCCGCACGCCTCCGCTTCGCTCGGGCCGGACGGGATCTACACGCCCGAAGCGCAGCTGCTGCGCGCAGGCACCGCGGTCGACTGGATCGACCTCGTGCCCGGCTACGAGGAGGCCGCCGCCGCCGGCACCGTCGTGCAGGTCACCGCCGACCCCGCCCGCGCACCCTACGTCACCGTCCGACCCGGCCGCGACGCGCGCGGAACCCTCACCATGCACTTCGTGCGCGAGACCGGCAAGGGACGGCCCGGCGACCGCGCCGAGGCCGCCTACCGCTCGCTCTCATCCGGCGCCCCGCACACCCTGCAGATGCGCGACTCGCACGGCGGGCTCGGCACGCCACTGCAGCTCGTGCCCGCAGGCGCGATCCGTCGGACCCGCGAGGCGCGCTCCGACGGCGCGTGGACCGTCGAGTTCGACTTCCACCGCACGGTGGTGCCGACATGAGCGTGCTGCGCAAGGAGTGGAGCCTCCACACGCCCGCCGGCCGCGCGCCGCTCATGCTCGGCTCCTCGTGGGGCTTCGACCGGTCCTGGTCGCCGCAGGGCGCGGGCGAGGCGATCCTCGCGCTGGACGATCCAGCCACGGCCGCGATCGCCGAGAATTCGCGCGAGCCGCTGCGGATCGTGTGCGACCTGTGGCACACCAGCCCGCCGGGCACGCTCGGCACCGGCGCGATGGCCGGCACGAAGCTCGGCGACGCCGCCTGGCCGCTCGAGACGCTCGTCGAGTACCCCGGCAACATGCTCGACCCCGACGGCAACCGCATCACCCACAAGCGCGCCGCCTGGCACTGCTGGCCCGGCCGGGTGCGCCGCGACCGCCGCGCCCGCACCCTCACCGTCGAGCTGCTCACGATCGAGGGACTGCTGACCGAGATCGAGAACCTCGGCGAGCCGTGGCTACCCGCCCCGACCGTCGCGCCCGCCCGCCACCGGCTCTCCGACGTGCTGCTCGAACTGTCCCGCTACGTGCGCCTGCCGCTGGGCGTCACCGCGCACTCCGCGCTCATCCCCGCCGCCGCGATGCGCCCCTGGGAGCCGGGCGAGACCGCCTGGGAGTGGTGGAACCAGCTGCGCGTCGCCGCCGAGATGTCCTACCGCTACGACGCGACCACCAACACCATGCTGCTGCGCGGCTGGGCCGAGGGCGCCGTCGGCGAGGTCTCCACCGACTGGCTCGACTGGGTGGAAGAGCTCGGCGGCGCGGGGGAGCAGGACTTCAACCGCTACGCCGACGCCGTGCGCATCGTGTGGACGTGGACCGATCGCGTCAGCGGCGAGGAGCGCACCCACGCCGAGGTCGCGCTCGCGCCCGGCATCACCGACTGGCGTGACGCGACCCGGCCCCGCACGTTCGAGTACTCCGGGCAGCCGCAGACCGGCCTCGCACGGCTCTACGTCAACCGGCTCGCGCGCTGGAAGAACCTCGCCACCGTCATGACGCCGCTGGACGAGTCCACCCTCGTCGACCTCCTCACCGACCGCGGCGCGACGGCGCAGGCCATCCACTTCGCCATCGACGAGGAGCCCACCGTGACCTTCACCATCATCACCGAGGAGTGACCATGCCCGCCGGCTACATCGACCCCGACTCCGGGCAGTACATCTACGGCAGCGACGACCCGCGCCAGCCGATGCACGACGTCCTCAACCTCGGCCAGCAGGCGGCGGCGACCGAGTCGCAGCAGACCCGCTCCCGCCTCGACCAGCTCGAGCTGTGGCTGGGCGGCTTCAACGCCGCGACCCCGTGGGCGAACCTGCCGCTCAACAGCACCTACTTCGAGGTCGCGAACACCGACTCGATCGCCGGCGTCGCCTCGACGCCGCTGCGCTATCGGCGCGCGGGGGACCGGCTGCACCTGATCGGCACCGTCAACGCCAAGGCCGTGCCGCCGAACTGGACCGTCCTCGGCACCCTCCCGAGCGGTTTCCGCCCGATCGAGGACACCCCGATCCTCTACATGTTCAACCTGCAGTCGGACATCACCCGCGGCGTCATCAAGACCAACGGCGACGTGCAGCTCTCGTGGGCGCCGACGACCGTGAACGCCGACCTCACCATCGTCTTCGCGGAGGCGCTGCTGGTATGAGCATCGTCTTCCCGATGCGCCGCGACCGGGTCTTTATGTACCCGGCGGCGATGTTCCGCACCGCCAAGCGGCCCACGCACGGCGGCATCGACCTCACCCCGATCGCGAAGGGCGCCAACGAGGAGTTCTGGGCGCCCGAGTCGGGCCGCGTGGTGATCGCCGGCGTCTCGAAGACCGCGGGCCGGAACGTGATGGTGCTCGCCCCGTCCGGGCGGCGCTGGTGGGTCGGGCACCTCGACTCGATGAGCGTGAAGGTCGGCGCGCAGGTCACCGCCGGCCGCAGCCTGCTCGGCCGCGTCGGCATGACCGGCAACGCGGACGGCGTGCACGCGCACCTCGAGCTGCACTACCCCGGTATCAACCAGGAGATCGACCCGTGGCCGCTGCTGCGCGACGCGCCCGATCCCACCGGCTCCAAGGCCTCGCTCGCGCCCTCGCGCGACAAGGCCGCCCTCCACGTCCCGAATCCCGAACCGGAAGGCCTGCTCATGGCTCTCAGCGACTACGACCAGGAACTCGTGCGCAACGCGGTCGTCGACATCAACAACCGCACCGCCGCCCACTCCGAGGTGCTCACCACCGTGCAGCGCGCGCTCGAGGCGCTGCCGGGCATGCGCGACCAGCTCGCGGCCGTGCACGCCCTCTACGCCGAGCGGGACCGCAACGGCTGGACGTTCGCCGACGTCGTGAAGTCGCACGTGGTCGCGACCCTCGCGGCCGTGCACGCGATCGAGCCGGCCGAGCTCGGCGAGATCGACGTCGACGACCTCACCCGCCGCATCGTGGACGAGCACGCCCGGCGGTTGCTGACCTGATGGAGCTCTCGTCAGCCGACCAGATGCAGCTGATGCGCGACGTGGCGGAGATCAAGGGCATGCTCGCCGGCACCCTCGCCGCCCACGACGAGCGCATCCGCGCCGTCGAAGCCGACATCGACGAGTCGCGCGCCGTCCACACCGAGCACGACAAGGCGCTCGCCGCGCACGCGGCACGCCTGGCCGTGGTCGAGAACATCACCTCGCAGCACGCCACCCGCCTCGCGCAGGCCGGCGACCAGACGCGCGCGAACGCGGCGCTCATCGTCTCCATCGTCGTCGGCCTCGCGTCGATCGGCACCGCCATCCTCACCTTCGCCAACCAGATCGGAGCAACACCATGACCGAGAACCGACCGGGAGAGGGGCGCATCGTCGAGAGCCCCGACCTCCGCGCCCACCTGTACGTCACCGCCCTCGCGATCGGCGGCATCCTCGTCGCGATGGGCTTCCTCACCGACGACGAGCTGCAGCTGTGGCTGAACCTCGCCGCTGCACTCATCGGGCTCGGCTCGACCGTGCTGGCGCGCTTCAACGTCCCGAAGGGCCGCCACGCGCTCGACTAGCCGGCTACTCGATCCCGTGCTCGGCGGCGACCGCGCAGCCGCGCTCGTGGGCGGCCTCGAGCTCAGGGCTGCCCCCGAGCCCGGTCACGTACGCTGCCGACCCGCACATGCCGTCGTCGACGATGGACGTCGTGAGCTGCTCGGCGAGCCCGTGCATGCCGTCGACGAACTCGAGCGCGGCCTCGTCGCCCTCGGCCGCGCTCGTCGCGACCCCGGGCGGGATCAGCTCCTCGAGCACCGCGCGCTGCACCTCGGCGCGCGGGTCGGGCGCGGGCTCGGCGGCGGCGCAGCCGGTGAGCAGCAGGACGGCGGCGACGAGGGCGAGGCGCTTCATGCGGCTCACCCTACGCGCTGCCTCTCACCTGCCCGGCTGGCGCGCTCGACGACGCTGCGCAGCCGATCCGAGGGCAGCGCGACGTAGGTGCGCACCATCGCGAGGTTCGCCCAGCCCATCAGATCCGCGACCACGTACGGGTCGCCGCCCGAGTGCACCCAGAAGCGCGTCGCGGCGCGATGCCGCAGCTTGTGGATGGTCCAGTCACCCGGCAGCAGCCGGTTCACGCGCTTGCCGAGCCAGCGCGCCGAGACGTGCCCCATCTCCTCGCCCGGCCACAGCCACCCGCCGTGCTCGGCGAGCGCAAGCAGCGCGGAGGCCATGGGGGAGGTGAGCGGGACGATGCGCGGCTTGCCGCCCTTGCCGTGCACGCGCAGGTCGTAGCCGAGCAGGGTCGGCACGAGGTCGCGGGCGTGGATGCCGGCGATCTCCGCTCGCCGCAGGCCGTGCTCGGCGGCGAGGTCGATCCACAGCCGCTCGGTGTCGTCGGCGCGCCACAGCGCCTCGAGGTACACGTCGTCCGGCACCGGGCGCGGGTTCGGCCGCCCGGGCGCGATCCGCTCGAGCGGCTCGGTCGGGTCGTGCTCGGTGCAGCCGCTCGCGATGGCCCACCGGTAGAACGACTGCAGCGTGATCCGGCGCCCGCGGAGCGTCTCGCGCGCCCAGCCCTGCGCGCCGAGGTAGGCGGCCAGCTGCGCGGACGTGAGCGCCCACGGGCCGCTCTCGACGCGCCTGGCGAGGTGCGTGAGGTGCTGCCGGCGCGTCTCGCGGGTGGACGGCGGGCGACCGGCGGCGGCCTGCGCGTGCAGGTAGGCGGCGATGGTGTCGGGCCAGTCGGGGTGGATGACTCGTGACGTCATGGCGCTCCGGAGGTCGAGGGATCAGGGACTCAGGAGCATCCATGCGGCACGTGCGAGCACCCTCCGAGCGCGTCTTACTCCGGATCAGTAGGTTGGGGGTTCGAGTCCCTCGGGGCGCGCTGGATGGCGCGTACCGGCGTCCGCGATGAGCGCACCGACGCGCTCAAGGCGCGGCGCAGGCTCAGGTGTCCCCGCGCTATTCCAGATCGAGTTGCAGCTTCCGCATCGGGCCTCGCCGAGCCCGACGACCCAGTGGACTCGCCCGTCGCAGACCGGACACTCGAGCCAGGCTCCCTGCTTGTCACGGCCGTCAATCGCGCTCATCGGGCGTTCACCTGCTCGACGTGGGCGGTGATCAGCCCGGCGAGCACCACCATGCCGACGCCGGGGTGCGGTGAGTGCTCAGGCGCGGCGAGCGGCGTCGGGGCGGCTCCGGAACAGAAGGTTGGGGGTTCGAGTCCCTCCGGGCGCGCACTGTGTTGAGACAGTAGAAGGCCACCTGCGAGAGCAGGTGGCCTTCGTGGTTGATGGACCGTCTCTTGGCCCCCGCCAAGCAATCGTCAATGCTCCGCTCACAAGCCGCTTGGACCATGTGCGGGAGCGGTCCACTTCCTCTACGTCTCCGCTCGGGATTCGGGTTGACTATGTCCATGGCACTGCAGAGCTCGCGCACGCCCCTCGTGCGCCCCGACGGGATGCCGGTGCGCGCGCTCGTCGTCGACGACGAGGCGAACCTCAGCGAGCTGCTCCGGATGGCGCTCGCCAACGACGGCTGGGAGGCGCGCACGGCCGCCAACGGCCAGGAGGCGCTCAACGCGGTGCGGGAGTTCCACCCCGACATCGTGGTGCTCGACATCATGATGCCGAGCATCGACGGGATGGAGGTGCTGCGACGGATCCGCGCCGCGGGCAACGATGTGCCCGTGCTGTTCCTCACCGCCAAGGATGCGGTCGAGGACCGCATCGCAGGCATCGAGGAGGGCGGCGACGACTACGTCACGAAGCCGTTCAACCTCGAGGAGGTCATCGCGCGGCTCCGACGCATGGCACGCCGGCACATCGCCATCGCGGACGACGATCCGCGCCTGCGGGTCGGCGACCTCGTGCTCGACGAGGAGAGCTACGAGGTCGAACGGGCGGGCACTCCGGTGGCCCTCACGGCCAAGGAGTTCGAGCTGCTCCGATTCCTGATGCGCAACCCGCGCCGGGTGCTGAGCAAGGCGCAGATCCTCGAGGGCGTCTGGAGCTACGACTTCGGGGGCAAGTCGAGCATCGTCGAGATCTACATCTCCTACTTGCGCAAGAAGATCGACACGCTCGGCGAGCCCATGATCCACACCGTCCGCGGCGTGGGCTACACCATCAAGCCCGCGTGAAGCCCGGCCACGCGTGGACGCTGCGCCGCACCATCGTGACCGGCGCGAGCGTCCTCGTCGCGCTCGCGCTCGTCATCACGAGCATCATCACGATGTCGGCGCTGCGCTCGGCGGAGATCGAGCGGCTCGACGAGCAGGTGATCGCGGGGCTCGAGTTCGCCGCCGGTCGTCCCGGCGACCCCGGCGGCGGGCCGGACGGACCTGGCGGCGGCTTCGAGCCGGCCGCACGGATCGGTACGCTGCAGGTGGTGCTCGACGGCACCGGCGCGGCCACGAGCGCGACGTACGCGGGCGTCGACGGCCAGGAGGTGCCGCTCGCGTCATCGCAGCTCGACGCCCTCGTCGCAGCCGACCTCGGCGAGCGCACGCCGACGACGGTCGACCTCGGCGGCGAGCTGGGGAGCGTGCGCGTGGCGGCCGAGTCGCGGGGCGGGCGCACCATCATCTCGGGCAGCTCGCTCGATGACGTGGATGCGACGACTCGCGCGATCGCCGGGATCCTCGCCGCCGTGATGGGCACGGCCCTCGTGCTCCTCGTGGTGGGCCTCGCCGTCGTCGTCACGCGCGCGCTCCGTCCGCTCGAGCGGGTCGCCGGCACCGCGCAGCGAGTCGCCGAGCGGCCGCTCGCCGCCGGCGCGGTCGAGCTGCCGGATCGGGTGGGAGCGGCAGACACCGACCCGCGCACGGAGGTCGGCCGCGTCGGGCAAGCGCTCAACACGCTGCTCTCGCACGTCGAGACCTCGCTCGCCGCGCGCGAGCGCAGCGAGCAGCAGCTGCGCCGCTTCATCGCCGACGCGAGCCACGAGCTGCGGACCCCGCTCGCGTCGATCCGCGGGTACGCGCAGCTGTCGCAAGGGGAGGGCGCGCCGATGACGCCGACGCAGGAGCGCTCGCTCGAGCGGATCGGCGCGGAGGCGGTGCGCATGAGCTCGCTCGTCGACAACCTGCTGCTGCTCGCGCGCCTCGACGCGGGCCAGCCGCTGCGTCGTGCGCCGGTCGACCTGGCACTCGTGCTCATGGATGCGGTGAGCGACGCGCACGTCGCCGCGCCCGACCACGAGTGGATCCTCGACGTCGACGAGACGGTCGAGGTGCTCGGAGACGAGGGCCGCATCCGGCAGGTGATGGTGAACCTGCTCGGCAACGCCCGCGCGCACACGCCCGCCGGCACGACCGTCACCGCGTCGCTCACGCGCGATGCCACCCACGCCGAGGTCCGCGTGGTCGATGATGGGCCCGGCATCGATCGCGAGTTGCAGTCGCGCCTCTTCGAGCGGTTCGTGCGCGGCGACGAAGCACGGCACCGCGCTTCGGGCAGCACCGGGCTCGGGCTCTCGATCTCGCACGCGATCGTGGCAGCGCATGGCGGCACGATCTCCGTCGACAGCGAGGCGGGCCGCACCGCGTTCAGTGTGCGGCTGCCGCTCGCCTGACGAGCGACGCCCCCTGAGGGCACTCATGAACGACCAAGGATCGGTTCTGCATCGGCCAGGGATGGATCCGTAGACCTGGAGGCATGCACCCCGCACCGCCTTCCACCCCCGCCCTGCGGCGTCCCCGCTCTACGCGCTTCCGCCTCGCGATCGCCGCAGGGGTCGTCACGTGCATGACCGCCGTCGGCGGCGTCGCCTGGGCGCTCGACCGCTTCGTCATCGAGCACGTCGAGGTCGTGAGCGCATCGTCCGCCGAGGAGGCGGTCGCGGCCGCTGAGAGCGCGGGGAGCGCTGCGTTCACGGTCACCGTCGAGACCGTGGGCACCGGTTCGGATGCCGCGACCGTCACCACCGCGATCATCGAGCTCGACGACGTCACGCAGCTGCGGAGCGCCTTCGCTGACGACGCCTACGGCGAGAACATCACCGAGCTGCCGAGCGTGATCGCCGAGCAGGTGGGCGCGAGCCTCGCGATCAACGGCGACTACTACGGCTTCCGCGACACCGGCATCGTGATCCGCAACGGCGTGCTCTACCGCGACGAGGGCGTGCGCGAGGCGCTCGTGCTCTACCGGGACGGCACCGCCGCGGTCGTCGACGAGACCACCACCACGGGAGCGCAGCTGCTCGCGGACGGCGCCTGGCAGACGCTCTCGTTCGGACCCGTGCTCGTGGAGGACGGCGCCGTCGTCGACGGCATCGACGCGGTCGAGGTCGACACGAACTTCGGCAACCACTCGATCCAGGGCGACCAGCCGCGCACCGCCGTCGCCGTGCTCGCGGACGGCAGCATCGCCTTCGTCGTGGTCGACGGACGCAGCGACGTCAGCGCGGGCATGACGCTCACCGAGCTGGCAGCGCACCTGCAGGCGCTCGGCGCCGTCACCGCCTACAACCTCGACGGCGGCGGCTCATCCACCATGGTCGTCGACGGCGAGGTCGTCACCGCCCCGTCGAACGGCGGCGAGCGCGCCACGAGCGACATCCTCTACGTGAGCTGACCGTGGCCGTCATCCTCATCTGCGCGCTCGATCCCGACGAGCGGCTCGTGCGGCTCGTCGAGGCGCTCGCCCCTCGGACGATCGTCGTCGTCGACGACGGCAGCGGTGCGGCAGCCGCTGCGATCTTCGACGCCGTGCGAGCACGGGGCGCCACGGTGCTCGTGCACGCCACGAATCGCGGCAAGGGCGCGGCGCTGCGCACCGGCATCGCGCACGTGCGCGCCGCGCACCCCGGTCGGCACATCGTCACGGCCGATTGCGACGGCCAGCACCGCCCGCAGGACGTCGCCGCCGTCGAGTCGGCGCTCGACGGGAGCAGCCTCGTGCTGGGGGAGCGACGCTTCACCGGCGCCGTGCCGGCGCGGAGCCGTGCCGGCAACGCGGTCGCGCGGCGGATGTTCGCCCTCGCCTCGGGCGTGCCGGTGATGGATGCGCAGACGGGCCTGCGAGGGCTTCCCTGCGGTGCCCTGCACTGGATCGGCGCTGTGCCCGGCGATCGCTTCGAGCACGAGCAGCGGGTGCTGCTCGCCGCCGCACGCCGCGGGGTGGCCATCCGCGGCGTGCCGATCGCGACCGTCTACCTCGACCGCAATGCGTCGTCGCACTTCCGGCCGCTGCGCGACTCGGTGCGGGTCGCCGCTCCGCTGCTCGCGCCGATCGCGCGCTTCGCCGCCATCGGTCTCGGCTGCTTCGCGCTCGACGCGCTGCTCGTCGTGGCCTTGACCGCGATCCTAGGCGCCGCCGGACCGGCCGCTGCGCTCGCACGCATCGTGAGCGGCACGGTGCACTTCTCGGCCGGACGTCGCTGGATGTTCGCCGCCGACGGCTCGGTGCGCTGCCAGGCGCGCCGCTACGCGCTGCTCGCTGCGGGCACCATCGCGGTCGGCGCGCTCGCCCTGCAGCTCGCGGTCTCGGCCGGAGCATCCCTGCTGCTCGCGAAGCTCGGCATCGACGCCGCGCTCGCCGTGCTCACCTACCTCGCCCTGCGCTTCGGGGTCTTCGTCCGCGCGCGCCGAGCGCCGCCGAGCCGAGCAGCGGCCGACGCCCCGACCACCCCGATCCACTCGACCGAACCGACCCTTCCCCGCTTGGAGCACTCGTGAACGACCTCATCCTCATCGGCATCGACGCCATCGCGATCGCCCTGCTGGCCTTCGGCATCTACTTCCGCCGACACCGACGGCGCGACCTGCTCGTCGCCTTCGTGGGCGTCAACATCGGCGTGCTCGCCGTCAGCCTCGTGCTCGCGAGCGCCACCGCCTCGATCGGCGTCGGGCTCGGCCTCTTCGGCGTGCTGTCGATCATCCGGCTTCGGTCGACCGAGATATCGCAGCGCGAAGTCGCCTACTACTTCGCCTCGCTCGCGATCGGGCTCGTCGCGGGGCTCGGCGGCGCGAACCTGCCCGTCGCGTGCGGGCTCATCGCCCTGGTTGTCGCCGCGATGGCGGTCATCGATCATCCAGGCCTGCTCGCCGCGCACCGTCAGCAGATGGTGCGCATCGACCGCGCGATCGTCGCCGAGACGGAGCTCGTCGCGCACCTCGAGGAGATCCTCGGCGGCCGAGTGCACCGCGCGACCGTCGTCGAGCTCGACCTGATCGACGACTCGACCCTCGTCGACGTGCGCTGGAGCCCCACGTCCGCGGCACGCCTGGCGGTCGCAGCGTGAGCGGCGTCGACCGCGCCATAGCGCGACTCGACCCAGTGTCGCTCGACGAGCTCACCGCATCCGCGGCACTGCTGACCCGGGTCGACCGCAAGTACGCGCTCGACGCCGACGACGCCGCCCGGATGCTCGACCTGCTGCCTGCTGGCACGCTCGCACTCGAGATCGAGGGGGAGCGCTCGCTCGCCTACGCCTCGTGCTACTTCGACTCGGACGATCTGCTCGCGTACCGCCTGGCTGCGCACGGCCGGCGCCGCCGCTTCAAGCTGCGCACCCGCACGTACGTCGACTCGAACCGAGCGTTCCTCGAGCTCAAGACCCGCGGCGGCCGAGGCGCCACCGTCAAGGAGCGCATCGAGTATGCGCCGGAGAATCGCGACGTGCTGACCGACGACGGCCGCGAGTACGCGGAGGAGGGGCTCGCTGCGGTCGGGCTCCCCGCACCGCCGCTCGCCCCCGTGATCCGGACCACCTATCGGCGCACGACGCTGCTGCTGCCCGACCGGCTCACTCGCGCGACCGTCGACACCGCGCTCGCCTGGCAGCTCGACGACGGCACGACGCTGCGCACGCCCGGTCTCGTGATCGTGGAGACGAAGGCCGCGGGTGGCCCAGGACCGGTCGACCGGCTGCTCTGGCGCGCGGGGCATCGGCCCGACCGCGTCAGCAAGTTCGCCACCGGCCTCGCCGCGCTGCGCCCCGACCTGCCCTCCAACCGCTGGCACGGCGTCCTGCGCCGCTGCTTCACCGACGCCGAGCGGTCCGCCGCGTAGGCCATCGATCACCAGAAGAGAGAGAACCATGCACACCAGACTCCAGCGGCGCCTCGCGCCGGCGCTCGCGATCGTCGCGAGCGGCATCCTGCTCGCTGGCTGCACCGCCGCCGAGGCGGGGCTCACCACGACGGCATCCGGTCAGTCGGCCACCACCTCCGCGACCACCGCCTCGGTCGTCAGCGCCACGCTCGACGAGCTCTCGGCGGCCAACGAGGACGGCACCGTCGTGCGCGAGGACGAGTGGAGCATCGACGACGCGATCGACGTCGTCCTCACCGGCTCGGGCGCGCAGGCCGCGACCGGGGTCACGAGCGCCGACGGCGTCGTGACGATCACTGAGGGCGGGGTCTACCGGCTCTCGGGCGAGCTCGCCGGCCGGGTCGTCGTCGCGGCGCCCGAGGAGGCGCAGGTCGTGCTCGTGCTCGAGGGCGCGAGCATCACGACGGCCGACGGCCCGGCGATCGAGGTGCAGACGGCCGATGACGTCGCGATCCACCTCGCGGCGGGCAGCGGGAACGCGATCGCCGACTCGACCGCCTATGCCGAGGACGTCGACGCGAACGCGGCGATCTTCTCGGAGGCAGATCTGACCCTCTCGGGCGCCGGGTCGCTCGTCGTGGATGCGTCGGGCGACGGCATCACGAGCGAGGACGACCTCGCGGTGGTCGGCGGCTC
Source organism: Agrococcus sp. TF02-05 (assembly GCF_017565345.1). Taxonomy (NCBI): domain Bacteria; kingdom Bacillati; phylum Actinomycetota; class Actinomycetes; order Micrococcales; family Microbacteriaceae; genus Agrococcus; species Agrococcus sp. TF02-05. The sequence goes on along the minus strand of NZ_JAGEKO010000008.1, from coordinate 130,184 downwards.
GATCGAGGTGACCGCTGGCGACGAAGCGCTGCGCGGCAAGGACTCGATCCAGATCGAGGAGGGCGCGCTGCGGCTCGAGGCCGGCGGTGATGCGCTGCAGAGCGACAACGCCCACGAGGCAGGGCGGGGCTGGATCCGCATCGAGGGCGGCACGATCACCGCCGCGGCCGGCGACGACGGCCTCAACGCCGTGAGCGACATCCTCATCGCGGGCGGCACGGTCACAGTCGACGTGACGGGCGACGGTCTGCACGCCGACGTCGCGCTCGCGATCGCGGGCGGCTCGGTGACCGTCGAGGGCTCGGACGAGGGTCTCGAGTCTGCGCTCGTGCAGATCGACGGGGGTGCGATCGACGTCACCGCCGCCGACGACGCGATCAACGGGTCTGCAGGCTCATCCAGCACCGACGCAGCCGGAGGCGGCATGGGCGGCATGGCGGATTCGGGCGAGCTCGTGGCCATCACGGGTGGTGAGGTGACGCTCCGCTCCGGCGGCGACGGCCTCGACTCCAACGGCTCGATCGATATCTCGGGCGGCACGGTGGTCGTCTGGGGTCCGACGAGCGACGGCAACGGCGCGCTCGACGCGAACGGAGGCCTCACGGTCTCGGGCGGCACGCTCCTCGCCGTCGGCTCGGCAGGCATGGCAAAGTCGCCAGACGCCGGGTCCGCTCAGGACTGGCTGCAGGCGCAGGCGAGCGGCGAAGCGGGATCCACGATCGAGATCCAGGACGCCGACGGCTCCTCGATCGCGAGCTTCGTGGCCGAGAGCGCCTTCTCGAACGTCGTGTTCTCGAGTGGCGACCTGTCGGGCGACCGCGCGACAGTCGTGGTCGATCAGACCCCGACCGAGGTCGCGCTCGGCACCGCGACCGGTGGAGGGATGGGCGGTGGCGCGGGTGGCGGGCGCGGCGGCGCCGGCGGCCCCGGCATGCCGCCGAGCCGGCCCTAGCGGAGTCAGCGACCACGATCGCCGCGCAGAGCCCGACGGAGGCCGCCCGCGTCACACGGGCGGCCTCCGTCAGGTCGCGGATGCGATCGCTCGCGCGTCGGGACGGGCACTGCTCAGCGCGGTGCCAGGATCGCGAGCACCATGGACTTCGACTACAGCGAGCTGACGCCCGACCCGGAGGTCGCTCGAGCCGCATACGAGCGGATGGCCGAGGGTCTCGCGGCGGACGCGGTGAACCGGCTGCGAGCGCGGCTGCTCGAGCGGTGGCCGTCGGCGACTGAGCTGCGGTGGACGAGCGCCCCGGATGACGAAGGCGTGGTGCGCCACGCACTCCTCCTCGACGCACGGGGACGGCTGCTCGCGAGCGGTGACGACTTCACGGTGCCCGCGGTGTTCCGGGGCGCGGTGTCCCGGCGCAGCCTCGAGCCGCACTCGCAGCGGCTGCACGCCGACGGCGAGCGACCCTCGTGGTCGCTCGACCTGACGTTCGAGCGGGAGCGCCACCCGAGGGGCTGAGCCTGGCACCGGCGCTCAGGACTCGGGCGTCTGCCCCTCCTCGGTGGCGTTGAACCAGGCGAGCCACCCCTCGGTCGTCTCGTGCACCTCGTACGGTCCGCACCAGAGCACCGTCTCGGGCAGCTCGCTCGCGTCCGCGAACCCGCCGTAGCGCCCGTCGAACGGGAGCGTCGAGCGCGTGCCCTCCGCGCATCCGCTCGGCTCACCACCGGTGAACGCGATGACCGCGCTGCTCTCGTCCGTGGTCGCCGTGGTGCGGATGCTCGACGCATCTTCCGGGAGCCACTCCGGCATCGTCACGCCGACCCAGCCCTCGGACGCCGCGGCGCGCGTGTCGAACGACTCGCTGTGGACGCGCTCGAGCGTGTCGGTGAAGCTCGTGCAGCCGGTCAGGGCGGCCGTGGCGAGCGAGGCCGCGGCGAGCGCGGCGATGGCGGGGAGGCGTCTCTTCATTCCTCCATCACAGCCGACGCGAGCGTGGCGCCACATCGCACCGGCGACGGATCGCGCGTCGTCCCTGCGGATGATGTCAGGGGGCGTCGTCGTGCACGCCGCACGAGCAGCCGACCGCGCCGAGCTCGCGGCTCCGCTCGGTGTAGGCGTGCAGCACCGCCTGCTCGAAGAGCACCTGGTGCGGCGAGAGGAACTGCTGCACCGCGGCGGGCAGCCGGCCGGCGAAGCGGTGCAGGGGGCTGCCGACGGTGAGCTCGGCCACGTGCACGGCGACGTACACGAGCGAGAGCAGGGAGAAGAGCGTGAGCCCGCGGCCGTCGGGCATGAAGGCGCTCGCCACCGGGATGAGCACGACGACCGCGAGGAGGCCGTGCAGGAGCGGCGAGCGGCGGAGCCGCGCCCGCGCGGCGTCGCGCCCGTAGTCGCGCGCCGCGAGCACCGCCGTCGCTCGAGCGATCTCGTGCGCCTCCTCGTGCGAGGTGCGCTCCTCGGCGGCGATCCTGCCGATGCGCGCAGCCCGGCGCGCATAGCGCTCGATCGCGTCGATCGCCGATCCGTCGCCCTGCGTGCCCTGGTGGTCCACTGCCGCACCTCCTCCACCATTCTCTCGTGCTCCTCGCTGTGCTCGCAGCCGGGTCGCTCGGTGGCACGAGGGCGACTGCCGCGTGCCAGAATCGCGACGAGAGCGACCGCATCCGGCACGGTCGCGGCCTCGACCGGGCCGGACAGGGAGACGACATGATCGGTCAGCGGGACGACCCGGGGCTGCCGCGCTACGCGGGCATCGCCACCTTCGCGCTGCTGCCGCAGCTGCACGAGGTCGAGCACGCGGATGTCGCCGTCGTCGGCATCCCGTTCGACTCCGGCACGAGCTTCCGCCCGGGCGCGCGCTTCGGGCCAGCGCACGTGCGCGAGCACTCGCGCCAGCTGCATCCGTACCACCAGGTGCACGAGTGGTTCCCGTTCCGCGACCGGCAGGTGGTCGACGGCGGCGACCTCCGGGTGGGCCCCTACGACATCGAGGCCGCGGTCGAGGCGATCCATGAGCAGGCGCGGGCGCTCGTGCAGGGCGGCACGACGGTCGTGGCGATCGGCGGCGATCACACGATCGCGCTGCCGCTGCTGCGGGCGGCCGCCGAGCGCCACGGGCCGCTCGCGGTGCTCCACTTCGACGCGCACCTCGACACGTGGGACACGCTGCACGGCGCGAGCATCTGGCACGGCTCGCCGTTCCGCCGCGCCGCGGAGGAGGGGCTGCTCGACCTCGAGCACTGCCAGCACGTCGGCATCCGCGGCGGCATCTACGACCCGATCGAGCTCGACGACGACGTGCGAGCCGGGTTCGCGATCATCCGGAGCGACGACTTCGCCCGTCACTCGCCCGAGCAGCTCGCCGAGCGCATCGGGGACCGCCTCGGCACCGGGCCGGTGTATGTGTCGATCGACATCGACGTGCTGGATCCGGCGCACGCGCCCGGCACCGGCACGCCGGAGGTCGCCGGCATCAGCACCCGCGAGCTCTTCGGCGTGCTGCGCGAGCTGCGCGGGCTCGACATCGTCGGCGGCGACGTCGTCGAGGTGCTGCCCGCCCACGACCACGCGGGCATCACCGGGCTCGCCGCCGCGCACACCGTGTGGGAGCTGCTCGCGCTCATCCCGCCGCCGTCGCGCTGAGCGGGCAGCCCCCCCGGACGCAGCGCGGCCGCGGGCCGACATCGCTGTCAGCACCGCGGCCGCGGGGGTCGGGGCGAGGCTACTTGGAGCTGCCGCCGCCCATGATGATGAAGTCGTCCTCTCCGCCCATGATGATGAAGTCATCCTCGCCCAGCGGCGAGAGGAGGAGGTGGGTGGGAAGCTGCTTGAAGCCCATTGGCGTTCCTTTGCGAGTGGTGGTGGGTGGTTCCCTCGCCGGTCCGTCGAGGCCCCTGCGCGGGTCTACTGCTGAATGTAAGGCATCGCACCCACTTCCGCGATGGCTTTCTCAGCCCTCGAGCGTGGCGCTCTCGAGCTGGATCTCGATGCCCGCGAGGGCCTGCGAGACCGGGCAGCCGGCCTTGGCCTCCTCGGCATGCTTCGCGAACTGCTCCTGGTCGATACCGGGCACCTTCCCGCTCACCGTCAGCACGCTCGTCGTGATGCCCTTGCCGGGCTCGAACGAGACCTTCGCGCTCGTGCTGAGCGACTCGGGCGCGTGGCCGGCCTCCTCGAGCGCGTGCGAGAGGGCCATCGCGTAGCAGGAGGCGTGCGCAGCGGCGATGAACTCCTCGGGCGTCGAGGCGCCGCCCTCCTCGGCGCGCGCCTTCCACGTGAGGTCGAAGCTCGAGCCGGTGCCGAGCGTGGTCGTGCCGGAGCCGCTGCTGAGCGGCCCGTTCCAGCTGGTGCTCGCGTTCGAGGTGATGGCCATGGAGTCCTCCTTGAGTTCGCGTCGCGCCCTCCGTCGACGGGCGAGTGGCCCCAGGCTACGCGCGCAGGCTGGAGGTCGGGTGGTCGGATGCGCGGAGGCACTCGGGCGGGCGCGTGCGAGGATGGGCGCATGACTGAGAAGCCCGAGATCGACGCCCCTGAGGGCCCCGCGCCCGCTGACCTCGAGATCACCGACATCACCGTCGGCGACGGCGAGGAGGCGGTGAACGGCAAGCAGGTGAGCGTGCACTACGTCGGCGTGACGCACTCGACCGGCGAGGAGTTCGACGCCTCCTACAACCGCGGCGCCCCGCTCGAGTTCCCGCTCGGGGTGGGCATGGTCATCAAGGGCTGGGAGCAGGGGATCCTCGGCATGCGCGTCGGCGGCCGCCGCAAGCTCGTCATCCCGCCCCACCTCGCCTACGGCGAGCGCGGCGCGGGCGGCGTGATCGGCCCGAACGAGGCGCTCATCTTCGTGTGCGACCTGGTCGCCGTCCGCTGACCCACCGCTTCGGCTGTCGAGGGTTCGCGTCCGCTCGGACGCGGACCCTCGACTCGTCTCAGACGGCCTTGCCCGGATTCAGGATGCCGAGCGGATCGAACGCCGCGCGCACCGCGCGCTGCAGCTCGAGCTGCCGCTCGCCGAGCTCGTCGACGAGCCAGCGGCGCTTCAGGATCCCGACCCCGTGCTCGCCCGTGAGCGTGCCGCCCATCGCGATCGCCGCCTCGAAGACCTCGTTCGCGCACGCCCAGATCTCGTCGCTCGGCTCGGTGCCGTCGAAGACGAAGGTCGGGTGCAGGTTGCCGTCGCCGGCGTGCGCCGTCGTCGCGAGCCGCACGCCGTGCCGAGCGGACGCCTCGTCGCACGCGCGGAACATGTCCGCGAGCCGCGACCTCGGCACCGAGACGTCCTCGACGAGCACCGTGCCGAAGGACTCGAGCGCGAAGTGCACCTGCCTGCGCACCTGCACCAGCACATCCGACCTCGCTGCGTCGTCGGTGCGCTCGACCCGCCCGCCGTGCGCGGCGAGGATGCCGGCGACCGCCTCCGACGTCGCGGCGGCGCCGAGGTCGTCGGTCTGCACGAGCACGAACGCGCCCTCCATCGGCTGGCCGGTGTAGGCGGCGAGCATCGAGACGGCATCGCGACCGACGAGCTCCATGATGGCGGGGCGGATGCGCGCGGCCGTCACCGCGGTGCACGCGGCGGCGGCGATGGCCTCGTCGTCGAAGAACGCGCCGACCGTCCAGATGCCGCCCTCGACGAGCGGACGCAGCTTGAGCGTCGCGCCGACGACGATGCCGAGCGTCCCCTCCGAGCCGATCATGAGCGCCGTGAGGTCGAGCCCGGTGACGCCCTTGACGGTGCGGTGGCCGGTCGAGATGAGGCTGCCGTCGGCGAGCACGACGTCGAGCGCGAGCACCCACTCGCGCGTCACGCCGTACTTCGCGCACAGCAGCCCGCCGGCGTTCGTGGCGATGTTGCCGCCCACGGTCGAGATCGCGCGGCTCGCCGGGTCGGGCGGCCACCACAGGCCGTCAGCCGCGAGCAGCTCGTTGAGCTCGGCGTTCCGGATGCCCGGCTCGACCACGCAGGACTGGTCGACGAGCGAGACGTCGAGCAGGCGCCGCATGCGGTCGACCGAGACGACGAGCTCGCCCTCGCCGGCGATCGCGCCGCCCGCGAGGCCCGTGCCCGCGGCGCGAGGCACGACCGGCACGCGGTGCTCGCTCGCCCAGCGGAGCGCTGCCTGCACGTGCTCCACCGCCTCTGCCTCGACGATCGCGATCGGCGCCGCGAGGGCGCGATGGCCCGACTTGTCGGCGCGCGCGACGTCGAGCGCGATCGGGTCGGTGACGAGCACGTGGGCCGGCAGCGCCGCGCGCAGCGCGTCGAGGCTCACGCGAGCACCAGCCCGTCGACGAGCGTCCACGCGCCGGGCGTGCCGCGGAACCGGACGGAGTGCGCGTTGTCGGGCGTGCGGGTCTCGAGCCCGGTGACGTGGTCGGCGAAGGCGCGGATGAACGTGCCGTGCGAGACGATCACGAGCGCTCCGACGGGATTGCGTGCCGCGACGTCGTCGATCGCCGCGACCGCGCGCCGCTGCAGGTCGTCGAAGTCCTCCTCGCCCGGCCAGTCCGTGCCGAAGCGCTCGATCGCCTCGTCCTTCGTGAGCCCCTCGGCCTCGCCGTAGGCGCGCTCGATGAGGCTCGCGAAGCGGCCGCCGACCTCGAGGTCGAGCTCCGCGGCGATGATGTCGGCCGTCACCGCCGCGCGCTCGAGCGTCGACGAGACCACGGCATCCCAACGGCCGTCGCCGGGCGTCTCGGCGGCGAGCAGCCGCGCGGCGGTGTGCGCCTGGGCGATGCCCGTCTCGTTGAGCGGGATGTCGCTCGTGCCCTGCAGTCGGCCGGCGAGGTTCCAGTCCGTCTGGCCGTGCCGGACGAGCGCGATCTCCATGCTTCGAGCCTAGGCGGCGCGCGAGCGCGGCCCGCGCATCCGTCCCTATCCACAACCTCACATTCCCGGCCGCTCGCGCGTTGGCAAGGTGTGAGAGGAATGCGGCCATGACCCACACCACCATCGACAGCCCGATCGGCGAGCTGACGCTCGTCGCTCGCGACGGCGCGCTCTCGGGCGTCTACATGCCCGAGCACCGGCCCGCGCCCGACCCGGCCGGCTTCGGCGACCGCGACGACGCGGTGTTCGCGGATGCCGTGCGCCAGCTCGCCGAGTACTGGGCGGGCGACCGCGAGTCGTTCGAGCTGCCGCTCGACCCGGCCGGCAGCGCGTTCCAGCTGCGCGTCTGGGATGCGCTGCGCGAGATCCCCTACGGCGAGACGCGCACCTACGGCTGGATCGCCGCCCGGATCGGCCAGCCGACCGCCGTGCGCGCCGTCGGGCTCGCGAACAGCCGCAACCCGCTCTCGATCGTCGTGCCGTGCCACCGCGTGGTCGGCTCGACCGGCGCGCTCACCGGCTACGCCGGCGGCGTCGAGCGCAAGCGCTTCCTGCTCGATCACGAGCGGCGCGCGCGGCTAGATTCGGTCGCGTGAGCCGTGCCCCGTTCGAGAGGATCGTCGAGCGGCACGGCGCTCGCGTCTGGCGGGTGTGCCGGGCGCTGCTCGACGAGGCCGACGCCGACGACGCCTGGAGCGAGACGTTCCTCGCCGCGCTCGAGGCCTACCCGACGCTCGCGCACGACGCCCGCATCGAGGGCTGGCTCGTGACGATCGCGCACCGGAAGGCGATCGACGTGCTGCGTCGGCGCTCGCGGCTCGTCGTCGGCGAGTTGCCCGAGCGCATCGCCCCCGATCGCGCCCGCGACCTCGACCTCGCCCGCGCACTCGCGCAGCTGCCGCAGCGCCAGCGCGAGGCGGTCGTGCTGCACCACCTCGGCGGGCTGCCGTTCGCCGAGGTCGCGGCGCAGCTGCAGTCCTCGACGGATGCGGTGCGTCGCGCGTCGTCCGACGGCGTGCGGCGGCTGCGGGTGCTCATGGGGGAGGAGCGATGACCGAGCCGCTCTCGTCGGGCGTGCCGTTCCCCGCCGCGCCGCTCGAGCCCTCCGCCGATCGGGTCGCCGAGCTGCGCGCGAGGCTCGCGGATCGCGCCGCCGAGCGCGGGCTGCTCGACGTCGCCTACCGCTCGCTCGACACCGAGCTCGGCGCGCTGCTGCTCGCGAGCACGCCGGCGGGCCTCGTCTCGGTGACCTTCGACGGCGCAGCGCCCGACGCCACCCTCGAGCGGCTCGCGACCTCGCTCAGCCCGCGCATCCTCGAGGCGCCCGACCGGCTCGACGCAGCGGCGCGCGCGATCGACGACCTCATCGCGGGTCGTGCTCGCGCCTTCGTCGGGCCCCTCGACCTCTCGCTCGCGCGCGGCTTCGGTCGCGACGTGATCGAGCGGCTGCGCGAGATCCCCTACGGCGAGACGCGCAGCTATGCGCAGGTCGCGGCGGCCGCGGGCTCGCCGCGAGCCGTGCGGGCGGTCGGCACGGCGTGCCGCCGCAACCCGCTCCCGGTGGCGATCCCGTGCCACCGGGTGGTGCGCAGCGACGGTGCGCTCGGGCAGTACGTCGGCGGCGTCGAGGCGAAGCAGCGGCTGCTCCGCATCGAAGGCGCAGGCGTCGCGCACTAGCCTGGGCGAATGCCAGCCACCGAGCTCCTCGCCGTCGTCGAGCGCGACGGATTCGTCGAGTCGGAGCACCGCGGTGTCGCTGTGCTCATCGACCCTGAGGGGCGCGTCATCGAGGCCCACGGGCCGGTCGAGCGCCCGTTCCTCGCGCGCAGCGCGCTCAAGCCGCTCTTCGCGGCGACGCTGCTCGAGCGGGGCCTCGTCGCGCTCGAGCCGGCGCACGCCGCGCTCGCGAGCGCGAGCCACTGGGCCGACGAGGAGCACGTCGCGACCGCCCAGGCGATGGCGGCCGCCCTCGCGGTCGACGAGGAATCGCTGCGCTGCCCGCCGATGCAGGCGCCCGACGGCACGCAGCGGCGGTTCGCGCACATGTGCGTCGGCAAGCACATCGCGTTCGCGGCCGCGGCGCGCGCGCTCGGCGTGCCCGACGGGTACTGGGAGGAGTCGCATCCGCTGACCTCGGTGCTCCGCGAGGGGATCGACGGCGCCACGGGCGAGCGCGTGCCGGGCATCGCGCGCGACGGCTGCGGGGCGCTCGTCTTCGCGACCACCCCGGTCGGGCTCGCGCGAGCCTTCCGGCGCCTCGCGCCCGACGGCGCGGGCGGGCACCGCTTCGTCGGCGACGCCATGCGGGCGCATCCCACGCTCATCGACGGCGCGGGCCGGCCCGACGCGGTCGTGATCGAGGGCACCGGATGCGCGACGAAGTTCGGCGCGGAGGGCACGCAGGCGATGGTCGCCCCCGACGGCACGACCGCGGTCGTGAAGAGCGCCGACGGCGCGCGGCGAGCTGGCGCACCGGTCGCCCTCGCGATGCTCGAGCGGGCCGGCGCGCTGCCCGCCGGCACGCTCGAGCGCCTCGCGGAGCCGCTCGGCCTCGTGCAGCGCAGCGCCGACGAGCCCGTGGGGCTGCTGCGCCCCGTGGTCTAGCGCGCCGGCGGCGGTCGGTGGCGGGCTCCTGCGCCGGGCGCCCCGAGGATGAGCGCGACCGCCTCGATCGCGAGCGCCGCGAGCGGGCCGTGCGGGTAGTAGCCGGTGACGAGCACACCCACGATGAGCACGGGCAGCGAGCAGCCGAGCAGGATCCGCGTCCAGGTCGGCCAGCGGCACCCCGCCGTGATCGCGGCGAGCACCCCCGCGAGCCCGACGGCCACGAGCAGCGGTCCTTCGCTGCCCCACAGCGCGTGGGTGGGCGCGTCGGCCGGGGTGCTCAGGTAGCTGATCGGCGTGACGACCGCCCCGGCGAGCACGAGCCAGCACAGCAGACTGCCTCCCCAGCCAGCCCGTCGCAGATCGGGCAGCAGGGCGAGCCCGATGGCGAGGAACGACAGCCCGCCGAGTGCGCCGTACACGATGTACGGGTCGTCGACGCTCGCCCGCAGGCCGCGCCACGGCTCGCTCACGCTCAGCGCCTCGACCCACGTCGCGCCCCAATCGCCGGCGACGAGCGGAGTGCTGAAGAGCGACCACGCGCCGCCGAGGCCCGCGAGCCACAGCCGCGCCGACCGCGTCGCCCGAAGCGTGGGCTCCGCGCGTCCCGGGGCGCGCTCGCGAATGGTCACGAGGCCGTGCCTACCAGGGCCCGCGGCTCGGCGCAGCCCGCTTGAGCAACTGCTCAGGCGGTCGCGAGCATCGCGCCCACGACGAGCGCGACCGCGCTCACCGCCGCGAACACCGCTTCGGTCGCCGCGAGCCGGTCCTTGGCGAACCGCGACATCACCATGTTGATCGCCGAGTGCGCGGGGAGCGTCAGCAGCACGAACCACGGGTCGGCGAAGAGCAGCAGCGTGAAGGCGACGTGGAGTGCGGTGGCGCTGACGCGCTCCAGCACGCCCCAGACGGAGTGCCGCGCGCCAAGCATGCCCTGCGCCTCGAGCAGCTCGCGAGCCTCCCGAGACTTCGGGTCATCCTTCGTCATGAGCCCCGCGACCGCGATCCCGTTCACCACGATGAGCAGCACCTCGATGGTCGCCCAGCCGAAGCCCGCCCAGACGGCATCCTCGAACGAGCGCAGCGCCAGGAGCACGAGGCCGAGCCGCACGAGCTCCTCGGCGGGCCCGGAGAACCAGCCGACGATCGTGGCGGCGCGCTCGGTCGTCGTCGTGCGCGTCGCGATCAGCGCCACCGGCTGCCGCACGACGAGCGCGAGCATCCAGCCGGCGGCACCCAGCAGCAGCGGCAGCACCGGCGGCGGTCCGACGAGCGCGAGGGCGGCGAGCGCGAGCACGACCGGCACAGGCAGCACGAGGAGCGCGTTGCGGCGCATCGTGGCCGCCAGGCGGGCGTCAGCGGTCATGGTCATGGCGGGTCTCTCCCTTGCGGGTGATGGGCATGGTGACGGTGGCGATGAGGCGCGGCTCGCGATCAGGGCCCGGTGCGTTGTCGGCCCGAGCGGCGAGCACGGCGCGCAGCTCGGCGAGCATCTCCACGAGCTCGTCGCGCGAGAGCTGCAGCACGTGCTCGCGGTACCCGACGCCGTCGCGCTCGAGGTCGACCTCGTCGCGCTCGAGGTAGGTGCCGTACTCGCCGAGCAGCCCGGCGGCAAAGGTCGCGAAGTAGCGGAAGTGGTCGTCTCGGCTCGCGTGCGCGAGCTCCTCCGCGCTCACGACCGCGTCACGTGCGAGACCGTACGTGCGCTCGACCGCACCGCGCTGCTGGCGCTCCGAGACGACCTCGAGGATGCCCTTCTCATGCAGGAGGGCGAGGTGGCGGTAGATGCTCGCCTGCGAGACGCTGGGCAGCTGCGCGAGCAGCTCCTGGGGCGTCGCGGGCGACGTCGCGAGGGCTCGGACGATCGCCAGCCGCTGCGGGTGCAGCACGACCTCGGCCCGCGAGGGTGACTTCTTTCTCACAGTTGAGAACGCTAGCAGCATCACGTTATGTTCTCAATCGCGAGAATGATGCTTCCTCGCCGCCCGCCGCGGGTGCCGCCGCCAGCAGAGAGCCAGACATGCACCGTCCCTCCTCCTCCGACCCCATCTCGTTCGCCGCGCCGATCCGGCAGGAGCGTCCCGCCCCCGCACGCGTCGTCGCGACCTTCCTCCTCATCGTCTTCGGCTGGTCGATGGTCGTCGGCGCCGGGCTCCACCTCACGCGCACACCGCTCGACTCCGTCACGGGCATCGTCGTCCTGGGCGCGCTGCTCATGCCCTCGCCGCTCGTCGCCGCGGTCATCGCTGAGCGCGGCATCCGGCGCGAGCGGCTGCGCCTCCCGCGGCGGAGCACTCGGCCGGTGCTGGTCTTCCTGCTCGCGCCGGTCGTCGCCGTGCTGGCCTTCGTCGTCCTCTACGCGGGCATCCAGCTGCTCCTCGGCAACGCCTTCGGCATCCCTGGTGTCGGCGGGCTCGCGACGACCGATGCCGAGCTCGTCGCGGGCGCCGAACGCCTCCTCGGCCAGGCCGCAGCCGACGCCGCGGGCACGCCGCCGCCGCTGGCCGCGCTGCTGCTCGTGAGCGTGCTCGGCGCGATCCTCGCCGGCTGGACGGTCAACGGCCTCGTCGGGCTCGGCGAGGAGTACGGATGGCGCGGCCTGCTGTGGGATGCGCTGCGGCACCTCGGGGCCGTGCGGGCGAACCTCGTCATCGGCACGGTCTGGGGCCTCTGGCACGCGCCGGTGATCCTGCAGGGCTACAACTACGGCGACCCGTTGCTCGGCGTGCCCGCGATGGTGCTGTTCTGCATCGCGATGTCGTTCGTGCTCTCGGCGATCCGGGAGGCGACGGCGAGCGTGCTGCCGGTCGCCGCGGCACACGGCATCTTCAACGCGCTCGCGCCGATGCTGCTGATCGCGGCACCGGATGCCGTGCCGGCGTTGGGCGGTCCGCTCGGACTGCTCGGCGCGGCCGTGCTCGCCGGGGTCGGCGCCGCCGCATGGGGCTGGCATCGGTCGCCGTCCGGGGCCGCGACCGCCGCGCCCGCGCCGCAGTCGCTCGACGCGTGAGCGCCGGCGGCCGTGGAGCTAGAGTCGGGCCGCGCACGCCTCCGCGAAGGCGCCGAAGCCCCGCTCGACGACGCCGAGCAGGGTCTCGTCGGTCGCGAGGTGCGCGCGCCACTCGGCCACCGCAGCCGGGGCGCGCAGCTCCGAGAGCGTCGGCGACGCGACGGAGTCCCACAGCCGCATGACCCGGTCGTCCGCCTCGAGGTGGAACTGCATGCCGAGCGCCGAGCCGTAGCGGAAGGCGTCGTTGTCGACGGTCGCGCTGCGCGCGAGCAGCTGCGCGCCGGGCGGGAGGGAGACGATGTCGCTGTTCCAGCGCATGGCGCCGAGCGGGCCGACGTGGTCGCCGAGCCACGGATCGGGCTCGAGGAGCTCGATGTCGAGGATGCCGACGGCGTTGACGACGCCCTCGCGGTGCACGCCGCCGAGCGCGCGACCGATGATCTGGTGGCCCAGGCAGATGCCGAGCACCGGGATCTCGGCGTCGATCGCCCGCAGCGCGAGATCGGCCGTCGCCTGCAGCGAGGGGTAGCGGTCGACCTCGGCGGCGCTCATCTGCCCGCCCGTGATCACGATGCCGGCGATCTCGTCGAGCGGCGGCAGCGCGGTCTCGAGCACCGCTTCGCGCGTCGGCAGGTGGCTCAGCAGCGTCGTCGCATGCCCGCCCGTCTCGTACTCGATGTGCTTGATGAACAGGACGGAACGCGCCAACGCAGCACCCTTCTCTCGTCGCTAGCCTAGGGCTCGACGGGCACCGCCCCTCGTCACCCGACGCACCGCATCCGCCCCCGACCGAGGAGCAGCATGACCGTGTTCGCGATGGCGCCCGACGGCGTGCGGATCGCCCTGCACGAGCTCGGCGACCCGGACGGCGCACCGGTGCTGATGATCCACGGCTTCTCGTCGAACGCGAGGCGCAACTGGATCGGCAGCGGCTGGGGTGCGGCGCTCGCCGAGGCGGGGCTGCGCGGCATCGCGATGGACCTCCGCGGCCACGGCGAGAGCGACCGGCCCTCGACCGGCTACGACGTGCCGCGCTTCGTCGCCGACGTCGACGCGGTGCTCGAGCAGCTCGCGCTCGACGAGCCGCCCGGCGCGATCGGCTACTCGATGGGGGCGCGGCTGCTGTGGCGCCATGCCGGCACCCGGCCGCACGCGTTCCGCGCGCTCGTGCTCGGCGGGCTGCCGGCGAGCGACCCGTTCGAGCGCTTCGACCTCGACCTCGCGCGCCGAGCGCTCGCGGGGGAGGCGGAGCCCGGCCCCATGGAGTCGTTCATCGTCGACCTCGTGGCGGTGTTCCCCGAGCACGACCCCGCGACGCTCGTCACGCTCGCGGGCGAGGTCTCGCGCACGCTCTTCGACCCGGCCCAAGCGCCGCCGGCCGTGCCGACGCTGCTCATGACGGGCGCGAAGGACACCCGCGCGGACGACACCCGCGAGCTGCTGCCGCTGCTGGCCGATGGCCGCTTCGAGGAGATCCCCGGTCGCGACCACGTGAATGCGCCGACCTCGGGCGCCTTCCGGCGCAGCGCATCCGCGTTCCTCGCCGAGCACCTCGGCTGACCTGCCCGGGCGTGCAAGAGGGCCGATCGGGTTCTCCCGACCGGCCCCAGTCCCTTGCACCAAGTGAGGCTGCTGCCTCCGCTTCCGCCGATCGCCACAGCACTACGATCGACGTGCGACGAACGTATAACGGATGGGTAACGAACCGACCCAGTTCTACCTGTGAATGGGCTGTGGGCGCTGGTCAGAAGCGGTCGGGGCTCGGCCCGGAGGCGAGCACCGTGACGTCGGCGTGCCCGTCGAAGCGGTAGCCCGCGCCGCGCACGGTGCGGATGATCTCGGCGTAAGCGCCGAGCTTCGCGCGCAGGCGCCGCACGTGCACGTCGATCGTGCGCTCGTTGGGACGGTCGTCGGCGTCGGCGTCCCACAGCGCGTCGATGATGTCGCAGCGGCCGACCGTCGAGCCCTCGCGCAGCACGATGTGCTGCAGCAGCTCGAACTCGCGGTAGGTGAGCGGCGCGATCTCGTCGCCGATCGCGACGCGCTTGCGGGTCAGGTCGATGACGATGCCCGGGTCGGTCTCGGCGGCGGGCTGCTGCACCGCGGGGTCGCCGAGCGCGCGCCGCACGACGTCGACGTCGCGTCCGCCGGCGCCGGCCGGGGCGAGGGCGACGGCGGCGTGGGTCTGGGCGCTCGGGGCGAGCTTCGAGGTGAGCGCGCGCAGTTCGGTGACGAGTCGCGCGAGCTCGACGCGGTCCTCGGCGGCGGCGTCCTCGCCGAGGCCGACGTAGAGCACGAAGCCGCGGGCCTCGGTGCCCTCGGGGACGGCGCGGACGGCGGTGCGCGGCGCGGCCGTCGGACTCGGGGCGGATGCGGTGGGCTGCGGCTTGAGGGCGCTCGAGCCGCTCGTGCGGGGCTGGGCGAGCGAGGGGCGGCCGAGCTGACGGCGAAGGGCAGTGCGGGTGGGGAGAGCGGTGATGGTCATGGGTGGGCCTTCCGGCGTGCGGTCGGCAGCGCCCGCGAGGAGGGGCGATGCATGCTGCCGACTCGAGGAGTCGAGGGGTGGTGCGCGGACCGACGGGTCCGGGGACCGCTCGAGGGCCTGCTCAGGGCCTCACGGGGTGCGACGGGTATGCGTCAGCGACTCCGATGCGGAGCGGTCGGGCTGGTGCGAGCTGGGCTCAAGCACACATTCGACGCATGTCGACCATCGGCATCATCATGCCGTTCGTCCCGTTCGTCGCGAGGACGGACTGGGGGCCGAAGGTGGTCGTCATGCCTGTCAGTATCGCGGCTTCGAGCGTCGGAAGTCAAACGACGCAACGATGTGACGAACTATGACGGAAAGCGGCGCGGGAGCCGCGAACGCTCGGGCGCGAGCGTCAGTCGCCGACGGTGCCGTAGAGCCGGTCGCCCGCGTCGCCCAGCCCCGGCACGATGAAGCCGCGCTCGTCGAGCCCCTCGTCGAGGGCGCCGAGCACGATCGTCACGTCGTGCCCGTCCATGTCGCGCTCGACGCGCTCGAGCCCCTCAGGCGTGCCGAGCAGGCAGATGGCGGTGACGTCGACGGCGCCGCGGTCGAAGAGGAACTGCATCGCGCCCGAGAGCGAGCCGCCGGTGGCGAGCATCGGGTCGAGCACGAAGCACTGGCGGTCCGACAGGTCGTCGGGCAGCCGCTCGGCGTAGGTCGTCGGCTCGAGCGTCGCCTCGTTGCGCGCCATGCCGAGGAAGCCGACCTCGGCGGTCGGCACGAGCGCCGTCATGCCCTCGAGCATGCCGAGGCCCGCGCGCAGGATCGGCACGACGAGCGGTCGCGGCTCGGCGATCTCGACGCCCGTCGTGACCGTCACCGGCGTCTCGATCTCCTTCGGGGTCACGCGCACGTTGCGCGTCGCCTCGTACGCGAGCAGCGTCATCAGCTCGCCGACGAGCGACCGGAAGGTCGGCGACGGCGTGCGCGCATCCCGCAGCACGGTGAGCTTGTGGGTGATGAGCGGGTGGTCGGCGACGTGGACTCGCATAGGGTTCAGGGTAGTGGGCCGCCTGCTTGCGGTGCGCCCCGACGAGGAGGGCGGATGCGGCCGGCGGCACGCGACGAGGCGCTCATGCGCCTCGCGCTCGACGAGGCGGCGGCGGCCGAGCGCACCGCCGACGTGCCGGTCGGCGCGGTCGTGGTCGACGCAACCGGCGCCGTCATCGGCACGGGGCGCAACGAGCGCGAGCTGCGGCACGACCCGACGGCGCACGCCGAGGTCGTCGCGCTCCGCGAGGCGGCCGAGCGGCGAGGCGCGTGGCGGCTCGACGGATGCGCGCTCGTCGTCACGCTCGAGCCGTGCGTCATGTGCGCGGGCGCGATCCTCGCGAGCCGCGTCGAGCGCGTCGTGTTCGGCGCCTGGGACGAGAAGGCGGGAGCGGCCGGGAGCGTCGTCGACCTGCTGCGCGAGCGGCGGCTGCCGCACCGCGTCGAAGTGGTCTCGGGCGTGCTCGCCGCCGAGGCGGAGGCGCAGCTGCGCGCCTTCTTCGCCGAGCGCCGCTGACGGCGCGGCGCGGCCGCGGCGACAGCCGGTCGAGTCGGCGGGAAGCGATCGAGTCGACCCTCAGTCGCCGGGAGGGCGGCGCGGGTCCTCCGGGTCGAGGTCCTCGACCTGGTCGCCAGCCTCCTCGCGCCGCTCGTCGGCGATGCGCTGCTCATAGGCGTGCGGGCGCCAGATCTCGTCCATGACGCCGAGCCCGCCGCCCATGCGGCGGGCTCGCTGCGTCGAGGGGCTGTGCCACGAGCGGGGACCTGCGAGCACGAGCGCGATCGTCACGCCCAGGATGGTGAGGAGGGCGACGAGCTCGACCCACCCCCTCCGGTCACCTCAGCGCCAGAAGACCGCGATGAGCAGGTTCACGAGCGCGAGCCCGCCGGCCGCGTGGAAGAACGGCATGAGCTTCCGCTCGAGCGCCACGTCGGCCGCCGCGACGGCGCCGCCGGCGGCAAGGCGCGACTTCTCGGCGCGCATCGAGCGCTGGCGGAGGAAGCCGACGAGCGCGGCGACGAAGACGACGAGCGCGATGACGCCCTTGATGCCGAGCTTCATGTGGTTGACGTCGGTGTCGTTCGCCATGGCGAGCCCGTAGAGCGAGACGCCCGTGACGAGCTGGAGCGCGCCGCCGATCAGCAGCAGCGTGAAGTTGTGGCCGGCCTTCGCGCGCATCTGCACGAAGAACGTGCCGACGAGCAGGGCGAGGCCGATGAAGTGGCCGGCGAGCAGCAGCGAGTGCAGGAAGTCCATGCAGACAGCCTACACAAACGCATCCGGCTCGTCAGTTGCCCGACTGGATCACGATGTGATCGGTCGACGGCGCGATCTCGGGCCGGTGGAGGTAGAGGTCGGGCTCGATGTAGATGACGCGCGCGTGCGGGATCTCGGCGCGCAGCCGCGACTCGAGCTCGTTGATCGTCGTCGCGACGTGCTCGATGTCGCTCTTGGGCGGGAACGCGACCTTCGCGGCGATCATGAGCTCGTCGGGGCCGAGGTAGAGCGTCTTCATGTGGATGACCGACTCGACGCCGGGCGCCGCGTTCAGCACGCCCGCGATGCGCGCCGTGTCCTCCTTCGTCGCGCCCTCGCCGATGAGCAGCGACTTCATCTCGACGGCGAGCACGGCCGCGACGACGACGAGCAGCGCGCCGATCACGATCGTGCCGATCGCGTCGAAGAGCGGGTTGCCGGTGATGGCCGTGAGGCCGACCGCGATGAACGCGAAGATGAGGCCGAGGAGCGCCGCGAGGTCCTCGAGCAGGATGACCGGCAGCTCGGGGCTCTTCGCCTTGCGGATGAAGTCGACCCAGCGGGCCTTGCCGCGCACCTTGTTCGACTCCTTGATGGCGGTGCGGAACGAGAGGCTCTCGAGCACGATCGCGATGCCGAGCACGACGAGCGGCAGCCAGATGATGTCGAGCTCGTGCGGGTGCTGGAGCTTCGAGATGCCCTCAGAGATCGAGAAGAGGCCGCCGACCGAGAAGAGCACGAGCGCGACGATGAACGCCCACACGTAGCGCTCGCGGCCGTAGCCGAACGGGTGCTCGGCGTCGGCCTTCCGCTTCGCGAGGCGGCCGCCGAGCAGGAGCAGCAGCTGGTTGCCGGCGTCGGCGACCGAGTGGATCGCCTCGGCGAGCATCGACGCCGATCCGGAGAAGAACCAGGCGACGAACTTCGTGATGGCGATGCCCGTGTTCGCGAGGAACGCCGCGACGACCGCCTTCGTACCGTGGGATGCGCTCACGGCCGCGAGTCTACGCGGGCGGTGCTCGCGGCTCACGGCACTAGCCTGGCCGCATGCCAGAGCTGCTCCCTCCCATCGCGATGCTCGGCGTCGGCTCCATGGGCGGCGCGATCCTCACGGGGCTCGCTCGCCACGGCGCCGAGCGCATCGTCGTCACCAACCGCACCGCCGAGAAGGCGCAGGCGATCGCGCTCGAGGGCGTCGAGTCGATCGCGCTCGAGTCGTCGCCCGACGGCAACGCCCGCGCGGTCGCGGGCGCGAGGCTCGTCGTGCTCGGCGTCAAGCCCGCCGGCATCGTCGAGCTCGCGCGCGAGATCGCACCCCATCTCGAGGCGGATGCGGTGGTCGTCTCGATCGCGGCGGGCACGACGACCGCGTCCATCGAGGCCGCGCTGCCCGCATCCGTCGCCGTCGTCCGGGCGATGCCCAACACGCCCTCGCACGTCGGCCTCGGGGTGACGGGCGTCGCGGGCGGCAGCCGTGCCTCGGCCGACGACGTCGCGCTCGTCGCGCGGCTGTTCGAGTCGGTCGGGGAGGTGCTCGTGCTCGAGGAGTCGCAGATCGACGCGCTCTCGACGATCTCCGGCTCGGGTCCCGCCTACGTCTTCCTGCTCATCGAGGAGCTCACGGGCGTGGCCGAGCGGATGGGCTTCACGCCCGAGCAGGCGGCGACGATGGTGCAGGGCACGTTCCGCGGGGCGAGCGAGCTGCTCGCCGCCGACGGCGCCGAGCCGGCCGAGCTGCGCCGCCGGGTGACGAGCCCGAAGGGCACGACCGAGCGGGCCGTCGCGGTGCTGCAGGAGGCGCGCCTCGGCGAGGTCTTCGACCGGGCGACGGGCGCGGCGCTCGAGCGCGCGCGCGAGCTCGCCGCGGGCTGACGCGCGTCAGCGCTGCTGGCCGTCGAGGTACTGCCAGCCCTGGTCGCGGCGGAAGCGGCTGAGCTCGCGCATCGCGCCGCGCGTGCCGTCGGCGACCCAGTGCGCGTCGAACGAGACAGTGCCCTCGCGGTCGAACGGCCCGCCGGCGCTCGTGCCGACGATGTCGAGCCGGAGCCAGCGGATGCCCGGGTCGAGCTCGAGGGAGCGCGGCCGGGTCGTGGGGTGCCAGGAGGCGAGCAGCCAGTCGACGTCGCCGAGCGCGAAGGCGGTGAAGCGCGAGCGCATGAGCTGCTCGGCCGTCGCGGGCTCGCGCTCGCGGCGGTGGATCGGGCCGCAGCACTCGCCGTACGTCAGCCCGGTGCCGCACGGGCAGCGCTTGCTGTCATCGATCGCCGTGCGCGCTGCGCTCTCGGTGCTCACGCGCTGAGGCCCGCGAAGCGCTCGATGTCGTTCTGGTTGCCCGAGACGATGATGAGGTCGTGGTTTGAGACGACGGTCTCGGGTGTCGCGTAGGTGAACTCCCCGCCCGGGCTCTTCACGCCGACGACCGTCAGGTGGTACTTCGAGCGGATCTTCGACTCGGCGAGCGAGATGCCGCGGATGTGCTTCGGCGGGTACATCTTCACGATCGCGAACTGGTCGTCGAACTGGATGTAGTCGAGCATCCGGCCCGAGACGAGGTGCGCGACGCGCTCGCCGGCCTCCGCCTCGGGGTAGATGACGTGGTTGGCGCCGATGCGGCTGAGAATTTTGCCGTGCGACTGGCTGATGGCCTTCGCCCAGATCTGCGGGATGCCGAGGTCGACGAGGTTCGCCACGATGAGCACCGACGCCTCGATCGACGAGCCGACCGCGCAGACGGCGATCGAGAAGTCCTGCGCGCCGACCTGCTTGAGCGCGTCGATCGAGCGGGCGTCGGCCTGCACCGTGTGCGTCAAGCGCTCCGACCACTTCTGCACGAGGTTGATGTCGCCGTCGATCGCGAGCACCTCGCGGTCGAGGCGGGCGAGCTGCCCCGCCGTCGCGGCGCCGAAGCGGCCCAGCCCGATCACGAGCACGGGGGCGTCGTGGGGGATCCTGTCAACCAACGATCGGCCTCTCCTCGGGGCGCGTGAACAGCTGCGTCCGCTGGCTCGCGGCGAGCGCCGCGGCGAGCGTCACACTACCGATGCGGCCGACGAACATCGTCAGCGCGAGGATGATCTTCGCCGGGTCCTCGAGCCCCGCGTGCGTGAAGCCGGTCGAGAGGCCGACGGTCGCGAACGCGCTGATGACGTCGAAGAGCACGAACGACAGCGGCGCGCCGGTGATCTCGAGCAGCACGATCGTCACACCGGCGACGATCGTCGCGCTCCAGAGCGTGACGGAGACGGCGAGGCGCAGGACGTCCGAGGGGATGCGGCGGCCGAAGGCCTCCATCGACTTGCGGCCGCGCGCCTCGGCGATCGCCGCGAGGAAGAGGATCGCGAGCGTCGTGACCTTGATGCCGCCCGCCGTCGAGGCCGAGCCGCCGCCGACGAACATCAGCATGTCGGTCACGAGCAGGCTCGAGTTGTGCAGCAGCCCGAGGTCGTCCACCGCGAAACCGCCCGAGCGCGCCATCGCCGAGAGGAAGAAGGCGTGCAGCAGCTGCTGGCCGAAGTCGTCAGTGCCCCACGAGTCGGCGTTGCCCCACTCGAGCACGAGGAACGCGAGCCCGCCGAGGAGGAAGAGCAGGAGCGAGACGGTGATCGTGAGCTTGACGTGCAGCGACCACTGCCGCGGCTTGCCGAGGTGCCGCAGGATGACGAAGTAGACGGGGAAGCCGAGCGAGCCGACGAAGACGCCGAGCATGAGCACGCCGAGGAACCACGGGTCGGTCGCGAACGGCTCCAGCCCCTCGACGGTGGGCACGAAGCCGGAGTTCGTGAACGCCATGATCGACCAGTAGGTCGCCTCGTAGAGCGCGGTGAGGAAGTCCTTGCCCTCGAGCAGCAGCCGCGGCAGCAGCAGCACGACGAGCACGGCCTCGAACGCGAGCACCGAGAGCGCGACGATGCGCAGCAGCGAGCCGACCTCGCCGAGCCGGATCGCCTGCTGCTCCTGCACGACCCCGCGCCGCACCCGCGAGGGGTTGGAGTCGCTCGCCGCCATGAGCCGCTGCCGGAGCCCCAGGCGGCGCGCGACCGTCATGCCGAGGATCGAGGCGAGCGTCAGCACGCCGATGCCGCCGACCTCGACGCCGATCATCACGACGGCGTTCCCGAACGGGCTCCAGTGCGTCGCCATGTCGACGACCGTGAGCCCCGTGACGCACACGACGCTCACGGCCTGGAAGAACGCATCCACCGCACCGGTCGTGCCGTCGCCCGCTGTCGCCCACGGCGTCGCGAGCAGCACCGCGAAGACGAGGTTGAGCGCCGCGAAGACGACGATCGCGAAGCGCGCGGGATAGGCGGCGGCGAAGTGCTCGACGGCGTCGCGCGATCGTTCGAGCAGCGTCGCATCGCTCGACGACCGCAGCTGCGCCACGTGCTGTGCCCTTCGCGGAACCGGAGCGCCGTCGGGCGGCGCAGGACGGGGCAAGCGTAGTCCTCGCGAGCGCCGTCACGCGCCGACCGCGGTTTGTCGCCCCCGGCTCGACGCTGGCATGCTTTGCGCATGGCCGACATCTTCAGCGTGATCGCGGACAGCACGCGCCGCGACATCCTCGGGGTGCTCCTCGAGCGCCGCGCGACGACCGGAGACGCCTCGGTCAGCCAGATCGTCGAGGCGCTCGGCGTGCCGCAGCCGACGGTCTCGAAGCACTTGCGCACGCTGCGCGACGCCGGCCTCGTGACGGTGCGCGAGGACGGGCAGCACCGCCACTACGCGATCGTGCTCGCGCCATTCGACGAGATCGACGACTGGCTCATGCCGTTCATCTTCGCCGAGGGCGACCAGGAGGAGGCTTCGCTCGGCGCGGCCGCCTTCGCCGCGTGGGCGGGCGTCAACGTGCAGGCTCCGCTGCGCGCCGCCGCCGACCAGGCGAGGCAGGCCGCCGAGCAGGCGCGCGTCGCAGCCGAGCAGGCGCTCGCCCGCGTCTCGGAGACCGTCGAGCACCCCGCGCCCGTCGGCGCATCCATCGGTCGCCGCGCCGCCGACCGCGTGCACGACGTGCAGGAGCGCGTGCAGGAGGCCCGGGACCGCATCCACGAGGTGCAGGAGCGGCTGCAGGAGCTGTCGGCGCGCAACGCGCAGCGCTTCGACGACGCGAAGGGCAAGCTGCGGAGCCGGGACCAGCGGTCGACGGATGCGTCGGAGCGGCCCGCGCGCGAGGCCGACGACGCCCGCTTGGACTGACCCCCAGCGGCGCACGCGCCGATTCCGGTACGATTGCCCGAGCGTTTTCCCTGCGCGGGCCTCGAGGCTGCGCAGCGTCAGCGAGCAATCCCGATTCGGAAGTGAGGAACCTCGATGGGTTCTGTCGTCAAGAAGCGCCGCAAGCGCATGGCGAAGAAGAAGCACCGCAAGCTGCTTCGCAAGACGCGCCACCAGCGTCGCAACCGCAAGTAGTCGGTTGCAGCCAAGGCCGGGACCTGCAGTCGCAGGCTCCCGGCCTCTGCTTGTCTCCGCCGGTGTCTAGGCTGGAGCGATGGTCGAGATCACGCTCATCACGAAGCCCGGCTGCCACCTGTGCGACGACGCCCGGCCGATCGTCGAGCGAGTGGTCGCAGGGTTCGACCAGGTGACGCTCACGGAGCTGTCGATCCTCGACGACCCCGCGCTCGCGGAGCGCTACAGCGACGACATCCCGGTCGTGCTCATCGACGGCCGCCAGCACTCCGCGTGGCGGGTCGACGAGGCGAAGCTGACCGACCGCATCCGGACGCGGCTCGGCGCCTGACGCTCCCGCCGGTGGGCAGGCGCCGGACGAGCGGAGGCCGCTACGGCTTCAGGCGCGTCGGGCCGCGGAAGAGGTAGGTCGTCTCGCGGATCGAGCCGAGGCCGAGCATGAGCATCACGACGCGCGCGAGGCCCATGCCGAAGCCGCCGTGAGGGGGCACCCCGTAGCGGAAGAAGTCGAGGTACTCCTCGAGCTCCGACGCATCCATGCCCTTCTCGGCGATCTGCGCCTCGAGCACATCGATGCGGTGCTCGCGCTGCGCGCCGGTCGAGATCTCGACGCCGTTGTAGATGAGGTCGTACGAGTTCGTCACCTCGCCGCGGCCCTCGGGGCGCAGGTGGTAGAACGGCCGCACGCCCGAGGGGTACTCGGTGACGAACACGAAGTCGTGGCCCATCGTCTCCTTGACGTGCGCCGAGATCTGGCGCTCCGCCTCGGGGTCGAGGTCGCCGTCGGCGCGCTCGATCGTGTGGCCGCGGCCCTCGACGATCGCCTTCACCTCGGCGTGGGGGATGCGCGGGAACGGCAGCGTCGGCACCTCGAGGGTGATGCCGAAGCGCTCCTCGATCTCGGCGCCGTGCCGCTCGACGACCGCGGCGACCGCCTTCGCGAGCAGCTGCTCGTGCAGCTGCATGACGTCCTCGTGCGAGTCGATCCAGGAGATCTCGGAGTCGATCGACGTGAACTCGGTCGCGTGGCGGCTCGTGAACGAGGGGTCGGCGCGGAAGGCCGGGCCGATCTCGAAGATCTTGCCGAAGCCTGCCGACTGCGCCATCTGCTTGAACAGCTGCGGCGACTGCGCGAGGTAGGCGGTCGTCTCGAAGTAGGGCACCTCGAAGAGCTCGGCGCGCGACTCGGAGGCGGTGGCCATGAGCTTCGGCGTGTGCAGCTCGATGAAGCCCTCGTCGATCCAGTGCTGGCGCATCGCGTGCTCGATCGTGGTCTGCACGCGGAAGATCAGCTGCGCCTCGGGGCGGCGCAGGTCGAGGAAGCGCCAGTCGAGGCGCTTGTCGATCGACGAGTCGTCGGCGATCGGGGAGTCCTTCGCGACCGACTCGACCACGAGCGAGCCGACCTTGACCTCGAGCCCGCCGAGCTTGACGCGCTCGTCGGCCTTGAGGTCGCCCGTCACGCTGATGAACGAGCCGTGCATGAGGCCCGAGATCGTCGCGGCCGTCTCGGCGGTGTCGTCGTTGACCGGGTTGACGAGCTGGGCGGCACCCGACTCGTCGCGCACGATCACGAACTGCACGCGCTTCTGATCGCGCACCGTCTCGACCCAGCCCTGCACCTTCACCGGCCCATCCGGCAGCGACGCGAGGTCGGCGATGAGCGTGCGGGGGAGCGAGGTCGGCTGAGTCACGCGCTCGATCCTACCGACGACGCTCCGGCGCCCATCGCGCGATCCCGATCCACCCGGCGACGAGCGCGACTCCGGACGCGCCGAGCGCGATCCACCCCGCCGCGGCCGGCACCGACGCATCCGCGCCGTCGGAGGCGACCAGCAGCCAGACGCCCGCGGCGGCGAGCGCGACCACGACGAGCGCGACCGTGCCGCCGTGCGCGCGATGCGCGATCGAGCCGGCCCACACCCACAGCATGGCGGCGCCGGCGGCGACGAGCAGCGCTGCGACGAGGGGCACGAGGAGCGGCACACCTCCATCCTGGCGTGCTCGCGCGTCAGCCGGGCGCCCCGGCGCCCGGGACGGGCGCCGGCGCTGGGGTCGCGGCGAAGGCCCGAAAGGGCCTCCGCCCTCAGTTCCACCGCGCATAGACTCCGCAAGTACGATTGAGGTCATGCCCGCCCGTCGCCTCCATCTCGTGCGCCATGGCGAGGTGCACAACCCGGAGCGCATCCTCTACGGGCGACTGCCCGGCTACCGTCTCTCCGAGCGCGGCGAGCGGATGGCCGAGCTCGCGGCCGAGCACCTCGCGAACCGGCCCGTCGTGCGCCTGGCCGCGAGCCCGCTCGAGCGCGCGCAGCAGTCGGCGCAGCCGTGGTCGGAGCGCTTCGGCCTCGAGATCCGCACCGAGCACCGCATCATCGAGCCGACCAACGAGTTCGAGGGCAAGACCTTCGAGGCGAGCGGCGCGTTGCGCCACCCCTCGGCGTGGCCGCTGCTGCGCAACCCCTTCCGCCCCTCGTGGGGCGAGCCCTACACCGCCATCGCGCAGCGCGTCATCGCCGCGATGGAGGACGCGTGGGACGAGCTCGACGAGTCGGGCGACGACGGCGACATCGTGATGGTGAGCCATCAGTCGCCCATCTGGATCTCGCACCTCGCGCTCGCAGGCAAGCCGCTCTGGCACGACCCGCGCAAGCGCCGCTGCCAGCTCTCGTCGATCACGAGCTACGTGCGGCGCGACGGCCGCATGGTCGAGGTCGACTACGCCGAGCCCGCCGCGGGCGTCGACGCGGTCGACGCGGGAGCGGTGTGAGCGGCGTGACGACGAAGGGCACGAGGCGGCGGATGCGCGTGGGCGCGGTCGCG
Source organism: Agrococcus sp. TF02-05 (assembly GCF_017565345.1). Taxonomy (NCBI): domain Bacteria; kingdom Bacillati; phylum Actinomycetota; class Actinomycetes; order Micrococcales; family Microbacteriaceae; genus Agrococcus; species Agrococcus sp. TF02-05. The sequence continues at coordinate 104,778 of NZ_JAGEKO010000008.1, read as the reverse complement.
CTCGCTGCGCTCGCGCTCGCGGGCTGCTCGAGCGCCGACGGCGTGGCCGGGCAGGTCGGCGACGCGGGCTACATCGCGGGCGACGGCTTCGTGACCGAGGTGCCGCTCGAGGAGCGCCAGGCGCCGGGCGAGTTCGGCGGACCGCTCGCCGACGGCGGCGAGTTCGAGTCATCGGAGCTCGACGGGGTCGCGCTCGTGAACTTCTGGTACGCCGCGTGCCCGCCGTGCCGCGTCGAGGCGCCCGTGCTCGCCGAGCTGCACGCAGAGTTCGGCGAGGAGGTCGACTTCCTCGGCGTCAACACGCGCGACGGCGCCGCGCAGGCGATCGCGTTCGAGGAGCAGTTCGGCATCGACTACCCGTCGATCCTCGACGACGAGAGCGCCGAGGCGCAGCTCGCCTTCACGGGCATCGTCGCGCCGAACGCGGTGCCCTCGACGCTCGTGCTCGACAAGGAGGGCCGCGTCGCGGCGCGCGTCTCGGGCGCCGTCTCCGACACGAGCATCCTCGCGACGCTGCTGCGGGAGGAGCTCGAGCGGTGATCGCCGCCTTCGACCCCGCGGGTGCCGTGCTGAGCGGCCAGCTGCTCGTCTCCGTCCCGATCGCGCTGCTCGCCGGCATCGTCTCGTTCGCGAGCCCGTGCATCCTGCCGCTCGTGCCCGGCTACCTCGGGCTCGTCGGCTCGCTCGTCGGCGAGCAGGGCCGCGGCCGCGGCCGGCTCGTCGGGGGCGTCGGCCTCTTCATCGCCGGCTTCACGCTCGTGTTCGTGCTCGGCAACGCGATCGTCGGCGCCGTGAGCTCGTTCCTGCTGCAGCACGGCGACACGCTCGTGCGCATCCTGGGCGGCGCGCTCATCGTGCTCGGCCTCGTCTTCGTCGGGCAGTTCTCGTTCCTGCAGCGCATCTGGAAGCCGCAGCAGGTCAAGGCGGGCGGCCTGTGGGCTGCCCCGCTCGTCGGCGTCGTCTTCGCGCTCGGCTGGACGCCGTGCTCCGGCCCGACGCTCGCCGCGATCAGCGCGCTCACCGTCACGACCGGCTCGGCGTGGCAGGGCGCGCTGCTCGGCCTCGCCTACGCGCTCGGCCTCGGCATCCCGTTCCTGCTGCTCGCGCTCGGCCTCGGCTGGGCCGGCGGCGCCGTCGCGTGGATGCGTCGGCACATCCGGGCGATCAACGTCGCGGGCGGCGCGATGCTCATCGCGATCGGCGTGCTGATGGTCACGGGCGCCTGGAACGCCATCATGCAGTCCCTCCAGGGTTGGATCGCGAGCGTTGTCACAGTCATCTGATCCGCTGCGGCCCGGCGACCACGTCGACGGGGTCGCCGCGCCCTCGCAGCCGCCGCTCGGCGTGCGCGGCTGGGCGCGCTTCCTCTGGCGCCAGCTCACCTCGATGCGCACCGCGATCGTGCTGCTCCTCCTGCTCGCGGTCGCCGCGATCCCCGGCAGCCTCGTGCCGCAGGAGTCGAGCGACCCGAACGGCGTCATCCAGGTGCGCGCCGACAACCCCGAGCTCATCTGGCTCTACGACGCGCTGTCGCTGCACGACGTCTACTCGAGCCCGTGGTTCTCGGCGATCTACATCCTGCTGTTCACGTCGCTCGTCGGCTGCGTCGTGCCGCGCCTCGCCCACCACTGGAAGGCGATGCGCGCCCAGCCGCCGCGCACGCCCGCGCGCCTCTCGCGGCTCGTCGGGTTCCAGACCGTGCCCGGGGACGCATCCGACCTCGACCGCGCCGACCGCGTGCTGCGCCGGCTCGGCTACCGCACCGCCCGCTACGGCGACTCGGTCTCGGCCGAGCGCGGCTACCTGCGCGAGACCGGCAACCTGCTCTTCCACATCTCGATGCTCGGCCTGCTGCTCGTCATCGGGCTCGGCTCGGGCTTCGGCTACGACGGGCAGCGCCTGCTGGTCGAGGGCCGCGGCTTCGCGAACACGCTCTCGAGCTACGACTCGTTCTCGTCGGGGCAGTGGTTCGACGAGGGCTCGCTCGAGCCCTTCGCGGTCGTGCTCGACGACCTGCAGGTCGAGTACGAGACCGAGAACCGCGACGCGATCGGCGCGCCGCTCGACTTCACCGCGCTCGTGTCGGTCACCGAGGACGGTGCCGAGCGCGACGCGCAGATCAAGGTCAACGAGCCGCTGAACGTCGCGGGCGCCGACCTCTACCTCATCTCGAACGGCTACGCGCCGCGCATCTCGGTGCGGGATGCGTCGGGCCAGGTCGTGTACGACCAGTACACGCCGTTCCTCGCGCAGGACGACGCGATGACGAGCCTCGGCGTCATCAAGCTGCCCGACGGGCTCGAGGAGCAGCTGGGCCTGCGCGGGTTCTTCTACCCGACCGCGGTGCCGCTCGACACCGGCGCGCTCGCCTCCGCCTACCCCGACCTCGCGAACCCCGTGCTCTCGCTGCAGGCCTTCGCGGGCGACCTCGGGCTCGACCGCGGCGTGCCGCGCTCGGTGTACGCGCTCGAGACCGACGAGATGACGCAGATCGCCGGCGGCGACTCGGGCACGGATGCGCTGACGCTCGCGCCTGGGCAGACGATCGACATCCCCGGTGGGCTCGGCACGATCACGTTCGAGGACGTGCGGCGCTACGGCGTCATCGAGGTGCACGTCGACCACACGCAGACCCCGGTGTTCTGGATCACCGTGCTGCTGTTCGTCTCGCTCCTCGCGTCGCTCCTCGTGCCGCGCCGCCGCATGTGGGTGAAGGCCGTGGGCGACCGCCTCGAGCTCGCGGGCCTCGCGCGCGGCGAGGACCCGACGCTCGAGCGCGCGGTCGACGACCTCGCGCAGCGGCTCGTCGACGACGGTGCGGCGACCGGCGGCGACGACGCTGCGGCGACGGCGGATGCGGTCGGTGCGACCGCGGGCGAGGCCCGTCCGGCAGGGCCCGCTGATAGGCCGCGAGAGTAGGATCCCCGCCGTGACTCCCGCTGATCTCGACGCCTGGTCGCTGCTGCTCGTGTACTCGGCCATGGCCGTCTACACGCTCGCGTTCGTCGCCTACGCGGTCGACGTCGCGCGCCGCTCCGCCGCGACCGCGGTGCCCGAGGAGGCGCGCGAGCTCGTGAGCGCGGGCGCGCCGGGTGCACCCGCGCGACCCGCCGCATCCGCCCCCGCCGCCTCCGCCCCGGCCGCCCGCCCGGGCCGCGGCGCGCGCATCGGCTTCGCGCTCATCGTCATCGCGTGGGCGCTGCACCTCGGCGGCGCCGTCATGCGCGGTCTCGCCGCCGGCCGCGTGCCGTGGGCCAACATGTACGAGTTCGCGCTCACGGGCGTCGCCGTCATCGTCGGCGTCTTCGTGCTCTCGCGGCTGTGGCGCGACCTGAACTTCCTCGGCGTCTTCATCTCGGGCCTCGCGACGGTCTTCCTCGGCCTCGCGACCGTCAACTTCTACGTCACGCCGACGCCGCTCCCGCCGGCGCTGCAGTCGTACTGGCTCGTGATCCACGTCTTCGTCGCGACGCTCGCGACCGGGTTCTTCGCGCTCGGCTCGGGCCTGAGCATCCTGCAGCTCATCAAGGAGCGGCGCTCGAGCGGCTTCCTGCGGGCGCTGCCCTCGACCGTGCAGCTCGAGGACCTCGCCTACCGCGTCGGCGTCATCGGCTTCATCTTCTGGACCTTCACGCTCATCGCGGGTGCGATCTGGGCCGAGCACGCGTGGGGCCGCTACTGGGGCTGGGACACGAAGGAGGTCTGGACCTTCGTGATCTGGGTCGTCTACGCCGGCTACATCCACGCGCGGGCGACGCGCGGCTGGCGCGGCTCGCGCTCGGCGTGGCTGCAGCTCGTCGGCTTCGCGGCGATCATCTTCAACTACTCGGTCGTCAACCTGTTCTTCAAGGGGCTGCACGCCTACAGCGGCCTGTAGGCCCGCCGCTCGTCGCGGCGCCGTCGCGAGCAGCGGTGATCCAAGCGACGGCAGCGCGATGCGACCGCTCCTCGCGACCGATCCGCCAAATCGCCGCTGCTCGCGGCAGGGAGGGCCGGGGCCCCGCCCCTCAGAGGTGGGGGAGCGCCGCCGCGAGCCGCGCCCGCCAGTGCTCGACCCGCTCGGGCGGCGCGGCGTGCGCCTCGAGCAGCGCCGGATCGGGAGCGACGCGGCCGACCGGGATCGCGCCGGCCACCGGCACGAGCGGCACCGCGACGTCGGCCGCGAGCAGCGCGCCGGTGCCGAGCCCGCAGTCGAAGGGCAGCTCGGGCAGCGCGCCCGCGAGTCCCGCGCCCATCGAGAGGCCCACGGAGGTGTCGAGGGCCGAGGAGACGACGGCCGGCAGCCCCGCCTCGGCGACGATCGCGAGCGCCGCGCGGATGCCGCCGAGCGGCTGCGCCTTGACGACGACGATGTCCGCGGCTCCGGCGCGCGCCACGAGCAGCGGGTCCTCCGCCTTCCGCACCGACTCGTCGGCCGCGATCGGGATGTCGAGCTTCCGCACCCGCGAGCGCAGCTCGGCGAGCTCCGGCACCGTCGCGCACGGCTGCTCGACGTACTCGAGGTCGAAGCGCTCGAGCGCCCGGATCGCCGACTCCGCCTCGTCGAGGTTCCAGCCGCCGTTCGCGTCGAGCCGGATCCGCACGTCGGGCAGCAGCGCCCGCACCTCAGCGACGCGCGCGACGTCGTCGGCGAGCACCTGGCCGCGCTCGGCGACCTTGACCTTCACCGTGCGGCAGCCGTCGTAGCGCGCGAGCACGCCCGCGACCGCGTCCGGCGCGACGGCCGGCAGCGTGGCGTTGACCCGCACCGACTCGCGGACGGGCGCAGGCCGCTCGCGGTCGGCGTCCTCGAGCGCCGCGCGCAGCCAGCGCGCGGCCTCCTCCGGCTCGTACTCGAGGAACGGGCTCCACTCGCCCCAGCCCGCCGGCCCCGAGAAGAGCGCCGCCTCCCGCGCCTCGACGCCGCGGAAGCGCGTCGCGAGCGGCAGCGAGACGACGTGCATGCGATTGGCGAGCCGCTCGAGGTCGAGGTCCACGCGCCCATGCTCGCACGCCTGCCATGATCGTCCCGTGGAGCTGCCCTGGGTCATCGAGACGCGCGCCTCGCGCACCCGACGCCGCAACCCCGTGTGGGGCATCCTCGCGCTCGTCGCCGCGGTGCTGTGCGGAGCGATGCTGCTGCTGTGCTTCGGCATCGCCTTCGTCGACCTCGACAGGCTGGTCGTGTGGCTCTTGCCGCTGTGGGGCATCTTCACGCTCCTCGGCCTCTGGTTCGCGATCGCGGCGCTCGCGAAGCGTGGCACGGCGAACATCACGATGGCCGCGATCGCGGGCGGCCTGCTCGTCATCTCCAACCCGGTCGTCTTCCTCGTCATCGGCTTCGCGCTCGGCCTCCTGCAGTAGACCCGGGCGGATGCGGTGGCATCCTTGGTCGCATGGCGACGGCGCCGCAGTTCCAGATGCCCGACGATGATCAGGCCCCGCCCGAGCCGGCGTCCTCCCGCCGCGCGCTCATCGCGGTCGCCGTCGTCGCGCTGCTCGTCGGCATCGCCGGCACGCTCGGCGTCCAGGCGCTGCTCGAGCGCAGCGGCCCCCGCTCCGAGGAGGCGGCGCGCCAAGCGGTGCTCGGCTACCTCGAGGCGATCGCGGCGGGCGACGACGAGGTCGCCGAGGAGGCGCTGCACTCGTCTGCCGAGCGCGCCGCGGCGCTCCCGAGCACGATCGCCGAGGCCGGCCGGCTCCGCTCGCCCCGCGTCGCGGCGGTCGAGCTCGGCGACGGCACGGCGCGGGTCGACGTCACCTACGTGATCGCCGAGCGCACCGTGCTGCGGGAGATCGACGCCGTCTACGCCGACGGCGCGTGGCGCCTGCAGCGCACGCTCGGCGAGCCCGTCGCCATCACGACCGCCCTGTCGGTGCCCGTGCAGATCGACGGCATCGGCGTCGTGCCGGCGACCCGGAGCCTCCTGCTGCTGCCCGGCAGCCACGCGATCGCCGCGATCGACGCGCCGCTCGTGACGATGCCCGCCGCCTCGTTCGAGACCGACGGCGACCCGCGCTCTCGCGTCGCCGTCGACCTCGCCCCGAGCCTCACCGACGCGGCGATCGACGCGCTCGACGCGGCCGGCCGCGCCTTCGTCGACGAGTGCGTCGCCGCCCGCTCGTGCGCCCTGCCGCCGGGCTTCGACGCGGCGCAGCTGCCGCGCCCCATCGTCGTGCCGCGCGCCGGGCAAGCGGGCGAGGTCGCCGTGCAGGTGCCGATCGCGTCGGGCGAGGTGGGCACGTCGCTCGAGGTCGTCGGCTTCATGGATCCCACGCTCAGCGCCTTCGAGGGCATGCGCTGCGCCCTCGCGGGAGCCGAGCCGCGCAGCTGCGGCTGACGGCGGGCGTGTGCGGATGCCTCCGCGCGCCTGCCCGGGCGGCCGACGACCCGCTCGTAGCATCGGGCGATGCTCGAAGAACTCCTCGCAGAGGCCGACCACCGCGCGCCTCGCGCGCCGCGCGCCGTGCGCGACCGGCGCGCCGCCCGCCTCGGCGCGATGTCGCTGTGGCTCATGCTCGGCGCGCTCGTGCTGCAGGGCGTCTCGCTCGTGCAGCAGCTGAGCTACCTCTTCGCGCCGCGGCCGGGCGAGCTGCCCGCGCTCGTCGTCGTGCTCGTGCTCGCGGTCGCAGCGGGCCTCGCGGCGGTCGTCGTCGGCTGCCTCGCGGCCAAGAGCACGGATGGGCGACGCTCGGGCGTCTTCGGCGCCGCCCTCGCGCTCGGCTTCCTCGTGCTCTTCGGCGCGGCGAGCTGGTTCGGCTGGGGCTTCCTCGGCGCGCTCTCCGCGCCCATCTGAGCCGCCTTCGTAACGATTCGCGCCGCGCGGGCGCGAATCGCGCATCCGAACGCCAGGATGGTCGCGTGTCGACGACGATGCCCGAGTTCGAGATGCCGGAGGTGCCGCCGCCGGCCGGCCCTCCCGCGGACGCGTCTCCCGCTCCCGCGGTCGCCTCGATCGGCCCCGCGTCGACTGCAGCGGATGTGTCGGCCGTGCTGGGCGCCACCGAGCTGACCGTCGAGTCGGCGCCGGTCGCGTCCGCGCCCGCGCCGCGGCCGCGGGTCGTCTGGCGGCACGTGCTCGCGGCGGGGCTCGTCGGCGCGCTCGTCGGCGCGGGCGTGCCCGCCACGGTGCAGGCGCTCGACCGCGCGGCCGCCGCCGCAGAGGTCGACGGCCTCCGCTCGCTCGCAGAGGACTACCTCACCGCGATCGCGGAGCGCCGTGCCGACGACGCGACGAGCCTCGTGCCCCTCGTCCGCCAGGCCGATCGCGCGGTCGCCGCACCGGCGGCGCTGCTCGCGAGCGCGCGCCCGATCGAGCGGCAGGAGGTGCGGATGGTGCACATCGACGGCGACGTCGGCTCGGTCGAGGTGCGCTACCGCGTCGCCGGTCAAGACGTGGAGCGGAGCCTCGAGGCCGAGCGCGTCGACGGTCGATGGCAGCTGCTCACATCGCTCGCGGAGCGCGCGAGCGTGCAGCCCTACGACGAGGTGTCGGCCTCGATCGGGGGCATCGACCTCGACGGCCGCGACCTGCGGCTCTACCCCGGCACCTACGCGCTCGACCGGGTCGAGGGACCGGTGCTCGCGACGGGCGGCGAGCGCTTCGTCGTCGACGGCGACCCTCAGAGCCCCACGGAGATCTGGGTGCAGCACGAGCTCGTCCCCGACCTCGCCGCGCTGGCGTCCGACTACGCGATCGCCGCGGCGGCCGCGTGCCAGCTCGATCGCTCGTGCGCGATCCCGGAGGGCGCGCTCCTCGGTGCGCAGGACGGCGTGCACGTGCAGTGGCGGATGGCGAGCGGACCGATCGTGCTCGGGGTGCCCCTCATGGCGACGACCGGTGCGACCTCCGAGTGGCTCGAGATGCAGGTGCAGCTGACGGTCGACGCCGAGGGCACGCCGGTGCTGTGGGAGTGCGGCCGGCCGGGCACGTTCGACGCGGCGCTCGTGCCCTGCCCGGCGCTCGGCTGAACCGCGGAACCGACCGCTTCCCGCGCGCCCTCGGCGGGTGCATCATGAGCGCATGGCGGGCGAGATGCCGCAGTTCGAGATGCCGCCGCCGGTGGCTCCGAGGATCGAGGACGTGCCGCCCGCGGCGCCCTCGCCACCCGCGCCCGAGGTGCGCGAGAGCGCGATCGAGCCCGACGCATCCGCGCCCGTGCGCGCGAGCCGCGCGTTCCTGCTCAAGCACGTCGCCGCAGCGGCGCTCGTCGGTCTCGCGATCGGCGCCGGCGTGCCGGCGATGCTCGAGACCGCCGAGCGGGCCGCCGCGGGCGCCGCGGTCGAGAGCCTTCGCGCGACGGCGCTCGACTACGTCGATGCGATCGCCGACGGCGACTCCCGCCGGGCGACCGAGATGGTGCCCATCCGCGGGCTCGCGTACGCCGCACCGCCGGAGGTGCTGCGCTCGGCGCGCCCGATCGAGGTGCCCGAGGTGGAGGTCGTGCACATCGAGGGCGACCGCGGCACCGCCGAGGTGCACTACCGCGTGCGGGGCGTCGACGTCTTCCGCACGCTGCAGGCCGAGCGGATCGACGGCGAGTGGCGGCTGCGCACGTCGCTCGCAGAGGCGCTCGACCTCGGCGGCCTGGATCCGGGCATGCACGCCTCGATCGTCGGCGTGCAGCTCACGGGCTTCCTGCCCGTGCTGCTCTACCCGGGCGTCTACGAGCTCGACGAGGTCGCCGGCGCCGTGCTCGTCGTCGGCGGGAACGTCTTCACCGTCGACGGCGACCCGCGCACGCCGACCGAGCCGGAGCTCACCGTCACGGTCGTGCGAGCGGTGGGCGACCGCGCGACCGAGCTCGCCGCGGCCCAGGTCGACGCGTGCTGGCAGCGCAACGGCTGCCTCGTGCCGCACGCCTCGCGCATCCGCTTCGACGATCGCGTGCACGTCGCGGGCGTCGATCCGGTCGCGCGCACCGTCGACCTCTCGGTCGGCTTCATGACGCTCGACGAGCCGGGCCGCGAGTCGTTCGACGTGCAGGTGCGCGTCACGCTCGACGAGCACGACCGGCCGTTGCGCTGGGAGTGCGGCGAGCCGGGCTGGTTCGGCACCGCGCTCGAGGCGTGCGGCTGACCCGCGCAGGTGGCGCTGGGTAGGCTGGCCCGGTGACCATCTCGCCCCTGTTCGATCCCGCCGAGTGGGGTGACGCGGAGCCCGGCTACGACGACATCACGGTGCACCGCTCGCGCGACGGCCGCATCGGCCGCGTCGCCTTCGACCGGCCCGAGGTGCGCAACGCCTTCCGGCCCCACACCGTCGACGAGCTGCACCGCGCGCTCGACGGGCTGCGGCAGGACAGCCGGGTGGGCGTCGTGCTCCTGACCGGCAACGGCCCGAGCCCCAAGGACGGCGGCTGGGCGTTCTGCTCGGGCGGCGACCAGCGCATCCGCGGCCGGGACGGCTACCGCTACGCCGATGGCGACAGTGCGGCGTCGGTCGACCCCGCGCGCAGCGGGCGCCTGCACATTCTCGAGGTGCAGCGGCTCATCCGCTTCATGCCGAAGGTCGTCATCGCGGTCGTGCCCGGCTGGGCGGCCGGCGGCGGGCACTCGCTCCACGTCGTGTGCGACCTCACGATCGCGAGCGCCGAGCACGCGCGCTTCAAGCAGACGGATGCGGACGTCGGCTCGTTCGACGCCGGTTACGGGTCCGCGTACATGGCGAGGCAGACCGGGCAGAAGTTCGCGCGCGAGGTCTTCTTCCTCGCCCGCGAGTACAGCGCGGACCGAGCCCTCGCGGCCGGGGCGATCAACGCATCCGTGCCCCACGCCGAGCTCGAGTCGACCGCGATCGAGTGGGCGCGCGAGATCCTGACGAAGAGCCCGACGGCGATCCGGATGCTGAAGTTCGCGTTCAACGCCGTCGACGACGGGCTCGTCGGGCAGCAGATCTTCGCTGGCGAGGCGACCCGGCTCGCGTACGGCACCGACGAGGCCGTCGAGGGCCGCGACTCGTTCCTCGAGAAGCGGGAGCCCGACTGGTCGGGCTACCCGTGGCACTACTGAGCAGGACCGGACGGACCGCGCGAGCAGGGGAGGAGAGCGATGACGATCGTCGTGGAGACCAGCGGGTCGAGCGGCAAGCCCAAGCGCGTCATCATCTCCGATGAGGCCGTGCAGGCGTCGACCGAGGCTGCGATCGAGCGGCTCGGCGGCCCCGGCCAGTGGGTGCTCGCGCTGCCCGAGCAGTACATCGCCGGCAAGAACGTCATCTGGCGCAACGCCGTCTCCGGCGCGCCGCTCGTGCGCACCGAGGGAGCCTTCACCGCGGAGGCGTTCGTCGAGGCCGTGCAGAGCCTCGAGCACGAGCGGAAGTACACGTCGCTCGTGCCGACGCAGCTCGCGCGGCTCGTCGACGCGGCGGCGCTCGACCGCTCGTTCATCGGGCCGATCGCGCGGCTCGACCGCATCCTGCTCGGCGGTCAGCGCGCGCCCTTCGGGCTCATCGAGCGCGCGGCGCGGCTCGGCTGGCGCGTGACCCGCACCTACGGCGCGACCGAGACGGTCGGCGGATGCGTGTGGGACGGCCGGCCGCTGCGCGACGTGAAGCTGCGCCTCACCGACCAGATCGAGATCGCCGGGCCGCAGCTCGCCGACGGCTACGACGACCCGGAGCTCACGGCGCAGCGCTTCGTCGTCGACGGCTCCGGCACGCGCTGGTACAAGACGGGCGACGCGGGCAGCCTCATCAGCGGCCTGCTGCAGGTCTCAGGCCGCATCGACGACGTCATCAACTCCGGCGGCATCAAGGTGTCGCTCGCGGCGGTCGAGCACGTCGTGCAGACCTTCGCGCCCGACGCGGTGGTCGTGGCGGCGCCGCACCCGGAGTGGGGCGAGGTGCCGGCGGTCGTCACGACGCTCAAGCCCTCGCTCGCCGAGATCCGCGCGGCGGTCGGCAATGCGCTCGGGAAGCCCGCGCGACCGAACCACCTCGTGACGGTCTCGGTGATGCCGACCACGGCATCCGGCAAGCCCGACCGCAAGCGCCTCACGCGGCTCGTCGCGAGCCGCACGCAGGAGCGGCGCCGCCGGGGGCTGTTCGGCTGAGTCCCGGCCGGCCGCGCATCCGGATGGAATCCGCGGCGGTTCGCCGAGCCGACCTGCTCTCGCCCGGTGGACCCGCTGCGAGGGCTCCGGTCGGCGGGAACGGGTCGAGTCGGTGGGCGGCGGCCCGGTCGAGCGGTGCGCGCGGCGACTACCATCGAAGGCGATGGCCAACCCCCGCTCCGGCAACCCCGCGAAGCGCGCGCAGCACGCCGGCACCGCTCCTTCGCCCGCGACCGCGCGCGACTGGATCGCCGCATCCCGCCCCCGCACGCTCGGCATGGCGGTCGCGCCCGTCGCGCTCGGCACCGCCGCCGCGTTCAACGCCGAGGGCTACCACCTCGGCATCGCGATCGCGTGCCTGCTGCTCGCGATCTGCATGCAGATCGGCGTCAACTTCGCGAACGACTACTCCGACGGCGTCAAGGGCACCGACGCCGTGCGCGTCGGCCCCGGCCGGCTCGTCGGCGCCGGCAAGGCGGCGCCCGAGGCGGTGCGGAACGTCGCGATCGGCTTCCTCGCCGCGGGCGCGCTCGCGGGCATCGCCGTCGTCGTGCTGAGCGGCCGCTGGTGGCTGCTCGCGGTCGGCGCGGTCTGCATCGTCGCGGCGTTGGGCTACACGGGCGGCAAGCGCCCCTACGGCTACTACGCCCTCGGCGAGCTCATGGCCTTCCTCTTCTTCGGCCCCGTCGCGGTGTGCGGCACCGTCTACGCGATGCTCGGCCGCATCACCGACGACTCGATCGCGCTCGGCATCGCCATCGGCGCGATCTCGGCGGCGCTCATGCTGTGCAACAATCTGCGCGACATCGACACCGACCGCGCCGCCGGCAAGCGCACGCTCGCGACGCTGCTCGGCCGCGGCCCGTCGAAGGCGCTCTACGTGCTGCTCATGCTCGTGCCGTTCGGCATCCTGTGGGTGTTCTCGTACGCGCTCGCCTACGGCTTCGTCGTCTTCGCGGTGCTGCTGCTCGCGGGCCCGGCGATGGTCATCGTCATCACGTCGCGCACGCCGCGCGACCTCATCACCGCGCTCGGCCTCACCGGCATGACGGCGCTGCTCTACGGCGTCGGTCTCGGTGTCGCGATCTGGGGCGGCCCGGCAGGCTTCGTCGGCGCCTGACGCGCCTGACGCCGGCATCGCCGTCGGTGGGTGATGATGGATGCGTGCCGTCACCGATGCCGGAGTTCGAGATGCCGTCCGCGCGCCCGAACGCGGCGGCGAGCCCGACGCTCGAGACCGACGAGCCGCTGCGCGAGCAGGCAGCGTTCGACAGCGACCCGCGCGGCGACGACCCGTCGGTCGAGGCCGCGCGACGCCGCCGGCTCGTGGTCGGCGCCGTGCTGGCGGCGGCTCTCGTGGTCGTGGCGCTCGGCATCGGCGTCGCTCAGGCGGTGCAGCGCCACGCGCACACCGTTGCGACCGACGCGATCACAGCGGCGGCCCTCGACTACCTGACCGCGATCGCCGAGGGCCGCGGCGACGACGCGAGCGCGCTCGTGCCGGTCGAGGGCGAGGCGCCGCTGCTGACCGACGCGGCGCTCGCCGATGCCGAGCGGATCGACCGCTTCGGCGTCGGGGCCGTCGAGCTCGACGGCGACGCCGCGACGGTCGAGGTCTCCTACCGTGCGGGCCAGCGCTCCGCCGAACGCCGCCTGCAGGCAGTGCGCGAGGGCGACGGGTGGCGCATCGTGACGAGCCTCGCCGAGCCTGTGCGCCTCGATGCGATGCAGTACGTCGCGCTGCCGGCCTACCTCGGCGTCGACCTCGGCGGTGACAGCCCGACGCTGCTCTACCCCGGCGTCTACGCCGCCGACCCTGTCGAGCACGCACTCGTCGACTTCGGGCCGCTCGCGCTCGTCGTCGACGGCGATCCGAGCACGTCGGTCGTCTCGGAGCCGCGCGTCTGGCGAGTCGACGAGGAGGTCGTCGAGGCCGCGCGCGAGCGGGCGCTCGCGCATGCGCTCGCCTGCGGTGCCGTCCAGGCGTGCCCGCGCGGCGGCGCGGGAGCGACGCTCGGCGACTTCACGAGCATGGCGCCCGTCGCAGGCGGCATCGTCGAGCTCGACGTGCCGGTGAGTGTGCCGGGCGCCGCGGGCGACGTGCGCGTCGCGGTCCGTGCGCGCGCCGACGGGGCGGGCGGCATCGACTGGGAGTGCAGCGGTCCGGCCGTGCTCGATCCCGCGGGCGAGGAGCACGCGTGGGAGGCCTGCCGCTGATCGCGCGGGCGTCAGCGCGTCAGGCGCGCGGCTCGGATGCGTCGTGCCCGTCGGCCGCGTCGGTCTGGCGGGCGGGCGGCGCCTCGGGCGCCGCATCTGCGAGGTCCGCTCGAGCGGCGCTCGCGTCGACCGCGCCCGCGTCCGCGTCGCGCGCGACGCCTGCCGCCGGTGCGGCGCCCGCGTCGAGCGCCTCGTCCTCGATGTCGGCGTCGTCGGGACCGGCGCCCTCGCGCTTGCGACCCTGACGCATCCGCTGCAGGTCACGGGCCGCCTCGTCGCGCAGCCTGCCGAAGAACACGATCGACGCGGCGAACGCGAACGCGAGGGCGACGAGCAGCGAGATCGGCCACGGCACGTCCGCGATCATCAGCAGCGCGAACGGCACGAGGAACAGCGCAGCGCGCACGACGAGGTAGCGCATCGAGGGGCCCATGCCCTCAAGTCTAAGAGCCGCGCCATAGGGAAGAGGCCTAGGGTGGGTGACATGAGATGGCTCATCCTCGGCGGGATCCTCGCCCTCGTGGTGACGGTCTACGCGCTCGTCGACCTCACCGTCACGGATGACCGCCGCATCCGCCGTCTCAACCGCGTGCTGTGGGTCGTGCTCATCGTCGTCGTGCCCGTCTTCGGCGCGATCGGCTGGCTCGCGTGGGGCAAGGGCCCGCGCTCGGCGGCGCGCCCGATGGCGCCCGACGACGACCCCTCGTTCTCGCGCTCGACGCTCGTCTCCGACGAGGAGGCCGACCGCCGCATCGCCGAGCTCGAGGCGCAGCTCGCGGCGCTCGACGACGAGGACCCCCGCACGCAGCCCCGCCCCGACCGGCCGGTCGTGGGCCCCGACGCCGGGGATGACCCCGACGACTCCGACGGGTCTGGCCGTCGCTCGCCCGATGACGGCGACGCGGCGCGTGCCTGACACCCTCCCCGCCGCCGCCTACGCCGACCGGCTCGTCGCCGCGCTCGCCGATGCGGGCGTCGGCGACATCGTCGTCTGCCCCGGCTCCCGCTCGCAGGCGATCGCGCTCGCCGCTGCCCGCCTCGCGCGCGAGGGCGCGCTGCACCTGCACGTGCGGATCGATGAGCGCTCGGGCGCCTTCCTCGCGCTCGGGCTCGCCCGCGAGACGCGCCGCCCGGTCGCGATCGTCGTGACGAGCGGCACCGCGCTCGCGAACCTCCACCCGGCGATGCTCGAGGCACACCACAGCGACGTGCCGCTCATCGCCATCACCGCCGACCGGCCGACCGAGCTGCACGGCATCCGCGCCAACCAGACGACCCGGCAGGCGGGCATCTTCGGCGATGCGGCTCGGGTCGTGCTCGACGTGGGGGCGGATGCGCTGCGCGAGCCCGAGGACGACGCCGTCAGCGCCGTGGGTGCCGCGCTGGGCTGGCGCGACGGCGAGCACACCGAGCCAGGCCCCGTGCAGCTCAACATCGCCTTCCGCGAGCCGCTCTCGGGCGGCGATCCGATGCCGCACCGCCGCGTCGACCGCGTCGAGCGGCCGCCGATGCCGAGCGCGACGCTCCTGCCCGCGCCCCGCACGGTCGTGATCGCGGGCGCCGACGCGGGCCCCGCGGCCGTCGACGTCGCGGCGGCGCTCGCGGCGCCGCTGCTCGCCGAGCCGACCTCCGGCGCGCGCTTCGGCCCGCTGCTCGTGCCGCACGGGCGCGACGTCGTGCCGCAGCTCGCCGACGAGGTGCGCCGCGTCGTCGTGCTCGGCCACCCGACCCTCTCGCGCTCGGTGACCGGCCTCATCCGTCGGCCCGACGTCGAGGTCGTCGTGCTCGGCCGCGCCGGGCAGGACAACGTGCGCGGCACGGGCGTCTCGCGCGTGCTCGCAGGGCGCATCGAGGTCGAGCCCGCTGAGCCCGACGACGCCGACCGCGCGTGGGTCGAGTGCTGGCTGCACGCGGGCCGCGCGCTCGCCGACGCGCGCGACGCCGAGGCGGCGCCCGACTCGGACCTCACGCGCGCCGACTACGCGCGGGCGGAGCTCGCGGAGGGGCGCACCCCCATCACCCGCCGCGAGCTCGTGAGCCAGGTGTGGGACCGCACGTGGCCGCACGACCGGCTCGTCGTCGCGGCGTCGCGGCTCATCCGCGAGCTCGACCTCGTCGCCGGCCCGAAGGCGGTGCGCGCCCACGCCAACCGCGGGCTCGCCGGCATCGACGGCACCGTCAGCACCGCATCCGGCATCGCCGTCGCGCACGAGCGCGAGAGCGCCGGCGGCATCACGCGGCTGCTCATCGGA
Organism: Agrococcus sp. TF02-05; assembly: GCF_017565345.1. NCBI lineage: Bacteria > Bacillati > Actinomycetota > Actinomycetes > Micrococcales > Microbacteriaceae > Agrococcus > Agrococcus sp. TF02-05. The sequence continues at coordinate 89,277 of NZ_JAGEKO010000008.1, read as the reverse complement.
GACCTCGCCCTGCTGCACGAGGCAGGCGGCCTGCACGTGCCGCCCGGGGAGGAGCGGCCGCGGCTGCAGATCGTCGTCGGCAACGACAACGGCGGCAGTCTCTTCGAGCTGCTCGAGGTCGCCGGCAGCGCCGACCCCGGCGACTTCGCGCGCGTGCAGCGCACCCCGCACGACGTCGACCTCGAGCACCTCGCGGCCGCCTACGGCTGGCCGTTCGAGCGCGTCGTCGACCGCGCCGGGCTCCGGAGGGCCCTGTCGCAGCCGAGACCGGGCATCATCGAGGCAGTGCTGGAAGGGGGCGCGGATGCGCAAGGGCTCTGACACCGTCATCGACGGCTCGACGCGGATCGTCATCACCGGCGGCGGCAGCGGCATCGGCCGGCTCGTCGCGCTCGCGGCGGCGCGGAAGGGCGCCCACGTCGTGCTCTGGGACCGCGACGAGCGAGCGGCGCGCGCCGTGGTCGCCGAGATCGACGCGGAGGACGGCCGCGCGACCGCCGTCGTCGTCGACCTCACCGACGCCGACGCGATCGAGCTCGCGGCCGCCGAGACGCTCATGCTCGGCCCCGTCGACGTCGTCGTCAACAACGCTGGCGTCATCTCCGGCAAGCCGCTCGCCTCGCTGAGCGTCGCCCAGATCGAGCGCACGATGCGCGTCAACGCGATCGCGCCCATCCTGGTCACGCGCGCCTTCCTGCCCGCGATGCGCGACGCGGGCCGCGGGCGCATCGTCACCGTCGCGAGCGCCGCCGGCCTCATCGGCGTCGCGGGCCAGACCGACTACGCCGCGAGCAAGTTCGCCGCGGTCGGCTTCATGGAGTCGCTGCGCGCCGAGCTGCGCAAGGAGCGCTCGCCCATCACCACGCTCACCGTCGCGCCGTTCTACATCGACACGGGCATGTTCGAGGGCGTCACGACGAAGGTGCCGGCGCTGCTGCCGATCCTGTCGCAAGCGCGCGTCGCGACGCAGATCCTCGCCGCGATCGACTCGCGCCGCACGCTCCTCGCGCTGCCGCCGCTCGTGCGCCTCGTACCGGCGATCAAGGCGCTCCCGACCGCGCTCGGCGACCTGGTGGCGGATGCGCTGGGCGTCAACGAGGGGATGGACGCGTTCCGGGGCCGGCAGGCCGCGCCCCACGACGGCGAGCGGGCGCTCCGCTGATGCGCTGGCCGTGGCAGCGGCGGCAGCAGCCGGCGCCCGTCGTCCAGGCCGAGCCGCCGCGGGAGCGGTGGGCGCTCCCGCGCACGCTCATCGTGCTCATCTCGGTGATCGCGGTCATCGCCGTGCTCATCGCCCTCAACCAGGTCGCATCCTTCGTCGCGCCCGTCTTCCTCGGGCTCAACCTCGTCGTCGCGGTGATGCCGCTGCAGCAGTGGCTGCTGCGCATCGGGGCGCCGAGGCTCGTGGCCGCGCTCGCGTCGATGCTGACGGTCTACGGCTTCCTCGTCGCGCTGCTGTGGTCGATCTACTGGTCGGTGCAGTCGCTCATGACCGAGCTGCCCGGCTACTCGAGCGAGTTCAACCGGCTCTACCGCGAGACGCTCGCGTGGCTCGAGACGCTCGGGGTCTCGGAGGACGAGGCGCTCCAGCAGCTGCGGAACGCCTTCAGCCCCGGCGCGATCGCCAGCACGGTCGGCTCGCTCGCCTCGGACGCGGGCGCTGTGCTCGGCTTCGTCGCGACGCTCTTCGTCGTCATCTTCTTCCTCGCGTGGGACTCGATGCGGCTGCCCGACCGCATGCAGCGCATCGCCGTCACCAACCCCGACCTCGTGCGGGGCGTCGACCGCTTCGCGGCCGGCGTGCAGCGCTACTGGGTCGTCACGACGCTCTTCGGCCTCGTCGTCTCGGCGCTCGACCTCGTCGCGCTCATGGCGCTCGGGGTGCCGCTCGCGCTCGTCTGGGCCGTGTTCGCGTTCGTGACCAACTACATCCCGAACATCGGCTTCGTCATCGGCACGGTGCCGCCGACCCTCATGGCGCTGCTCGCCAACGGGCCGCTCAACGCGCTCCTGACCGCGATCCTCTTCAGCGTCATCAACTTCGTCATGCAGTCGCTCGTGCAGCCCAAGATCGCCGGCGATGCCGTCGGCGTGACGCCCGCGACGTCGTTCCTGTCGCTGCTCGTGTGGGCCTTCGCGCTCGGACCGGTCGGCGCGCTGCTCGCGCTGCCGGCGACGCTCGCCGTCAAGACGATGCTCGTCGACCCCGACCCGCGGCTCGGCTGGATGAGCAAGCTCATCTCGAACAAGGTCGACGCGGCGCCGCCCGGCCGGCTCGGCCGCGCCGTCTCGCCCGGGGTGCGGCCGCGCGACCAGCGGCCGCCCACCGCGGCCATCCCCGTCCAGGAGCCGCCAGCGTCGCAGGGCTAGTCTCCGACCATGACCGCGATCACCGACGCGCTGCGCATCACCGGTCCCGTCGACCTCGCGAGCGTGAGCCCCGCATCCACTCCCGGCTTCGACGGCCGCAAGGCCGAGGGGCAGCGGGCGCTCGAGGCGGGCGCCGAGCGCCTCGCCGAGCTGCAGGAGCGGCTCTTCGCCGAGAGCACCGCGGGCGGCGAGCGCGCGGTGCTGCTCATGGTGCAGGGGATGGACACGTCCGGCAAGGGCGGCATCATGCGGCACGTCGTCGGCCAGGTCGACCCGCAGGGCGTGCGCATCAAGGCGTTCAAGGCGCCCACCGAGGAGGAGCGCTCGCACGACTTCCTGTGGCGCATCGAGCGCGAGCTGCCGGCGCCGGGAATGATCGGCGTCTTCGACCGCTCGCACTACGAGGACGTGCTCATCCACCGCGTGCGCGGGCTCTCGGCGCCCGACGTGGTCGAGGAGCGCTACGGCCGCATCGTCGAGTTCGAGCGGGAGATCGCCGAGCGCGGCATCTCGCTCGTCAAGGTCATGCTGCACGTGTCGTTCGAGGAGCAGGGCGCGCGCCTGCTCGAGCGGCTCGACCGGCCCGACAAGCACTGGAAGTACAACCCGGGCGACATCGACGAGCGCGAGCACTGGGACGCCTACATGGAGGCGTACGAGATCGCGATCGCGCGGACGGCGACCGAGCAGGCGCCGTGGCACGTCGTGCCCGCGGATCGCAAGTGGTACGCGCGACTCGCGGTGCACGAGCTGCTGCTCGAGGCGCTCGAGCGCATCGACCCGCAGTGGCCGACCGCCGACTTCGACGTGGCCGCCGAGCGAGCCCGCCTCGTCGGCGCGGGTGGCACCCCCGCGAGCTGACCGCGCGCTCGAGTGGCGCCTCCGGCAGGCGAGTGACGCCTCCGGCCGGTGAGTGGCGCCTGCGGCAGGGGAGTGGCGCCTGCGTCGAGGGCGACTCCCGGCTTGCGGAAGTCGCCACTCACCGTCCGGAAGCGCCACTCAGGCACGGGAGGCGCCATTCAGGTGCGGGAGGCGCCATTCAGGTGCGGGAGGCGCCATTCAGGTGCGGGAGGCGCCACTCAGGTGCGGGAGGCGCCACTCGAAGGCGGGCGCGAGTCAGGGGAGCGGGTCGGCGAGCGCGTCGGTGATGGGGCGCAGCTTCACGCCGGTCTCGGCGAGCTCCGCCTCGGGGTCCGAGCCTGCGACGATGCCCGCGCCCGCGAACGCGCGGATGCCGCCGTCGGCGGCGATCTCCGCGCCGCGCAGCGCGATGACCCACTCGCCGCCGCCGTCGCCGTCGATCCACCCGACGGGCCCGGCGTAGCGGCCGCGGTCGACCCCCTCGAGCTCGCGGATGAGCGCGAGCGACGCCTCGCGCGGCGTGCCCCCGACCGCGGCCGTCGGGTGCAGCAGGGCGAGCACGTCGAGCGTCGACCGGTCGCCGAGCGTGCCCGTGATGTCGGTCGCGAGGTGCCACAGGTTGGGCAGCCGCAGCGGGAACGGCTCCGACGCGCGCGCGTCGGGCGCGAGCTCGCGGAGCACCGCCATCGCGGAGTCCGCCGCGAAGCGGTGCTCCCGCAGGTCCTTGTCGCCCGACGCGAGCGCCTCGGCGATCTCGGCGTCGCGCGACGGCGTCGCCCCGCGCGCGGCCGTGCCCGCGAGCACGCGCGAGAAGAAGTGGCCGCGGTGCGCGGCGATGAGCGTCTCGGGGCTCGCGCCGACGAGCCCGTCGACCGCGTAGGTCACCGCGTCGGGGTAGCGCTGCACGAGGCCGACCGCGACCGAGCGCACGTCGCCGTCGGGCGGCAGCTGCCCGACGCGATCCCGCGCGACGACGATCTTCTCGGCCTCACCGGCACGGATGCGCTCGGTCGCCTCCGTCACGACGGCGCGGTAGCGCTCGGCGCCGATCGCGCCGTCGGTGAGCTCGACGCGCACCTCCTCCACCGCGGTCGGGTGCAGCCGGCCCTCGTCGCCGATCCACGTCACCCACTCGTCGTCGCCGCGACGGCCGACCACGAGCTTCGGCACGATGAGCACGCTCGTCGCGGCCGACGCGTCGTCGAAGGCGAACGCGCCGAACGCGACGAGGCCCGTGCCGGGGACGGCGACCGCGTCGTCGACGACCGCGTCGCGCGCGACGTCGCGCCACGCATCCGCCGCATCCGTGAAGCGCGAGGGCCCCCGGAACTCGAGCCGCATCGCGACGCCTCGGCCGACGATGCCGTCGGCGCCGCGGCGGATCGCGAGCGGCCAGCGCGGCTCGGCGTGCTCGAGCAGCCGGCCGGGCTCCGCGCGCTCGGTGCGCGCGTGCAGGCTGGGCATGCACGCCAGCCTAGACGGCCGTCGCGGGCGCCCGACTCGGCCCCAGCCCGCGGCGCCTAGGATGGGGGTGTGAGCCGAGCCGACATGCAGAAGGACCCCAACGAGGTCGCGGGCATGTTCGACGCGACGGCCAAGCGATACGACCTGCTCAACTCGCTGCTCTCGGCCGGCAACGACAAGCTCTGGCGCATCCAGATGCAGCGCGCCGTGCGCCCGCAGGCGGGCGAGCGCATCCTCGACGTCGCCGCCGGCACGGGGGCCTCGGCCGCCCCGATGGCGAAGGCCGGCGCGCTCGTCACCGCGCTCGACATCAGCCACGGGATGCTCGAGGAGGGCCGGCGCCGCCACCCCGACATCGAGTTCGTGCACGGCAGCGCGACCGAGCTGCCGTTCGACGGCGACACCTTCGACGCCGTCACGATCTCGTTCGGCCTGCGCAACGTGCAGCAGCCACGCGCGGCGCTCAGCGAGTTCCACCGCGTGCTGAAGCCCGGCGGGCGCCTCGTCGTGTGCGAGTTCTCGCACCCGCCCGTCGACGTCGTGCGCAAGGGCTACGAGCTCTACCTGCGCACGGCGCTGCCCGGCATGGCGCGGCTCGCGAGCAGCAACCCCGAAGCCTACCGCTACCTCGTCGAGTCGATCTCGACCTGGCCCGACCAGCAGTCGCTCTCGCAGTGGATCCGCACCGCGGGCTTCACGCGCGTCGCGCACCGCAACCTCACGCTCGGCGTCGTCGCGCTGCACCGCGGCCGCAAGCCCACCGAGCAGACCGCCGCGCTGCGCCTCGCGCGCCACGCGAGCCCGGAGGAGCAGGCCGACTGATGCCGACGATCCCCGAGACCTTCGGTCTCCGCGGGCCGCGCTTCGCCGCGCCCGCCGACCGCCGCGTCGTCGACCGCATCGAGCAGAGCCTCGAGACGGTCGAGGAGCGGCTGCTCGCCCACCTGCACGTCGCCGACTCCGTGGCGGATGCGGTGACGCGCTACCTGCTGGAGGCGGGCGGCAAGCGCGCCCGGCCGCTCCTGCTGCTGCTCACCGCGCACCTCGGGCGCGGCATCGACGACCAAGTGCTCACGGCGGCCGAGCTCATCGAGATCACCCACGTCGCGAGCCTGTACCACGACGACGTGATGGACGAGGCGGAGACCCGTCGCGGCGTGCCCTCCGCGCACGTCGCGTGGAGCAACTCCGTCGCGATCCTCGCCGGCGACCTGCTCTTCGCGCGCGCCGGCATGCTCGCCGCTCCGCTCGGCCGCGAGGTCGCCGAGCTGCAGGCGCGCACCTTCGAGCGCCTGTGCCTCGGGCAGCTGCACGAGACGCTCGGGCCCGGCGACGCGGATCCCGTCGCGCACTACCTGCAGGTGCTCGCCGACAAGACTGGCTCGCTCATCGCCGCGGCCGCCGAGTGCGGCGCGCTCGTGAGCGGCGCCGACGACGCGCACCGCGAGGCGCTCCGCGAGTTCGGCGAGCGCATCGGCGTCGCCTTCCAGCTCGTCGACGACGTCATCGACCTCTCGGCCGACCCCGGCACCGGCAAGGACCAGGGCAACGACGTGCGCGCCGGGGTCGAGACGCTGCCGGTGCTGCTGCTGGCCCGTCGAACCGACGACGCCGCGGCCGCGCTGCTCGCCCGCCTGCAGGATCCCGCCGACGAAACCGACCTCGCCGCCGCGGTCGCCGAGCTCGCCGCCCACGACGTCGTCGACGAGACGATGGCCGAGGCGGAGCGCTGGCAGCGCGAGGCGCTCGCGGCGCTCGAGCCGCTCCCCGCCGGCACGGTGCGGCGCGGCCTCGAGGCGTTCGCCGAGAAGGTCGTCTCCCGCACCCGCTGAGCACCCGAAGCCCGGGCGGCGCGGCCGCCCTCACCCCAAGGAGAGAAGTGAGCGAACCGCTCCGCATCGCCGTGATCGGCGCCGGTCCCGCCGGCATCTACGCCGCCGACATCCTGAAGAAGGCCGTCCGCGAGGCGGGCGGCGAGGTCTACATCGACCTGTTCGAGCAGCTGCCCGCGCCGTACGGGCTCGTGCGCTACGGCGTCGCCCCCGACCACCCGCGCATCAAGGGCATCATCTCGGCGCTCCGCGAGGTGCTCGAGGCGGGCGTCGTGCGGCTGTTCGGCAACGTGAGGTTCGGCGACGACATCACCGTCGCCGACCTCGAGCGGCTCTACCACGGCGTCATCTTCGCGACCGGCGCGACGAAGGACGCCCCGCTCGACATCCCCGGCGTCGAGCTGCCCGGCTCCTACGGCGCCGCCGACTTCGTCTCCTGGTACGACGGCCACCCCGACGTGCCGCGCGAGTGGCCGCTCGAGGCGAAGGAGATCGCCGTCATCGGCAACGGCAACGTCGCCCTCGACGTCGCCCGGATGCTCGTGAAGCACCCCGAGGACCTCATGCCCACCGAGGTGCCCGGCAACGTCGTCGCCGGCCTCGAGGCATCCCCCGTCACCGACGTGCACGTCTTCGGCCGCCGTGGCCCGCTCGGGGTGAAGTTCACGCCGCTCGAGCTGCGCGAGCTCGGCGAGCTGCGCGACGTCGACATGATCGTGCACGACGAGGACTTCGGCGTCGACCCCGACGAGGAGACGGCGAAGCAGAACAAGCAGATCCTCGTGATCTCGCGCGTGCTCGACCAGTGGCGGCAGCGCGAGGTCGGCCAGGCGTCGCGCCGCCTGCACCTGCACTTCTGGTCGCGGCCGGATGCGGTGCTCGGCGACGAGCGCGTGGAGGCGCTGCGCGTCGAGCGCACGCGCCCGACCCCGGATGGGCTCGAGGGCACGGGCGAGTTCCGGGAGTTCCCGGTGCAAGCGGTCTACCGCGCGGTCGGCTACTTCTCGTCGCCGCTGCCGGGGGTGCCGTTCGACGAGCGTCGCGGCGTCATCCCGAACGAGGCCGGCCGGGTGATGGACGGCATCCGCCCCCTGCCGGGCATGTACGCGACCGGCTGGATCAAGCGCGGCCCCGTGGGCCTCATCGGCCACACGAAGTCGGATGCGAAGGAGACGATCGAGCAGCTGCTCGGCGATTCCAACTCGTGGTGGTCGCCCGAGCCGTTCGACCAGGACGCCGTGCCGCGGCTGCTCGCCGAGCGCGGCGTCGAGTGGACCGACATCGACGGCTGGATCCGCCTCGACCAGCACGAGATGGCGCTCGGCGAGCCGCACGGGCGCGCGCGCGTCAAGGTCGTGCCGCGCGACGAGATGGTGAAGATCTCGCGCGACGAGCGCTGACTTGGAGCCGATCGGCTGGGCGCTGATCGCGCTCGCGTCGATCGGCGGCGGCGCGATCAACGCGGCGGCGGGCGGCGGCACGCTCATCACCTTCCCGGCGATGCTCGCCGCCGGCATGAGCCCGCTCGCGGCGAACATGACGTCGTCGATCGGCATGCTCATGGGCACGCTCGGCGGCGCGTGGAGCTACCGCGCCGAGCTGCGGCACCAGCGCCGCCGCTTCCTCTCCAACGCGCCGTTCGGCGCGATCGGCGGCGCGATCGGTGCGGTGCTGCTGCTGCTGACGCCCTCCGACTCGTTCACCGCGATCGTGCCGTGGCTCGTGCTCGGCGCGGCCGGCCTGTTCGCCGCGCAGCCGCTGGTCGCGAAGCGCCTCGGCCGCGCGCCCGACAGCGGCTTCGACACCGCCTCGACCGGCGGCTGGGCGACGAGGGCCTCGCTCCTGCTCGTCGGCATCTACGGCGCCTACTTCGGCGCGGGCGTCGGCGTCATGATGCTCGCGATGCTCGGGCTGCTCATCCACGACTCGCTCCAGCACCACAACGCGCTCAAGAACGTGCTCGCGGCCGTCGTCAACGGCACGGGCGCGATCATCCTCGCCTTCTCGCCGCTCATCCACTGGGGCGTCGTGCTCGTCATGCTCGTCGGCTCGCTCGCCGGCGGCATCGCGGGCGGCTGGCTCTCGCGCCGCGTGCCCTCGTGGGCGCTGCGGCTCGTCGTCATCGCGTTCGCGATCGGGGTCGCGCTCACGATGCTGCTCTCGTGAGCCGCGGCGCTACTGCAGCGCCGAGGTCAGCCGCGCGACGTTGTCGAACAGCTGCGTCACGCGCGGGCGCGCGAGCCACGTCTCGAGCGTGAGCTCCGACGACTGCAGCCGGTACCCCTCCGCGGTGCCCTGCAGCTGCTTCACCATCGACTCGCCCTCGATGAGCATCGACACCTCGAAGTTGAGGCCGAACGAGCGCATGTCGATGTTCGACGAGCCGATGATCGAGACCTTGTCGTCGAAGGTCATGAACTTCGAGTGCAGCACGGTCGGCTTCGCGAAGAGCGTGATGCGCACCCCCGCCCGCAGCAGCTCCTCGTAGTACGAGCGCTGCGCGTGGTGGGTCCAGAACTGGTCGCCGATCTCGCTCGCGAACAGCTCGACGTCGACGCCGCGGATCGCGGCCGACGTGATGGCGTAGCGCATCGCCTCATCGGGCACGAAGTAGGGGCTCACGATCGTGATGCGCTCCTCGGCCGCGTGCACGAGCTCGAGGAAGATGCGCAGGTTGATCTCGCCCTCGAAGCCGGGGCCGGAGGGGATGACGGATGCGTTGAGGTCGCCCTGGTGCTCGGAGCCGTGCGTCGCGAGCTCGACGAGCTCGTTCGACTCGGCCCACCAGTCCGACCAGAAGAGCACGTCGAGCGCTCGCACCGGCTGGCCCGTGAGCTCGATCCACGAGTCGCGCCACTGCAGGCCGCGGCGGATGTTCTTCCGCCACAGGTAGGAGGGGTCGACGAGGTTGAGCGAGCCGGTGAAGCCGACCGAGCCGTCGATCACGACGAGCTTGCGGTGGTTGCGGAGGTCGGGCCGCTGCCACTGCGCGCGCCACGGCTTGAGCGGCAGCATGTCGCGCCATTCGGCGCCCATCGCCTCGAGCCGGGCGATCGTCTCCTTGCGGCGCGGGTAGCGCGCGCTCGTGAGGTGGTCGACGAGCACGCGCACGGTCACGCCCCGAGCGGCGGCGCGCTCGAGCGCCGCGAAGAAGACCTCGGTGCGCTCGCTCGCGACGATGAGGTAGAACTCGACGTGCACCCAGTGCTCCGCCTCGTCGATGCGCCGGGCCATCGCCTCGAGCTGCGCGTCGAACTCGCCCCATACGACGCCTTGCGTCGGACCGACGTGCGGCATCGACGAGAGGGCGCGGTTGAGCTCGAGCACCCCGCCGAGCCACGACGGTCGCTCGCGCGCGGCGGGCGCGTCGTCGATCGAGAGCGTGCTCTCGCGGATGAGCTCCTGGATCGCCGACATCTTCTCGCGGCGCGCGCGCGGCAGGCGCGTGTTGCCGAGGACGCCGAAGACGATCCAGCCGACGATCGGCTGCAGCTGGATGACGAGCAGCCACGCGATCGCCGACGACGGTCGCCGGTTGTACGGCACGACGAAGAGCGCGACGATGCGCAGGAGGATGTCGACGACGAGGTAGAGCGTGCCGAACGCCTGCGCGAGCGTCAGCTCCACGGGGACGGGGGAGTCGGGGTGATCAGCGGAAGTTGACGAACTGCAGGTCGATGTCGAAGTCGCCGCCCTTGAGCAGCCGGATCGTCTCCTGCAGGTCGTCGCGGCTCTTCGAGGTGACGCGCACCTCGTCGCCCTGGATCTGCGCCTTGACGCTCTTGGGGCCCTCGTCGCGGATGAGCTTCGTGACCTTCTTCGCGTTCTCGCTCGAGATGCCGTCCTTGAGCGAGATCTCGATGCGGAACTCCTTCCCCGAGGGGTAGGGGTCGCCCTGGTCGAGCATCTTGAGGTCGATGCCGCGCTTGATGAACTTCGACTGCACGACGTCGAGCACGGCCTTCACGCGCTCCTCGCTCGACGCCTTGAGCAGCAGCTTCTCGCCGCTCCACGCGACGTCGGCGCCGACGCCCTTGAAGTCGTAGCGCTGCTCGACCTCCTTGCGCGCCTGGTTGACGGCGTTCTCGGCCTCCATCTTGTCGACCTTGCTGACCACATCGAACGAGGAATCTGCCATGCCCTGATCCTAGGCCGGTCGCGCCGTGCCCGTCCCGTGCGGCGGCGCAGAGTGCCGGAACTCTGCGCCACGAGACGCGCTCAGCAGCAGAGTGCCGGAACTCTGCGCCGGAGAGAGCGCGGCGGAGACGGCGGAAGCCCCGCCGCGAGGGCGGGGCTTCCGGAGGGTGGCGAGTGAGGGATTCGAACCCCCGAAGGCATTGCCAGCTGATTTACAGTCAGATCCCTTTGGCCGCTTGGGTAACTCGCCGAGGCCGCGCGGGCCGTCGTCCACCTTACAACACCCACAGGCGCGGCCCCGCCCCGCTCGGCGCCCGGGCGCGCTCGCTACCGTGGAGGCATGCGCGAGCTCCACGACCTCAACGTCAGCATCGCCGTCGAGGCGGCCGAGCTCGCGAGGGCCCGCCGCCGCGTCGGCGTCGCGGTCGCCGCGAGCAAGTCGAGCCTCGTCGACATCGTCACCGAGGCCGACCGCGAGGTCGAGCGGCTCGTCGTCGAGCGCCTCCGCACCGCGCGCCCCGACGACGGCATCGTCGGCGAGGAGGGCACGAGCATCCCCGGCACCTCGGGCCTCACGTGGGTGATCGACCCGATCGACGGCACCGTCAACTACCTCTACGACATCCCCGCGTACGCCGTCTCGATCGGCCTCGTCGAGGGCGAGCCCGACCCGAGCACGTGGCAGCCGCTCTCGGGCGTCGTCGTCAACGCCGCGACGAGCGAGCGCTTCGAGGCGACGCGCGGCGGGGGAGCGACCCTCGACGGCCGGCCGATCAGGGTGGCGGATGCCGTCCCGGCGGCGACCGCGCTCGTCGGCACGGGGTTCGGGTACGACGCGGGCCGCCGGCAGCGGCAGGCCGCGATCGTGCAGGAGCTCATCGGCTCCGTGCGCGACATCCGCCGCATCGGGGCGGCCGCGCTCGACCTCGCGAACGTCGCCTCCGGGCGGCTCAACGCCTACTACGAGATCGGCCTGCAGCCGTGGGACTTCGCGGCCGGGGCGCTCCTCGTCGAGGAGGCAGGCGGCTCGCTGCACGGCTGGCAGGGTGAGGCGCCGGGATCGCGGTTCCTGCTCGCGGCCCACCCGCAGATGGCCGCCGAGCTCCTCGAGCTCCTGGCGCCGCTGCCCGTCGGGGATGTCTGACCTCTTGCCAGGCCGTTACCGTTCCGTTATCTTTGATGCCTGGAGCGCGCGAGAGAGCCGCTCCGCGCGTCGTTGCTCCTGACGCCCGGTCCGTGCTTTCATCGGAACCGGCGCTGGTCACGATCGCCCCCAGGATCGACGCGCGCCACCGAACCCCAGACTCGACCTCCAGGACGGCCCCCGCGTGACATCCCCCACACGACGAGCACTGCGCTCGTCGGCTGAGGCTGTCGTCGCGCCTGCGCCGCCCACGCGCCGCGAGCTGCGCGAGCGGGAGCGCGCCGCCGAGGCGATCGCGCTCACCGCCGCCGAGGCCCGCACCGCCGCCCGCGTCACGGTCGTCGAGGGCTCGGCACCGCTCTACACGACCCGCCGCGCGATGCGCGAGGCGGCGACGCAAGCCGCGCGCGAGCTGCCCGTGACCATGGCTGCGGAGGCGTTCGCCCCGCCCGTCATCACCGTCGACGCGCCCTCGCTCGGCACCGGCGGCGAGCACGCGCCTGCCGTGCGCCCGCTCGCGCCCCGGCCGCTCGCGCCGCGCGTCGTGCGCCGGACGGCTCCCGCCGGGCCGCCGGTCCGCCGCCGCTCGAGCGTCCGCGGCATCGCGCAGAAGATCACGGCCGGCGGCGCACTGCTGTTCATCGGCTCGCTCGTCGTCGTCACGAGCCTCCCCGCCCAGGCCGTACAGCAGCCCGGCGGCATCGACCCGCAGGTCGCGGCGATGCACGAGGAGGGCGAGCAGACGCTCGAGGGCGTCTCGGCCGAGGTGACGAGCTACTTCGCCCGCGACGACATCATCGTCAACGACCAGGTCGCGGCCGCTCGGATGTCCGACGGCGAGCGCGCCGCCTTCCAGGCGGTCGCCGACGGCGAGCCCGCCGGCCCGTCCTACACGGGCGACCCCGCCTTCCCGCAGGTGTGGTCGATGCTCGAGACGAGCTTCGTGCAGACGCCGTTCCCCGACATGGACCAGGTGTCGATGTCGAGCGGCTTCGGCTACCGTCCCGGCGGCTTCCACGGCGGCAGCGACTTCACGCCCGGCCTCGGCACCGACATCCGTCCGATCGCGAACGGCGTCGTGTCGGCCGTCTTCCAGGGCAACAACCCGGGCGGCGGCGGCTACTCCGTCTTCATCGACCACAACATCGACGGCCAGTTCGTGCAGTCCTGGTACGGACACATGCTGCCCGGCTCGATCGACGTGCGCGTCGGCCAGGTCGTCGACATCACGACGATCATCGGCCAGGTCGGCAACTCGGGCCGCTCGACCGGCCCGCACCTGCACCTCGAGCTGAAGAACAGCGACTACGTCTCGTTCGACCCGGTGCTGTGGCTGCAGACGCGCGAGATGAACCTCGAGCACCGCTGAGCGCCGCCCCCCGCGAATCGCAGAAGGACGCCCTGCCGATCGGCAGGGCGTCCTTCGTGCATCGGCGCCTGATCAGGCGGTGCGCACCCACACGGTCTCGTCGGCCGCGAGCGACGCCGCGTCGAGCGGCGACGAGGAGAGCAGGATCTCGCCGCGCGGCACGTCGACGGCGTCGTGACCGATGTTCGCGATCACGGTGATGTCGCCGTTGCGGAAGCCGATCGCGGTCGGGCCCACGTCGATCCACTCGAGCTCACCGGTGCCCAGGCCGTGCGCCTCGCGGAGCGCGAGCGCGCGGCGGTAGAGCTCGAGCGTGGAGCCCTCGACGCCCGCCTGCGCGTCGCGGGCGAGCGTCGCCCACTCCGGCGGCTGCGGCAACCAGGTCTCGCCCGTCGGCGAGAAGCCGTACGCCGGCGCCTCCGATTCCCACGGGATCGGCACGCGGCAGCCGTCGCGACCCCAGAGCTCGCCCTTCGTGCGGTGGAACGTCGGGTCCTCGCGCTGCTCCGGCTCGATCGCCGTGACCTCGGGCAGGCCGAGCTCCTCGCCCTGGTAGACGTAGGCGCTCCCGGGGAGCGCGAGCATGAGCGCCGTCGCGGCACGGCCACGGCGCAGCGAGACGGTCGGGTCGGCCTTCGACTTCGAGGTCGGGCCGATGCCCGCGCCGTGGGGCGGCGGCGGCACGAGCGCGAGGCGCGTGCGGTGCCGGATGGTGTCGTGGTTCGAGAGCACCCACGTCGGCGGCGCGCCGACGGCGCCAAACTCGCGGATCGACTCGTCGATCACCGAGCGCAGCTGCGCCGCGTCCCACGGGGTCTCGAGGTAGACGAAGTTGAACGCCTGGTGCATCTCGTCGGGGCGCACGAAGCGCGCCATCTTCTCGAGCGGGCTCACCCACGCCTCGGCGCACAGCACGCGGTCGCCCTCGTACTCGTCGAGCACCGTGCGCCAGCGCCGGTAGATCTCGTGCACGTGCTCCTGGCCGAAGAACGGCGAGTCCATCGAGCCGGCGGCGATGAGCTCCTCGTCGACGTCGGGCAGCCCCTCCGCCTTCGCGTTGCCGTGCGCGACGTCGACGCGGAAGCCGTCGACGCCCCGGTCGAGCCAGAAGCGCAGCACCTCGACGAACATGTCGCCGACCTCGGGGTTGTTCCAGTCGAAGTCGGGCTGCGAGGAGTCGAACAGGTGGAGGTACCACTCGCCGTCGGCGACGCGCGTCCACGCGGGCCCGCCGAAGACGCTCTGCCAGTTGTTCGGCGGCTCGTCGCCGCCCGGGCCCTTGCCCTCGCGGAAGATGTAGCGCGTGCGCTCCGGGCTGCCGGGACCCGCGGCGAGCGCCGCCTGGAACCACTCGTGCTGGTCGGAGGAGTGGTTCGGCACGAGGTCGACGATCACGCGGAGGCCCTGGGTGTGCGCCTCGGCGAGCATGCGGTCGAAGTCGTCGAGCGTGCCGAAGAGCGGGTCGACGTCCATGTAGTCGCTCACGTCGTAGCCGGCGTCCTTCTGAGGCGAGCGGTAGAAGGGGCTCAGCCAGACCGCGTCGACGCCCAGCTCGGCGAGGTGCGGCAGCCGCGCCGTGATGCCGCCGAGGTCGCCGATGCCGTCGCCCGAGGCGTCGGCGAAGCTGCGCGGGTAGATCTGGTAGATCACGGCGGAGCGCCACCACTCGTGGCCGGGCGCGGACTGCGGTTGCTGTGTCGAGACTTTGGTCATGGCTCCAGGGTAGGCGGATGCCCTGGGTCGCGCCGACGCGGTGCCCAAGGTCACGAAATGCCAACGATCGGCGACTATCGGTCACGCCAGGTTGCAGAGGGCGCAGGTTGCGGCCACGATGAGCCAGGCACGCGACGACGCCGTCGTCAGCGGAGCCCATCTGACCTGAAGGAAGGCACCATGAAGCACAGCAGCCTCGTGAAGGCGGCCGGCGTCGGCGCCCTCGCGCTCACGCTCGCGGCCTGCTCGGGCGGCGGCACCCCCGCGCCCGAGGGCACGGAGTCGGCAGCGCCGCAGGGCGGCGGCGAGCTCATCGTCTGGATGGACGAGAACCGCGCGTCGGCCCTCGAGGGCGTCGTCGCCACGTTCGAGGAGGAGACCGGCACGACGGTCGAGGTCATCATCAAGGACTTCAACACCATCCGCGACGACCTCACGACCCAGGCGCCCTCGGGCGACGGCCCCGACGTCGTCGTCGGCGCGCACGACTGGATCGGCAAGCTCGTCCAGAACGGCGTCATCCAGCAGGTCGAGCTCGGCGACCTCGCGAGCGACTTCGAGGAGGTCGCGGTCTCGGCCATGACCTACGACGGCTCCGTCTACGGTGTGCCCGTCTCGATCGAGAACATCGCGCTCGTGCGCAACACGGCGCTCGCCCCCGAGGCGCCCGCGACGTGGGACGACCTCGTCGCGACCGGCCAGGCGGCCGTCGCGTCGGGCCAGGCCGAGCACCCGCTGCTGGTCGGCATCGACCCGAACAACGCCGACCCGTACCACCTGTACCCGCTGCAGGCCTCGTTCGGCGGCCCGGTCTTCGGCATCAACGAGGACGGCTCCTACAACCCCGACGACCTGCAGCTCGGCAACGAGGGCAACGTGCAGTTCGCCCAGGCGCTCGCGCAGTGGGGTGCCGAGGGCATCATCAACCTGAACATCTCGCAGGACATCGCGAAGGAGCAGTTCGCCTCCGGCACGAGCCCCTACACGATCACCGGCCCGTGGAACCTCGCCGACTTCCAGGAGGCGGGCATCGAGTACGCGATCGACCCGATCCCCTCGGCGGGCGGCCAGCCGGCGACGCCGTTCGTGGGCGTGCAGGGCTTCTTCATCTCGCAGTACGCGAACAACCCCATCGTCGCCTCGCAGTTCCTCACCGAGTACATCGCGGGCGAGGAAGCGCAGACGGCGATCTTCGAGAGCGGCCAGCGCGCGCCCGCGCTGACCGCGGCGTTCGAGGCGGCGCAGTCGAACGAGGACGTCGCGGGCTTCGGCGCCGTCGGCGCCGAGGGCGTGCCGATGCCGAACATCCCCGAGATGGATGCGCTGTGGACCGACTGGGGCACCACCGAGGCGCAGATCATCGGCGGCCAGGCGGCCGACCCGGCCGCGGCGTGGACCGCGATGGCCGAGAAGATCCAGGGCACGCTGGGCGGCTGAGCCCCCGGCGACGCGGCGGCCGGCCCGATCGGGCCGGCCGCCGTCCCATCCCCAGCGACAGCCGAGGCGACAGGAGCCCGTCTTGACCACCACCGACGCACCGCCGAGGCGCACCCGCGCGCCGAGGCGAGGCATCCGCCACCAGCCCTCGAGCATCAAGGTGCTGGCCGTGAAGCTGCTGCTGCTCGCGCTCGTCGACGCGGTCGCGGTCTTCGCGATGTCGGTGATGCTGCTGCAGGACGACTACGTGCTCGCGGGCGTCGTGCTCGTCGTGACGCTCCTCGTCAACTGGGTCTACCTGAGCCCGGGGCTGCTGCCGGCGAAGTACCTCACACCCGGGCTCATCTTCCTCGCGGTCTTCCAGGTCTTCGTCATCGTCTACACGCTCTACATCGCCTTCACGAACTACGGCGACGGGCACAACTCGACGAAGGACGACGCGATCTCGGCGATCGTCGGCCAGAACACGCAGCGCGTCGAGGGCTCGCCCGTCTACCAGGTGCAGGTCGTCGAGAGCCTCGCCGGGCTCGGGCTGCTCGCGACGAGCCCCGAGGGCGACGTGCTCGTCGGCACCGCCGAGCAGCCGCTCGAGGAGGTCGCCGAGGGCGACGTCACGATGGACGGACCGCGCGCGACCGCGGTCGCCGGCTGGACGAGCCTCGGCATGCAGGACATCCTGCAGCGGCAGCAGGAGATCGCGGCGCTGCAGGTGCCGCTGAGCGACGACCTCGCCGACGGCTTCCTGCGCACGACGAACGCATCCCAGGCCTTCGTGTTCGAGTCGACGTTCGTCTACGACGAGGCCGCCGACACGATGACCGACAGTGCGAGCGGCATCGTCTACCGCGACCTCGGCAACGGCCAGTTCGAGAGCGACGACGGGCAGGTGCTCGGCACCGGCTGGCAGATCGTGGTCGGCTTCGAGAACTTCCTCTACCCCTTCGAGAACCCCCGCTACGGCGGCGCGCTCGTCTCGGTGCTGCTGTGGACGTTCGCGTTCGCGATCATCTCGGTCGGGCTCTCGTTCTTCCTCGGCCTCTTCCTCGCGATCGCGCTCAACGATCCGCGCATGAAGTCGAAGTTCGCCTACCGCGTGCTGTCGATCCTGCCGTACGCGTTCCCCTCGTTCCTCGGCGCGCTCGTCTGGCTCGGGCTCATGAACACCGAGTTCGGGTTCATCAACAACGTGCTGCTCGGCGGGGCCGACATCCCGTGGCTCACGGATCCGTGGCTCGCGAAGGTCTCGACGATCGTCGTCAACGTGTGGCTGGGCTTCCCCTACATGTTCCTCATCTGCCTGGGTGCGCTGCAGTCGATCCCGGAGGAGCTCACCGAGGCCGCGTCGGTCGACGGCGCGAGCGGCTGGCAGGTCTTCAGCGGCATCAAGCTGCCGCTCCTGTTCGTCTCGACCGCGCCGCTGCTCATCTCGTCGTTCGCGTTCAACTTCAACAACTTCAACATCATCTACATGCTCACGCGCGGTGGGCCCCGCATGGCGGGCGTCGAGGAGAACGTCGGCCACACCGACCTGCTCATCACGCTCGTCTACAAGACCGCGTTCGAGGGGGTCGGCCGCGACTACGGGCTCGCCTCGGCGCTCTCGATCCTGATCTTCATCATCGTCGCGACCGTGTCGACGATCGCGTTCCGCCGCACCAAGGCGCTCGAGGAGCTGAACTGATGAGCATCGAGATCGATCCCATCGCCGTCGACCCGACGGGGGACCGCGAGCCCGAGCGGCGACCCGCGCCGCAGTCGAGGATGTCGTTCCAGAAGTGGCTCCGCGAGCTCGGCTGGCGCCACCTCGTCGGCATCGCGGTCGTGCTGTTCGCCGTCTTCCCGCTCGTGTACGTGCTGAGCGCGTCGCTCAACCCGAGCGGCACGCTCACCGGCTCGAACGCGCTCTTCCGCGAGGTGTCGGCCGAGAACTACATCGCCCTGCTGAGCGACCCGCGGCGCCCCTACGCCGCGTGGTTCGCCAACTCGCTCATCGTGGGCCTCGTGACCGCCGCGGGCACGGTGTTCCTCGGCGCGCTCGCCGCCTACTCCTTCAGCCGGATGCGCTTCACCGGCCGCCGCTTCGGCCTCCTGAGCCTCATCCTCGTGCAGATGTTCCCGCAGCTCCTCGCAGTCGTCGCGATCTACCTGCTCATGCGCGGCATCAGCGACTTCTTCCCCGCGATCGGCCTCGACTCGCTCGTGGGCCTCATCATGATCTACCTCGGCGGCGCGCTCGGCGTGAACACCTACCTGATGTACGGCTTCTTCAACACGGTGCCGTCGTCGATCGACGAGGCCGCGAAGATCGACGGCGCCGGCCACGCGCGGATCTTCTTCACGATCATCCTGCGGCTCGTCGCGCCGATCCTCGCCGTCGTCGGGCTGCTGTCGTTCATCACGACGATGAGCGAGTTCGTCGTCTCGTCGGTCATCCTGACGAGCCCCGACCGGCTCACGCTCGCCGTCGGGCTCTTCCGCTACGTCTCGGAGGAGACGAACACCAACTACCCGGTCTTCGCGGCCGGCGCCGTGCTCGCGGCGATCCCGGTCATGGCGCTGTTCCTCTGGCTGCAGAAGTACATCGTCGGCGGGCTCACGGCGGGCGCCGTCAAGTAGGCCGCCCGCGCCCCGGGCGGGTGTGGCACGGTAGGGGCATGCATCTCGACGGAGCGGTGGAGGTCCGGCCATGACGCAGGTGAAGGCGCCGATCGATCGCGGGCGGTTCTCGAACAAGACCGTCTTCATCATGGCGGCGATCGGCTCCGCCGTCGGGCTCGGCAACATCTGGCGCTTCCCCTACGTCGCCTACGAGGGCGGCGGCGGGGCGTTCATCCTGCCCTACCTCGTCGCCCTGCTCGTCGCCGGCATCCCGCTCCTGCTGCTCGACTACGCGATCGGCCACTCGCAGCGCGGCTCGGCGCCGCTGTCGTTCGCCCGCCTGCACCGCAGGCTCGAGTTCATCGGCTGGTGGCAGGTCGCGATCTGCGTCGTCATCGCGGTGTACTACGCGGCGATCCTCGCGTGGTCGACGCAGTACATCGGCTTCTCCTTCACGCAGGCGTGGGGCGACGACCCCGAGGCGTTCCTCTTCGGCGACTTCCTGCAGACAGAGGCGGGGGTCGTCTCGCTCGAGTTCGTGCCGGCCGTGCTCATCCCGATGGCCATCATCTGGCTCGTCACGATCGTCGTGATGGCGCTCGGCGTCCAGAAGGGCGTCGGGGCGACATCCGTCATCTTCATCCCCGTGCTGCTGATCGCGTTCGGCGCCCTCGTGGTGCAGGCGCTCATGCTGCCCGGCGCGATCGACGGCCTGCAGTCGCTCTTCGCCCCCAACTGGGCCGCCCTGCTCGACCCGGCGGTGTGGGCGAGCGCCTTCGGCCAGATCTTCTTCTCGCTCTCGGTCGGCTTCGGCATCATGATCACCTACGCCTCCTACGTGGGGCGGAAGGTCGACATGACGGGTTCGGCATTCGTCGTCGGCTTCGCCAACTCCGGCTTCGAGCTGCTCGCCGGCATCGGCGTGTTCTCGGCGCTCGGCTTCCTCGCGCAGGCCTCGGGCGCGGCGGTCGCCGACGTCGTGAGCGCTGGCATCGGGCTCGCGTTCGTCGCGTTCCCGGCGATCATCTCGCAAGCGCCGTTCGGGGCGCTGCTCGGCGTGCTGTTCTTCGCCTCGCTCGTGCTCGCGGGCTTCACGTCGCTCGTGAGCATCCTCGAGGTCGTCATCTCGGCCGTGCGCGACAAGCTCGAGATGGGGCGCGTCGCCGCCACGCTCGCGGTGACCGTGCCGATGGCGATCGTCAGCATCCTGCTGTTCTCCACCAGGAGCGGCGTGATCGTGCTCGACATCGCCGACTACTTCATCAATCGCTTCGGCATCCTGCTCGTGGCGCTCGTCGCGATGATCGCGGTGGGCTGGGGGATCCGGCGCGTGCCGTGGTTCGCCGAGCACATGAGCCGCTTCAGCTCGATCCGGCTCGGCCGCTGGTGGGTCGTGCTCGTGACGTTCGTGACGCCCGTGCTCATCGCGCTCATGCTCGTGCAGGAGGCCGTCACCGCGATCACGGTGCCGTACGAGGGCTACCCCGCGTGGATGCTTGGGGTGTTCGGGTGGGGCGCGGCCGGTGCGGCGCTCGTCGCGGGCTTGCTGCTCGCGATCCCGAAGTGGAAGCAGACGACGCCGCTCGAGGCGCCGCCGCACGACGAGGAGGTCATCCGATGACGATCGACGCGATCCTGCTGATGGCGGTCTCGATGCTCGTGCTCTGGGGCGGGCTCGGCGCCGCGATCGTGAACATCGTGCGCTTCAAGGGCCGCGAGCCCGACGCGTCGATGCGCGACCTGTGACGCGGTCGCTCGACGCGCTTGAGCGCGCGTTGAGCCAGACCTGAGGATGCGTATAGGCTCAGCCCACTTCAACGACGAAGCGGGCGCAGCGTCGCGCCTGGGATGGGAGATCCGCGCGTGCCAGATTCCGACCCGATCGCCGAGCGGAGCCTGCAGATGCAGGCATCGCCGGAGTTCCAGCGCCTCCGCAGCAGGTTCATGCGGTTCATCGTGCCGCTCACCGTGCTCTTCCTCGCCTGGTACCTCGCGTACGTGCTCATCGCGGGCTTCGCGCCCGACTTCTTCGCGACGCGACTCGGCGACAGCTACATCACGGTCGGGCTGCTGTTCGGGCTCGCGCAGTTCGTGAGCACCTTCGCGATCACGATGCTCTACAGCCGCTGGGCGAACCGGGTCTACGACCGCGACGCCGAGCCGCTGCGCGAGCAGATGGAGCACGCGGCGATGGTCGGGGGCCGGTGATGGAGGAGATCAATCCGCTCATCAACATGATCGTGTTCGGCGCGTTCGTCGCCGTGACGCTCTTCATCGTCTTCCGCGTCTCGCGCCGCAAGGCGACCGAGAACGAGTTCTACGCCGCCGGCCGATCGTTCTCGGGCAGGCAGAACGGCGTCGCGATCGCGGGCGACTACCTCTCGGCCGCGAGCTTCCTCGGCATCTGCGGCGCGATCGCGGTCGCGGGCTACGACGGGTTCCTCTACTCGATCGGCTTCCTCGTCGCGTGGCTCGTCGCGCTGCTGCTCGTCGCCGAGCTGCTGCGCAACACCGGCCGCTTCACGATGGCCGACGTGCTGAGCTTCCGGCTCAAGCAGCGCCCCGTGCGCATGGCGGCGGCGCTCGCGACGCTCGCGGTGTGCTTCTTCTACCTCGTCGCGCAGATGGCCGGCGCCGGTGGCCTCGTCGCGCTCCTCATGGGCTTCGAGGGCACGCTCGCGACCTCGATCACGATCGCGGTCGTGGGCATCCTGATGATCGTCTACGTCATCGTCGGCGGCATGAAGGGCACGACGTGGGTGCAGATCATCAAGGCGGTGCTGCTCATCGCGGGCGCGGGCATCATGACGCTCATCGTGCTGTTCATGGTGCAGTTCGACTTCAACGAGCTGCTCGCCCGCGCGGTCGAGGCGTCGCCCGAGGGTGAGGCGATCCTCGCGCCGGGCCTCAAGTACACGAACCCCGTGGACTTCCTCTCGCTCGGCCTCGCGCTCGTGCTCGGCACCGCGGGGCTCCCGCACGTGCTCATGCGCTTCTACACGGTGCCGTCGGCGAGGGAGGCGCGCCGGAGCGTCGTCTGGGCGATCTGGCTCATCGGCATCTTCTACCTCTTCACGCTCGTGCTCGGCTTCGGCGCCGGTGCGCTCGTGGGGCCGGAGACCATCCGTGAGGCCCCGGGCGGCGAGAACGCCGCGGCCCCGCTGCTCGCGCTCGCGCTCGGCGGGCCGGTGCTCATGGCGGTCATCTCCGCCATCGCGTTCGCGACGATCCTCGCGGTCGTCGCGGGCCTCGCCATCACGGCGGCGACGTCGTTCGCGCACGACATCTACGCATCCATCATCAAGCGCGGCGACGTGCAGCCGGGTGCGGAGGTCAAGGTCGCGCGCATCACGGTCGTCGTGATCGGCGTCATCGCGATCCTCGGCGGCATCCTCGCCCAGAACCAGAACGTCGCGTTCCTCGTGGCGCTCGCGTTCGCGGTCGCGGCGAGCGCCAACCTGCCGACCATCATCTACTCGCTGTTCTGGCGCCGGTTCAACACCGGTGGGGCGCTGTGGTCGATGTACGGCGGCCTCATCGCGTGCGTGCTGCTCATCGTGCTCTCGCCCGTCGTGTCGGGCCGCGAGACGTCGATCTTCCCGGATGCCGACTTCGCGATCTTCCCGCTCGCGAACCCCGGCATCGTGTCGATCCCGCTCGCGTTCGTGCTCGGCGTCATCGGCACGCTCGTCACGAAGCCGTCGGCCGACCACGCCGTGAAGCAGGCCGAGATGGAGGTGCGCTCCTTCACGGGAGCGGGTGCCGAGAAGGCCAGCGAGCACTGACCGGCTCCGACCGAGGGCCGTCCGGCTGCCGCGCGCGGCACCGGGCGGCCCGTCCCGGAGCTCGAGCCGCGCTGATCGCGAGGTGACGGTCGAAGCGGCCCGAGCGCCCGACGTCGAGGTCGGCGGGGCCGATTCAGCGAGCGGATGCGGTGGCGATGGGTCCGGAGGATGCCGGCGCGGCCCCGTCTGGAGCCGCCTCGAGCTCGAGCCGGCGGCGCGCCCCGCGCGGCAGCGCGCCGGAGCCCAGCAGCACGCCCAGCACCACGACGCCCGCGCCGGCGAGCTCGCCGGCGGTGAGCGTCTCGCCGAGCGCCGCCCACGCGGTCAGCAGGCCGACGATCGGCACGAGCATCGAGAACGGCGCGATGCGCGACGAGGGATGGCGGGCGAGCAACCAGGTCCAGATGCCGCTGCCGACGACCGTGCCGAGCAGCACGGTGTAGCCGAGGCCGGCGAGCGCGAGCAGTCCCGTCGTGGTCTCGAGGCCCACGAACGACGCGCCGATCGCGGCCGGCCCCTCGGCCCAGAGTGAGACCGCGAGCATCGGCACGACCGGCACCACCGACATCCAGAGCGTCAGGTGCATGGGCTTCGACGGTCGGGCCAGCCTGTTCGAGAGGTTGCCCAGCGCCCAGCCGAGCGCGCCAAGCAGCGTGAGCAGGAACGGCCCGAGGGCAGCCGAGCCGAGCTGCTGCCAGCCGATCGCGGTGAGGCCGGCGACGGCGAGCAAGATGCCGATCACCTGCCCGCGGTCGAGGCGCTCCCGCAGCAGCGTGGCGCCCAGGAGCACCGTCATCGGCGCGGAGGACTGCAGCACGAGCGAGGCGAGGCCCGCCGGCATCCCGGTCGCCATCGCCCAGTACAGGAACAGGAACTGCAGGGTCCCGAAGCCGAGGCCGTAGCCGAGCAGCCAGCGCAGCGGCACGTCCGGGCGGGGGACGAGCAGCACGGTCGGCACCGCGAGCAGCGCGAAGCGCAGCGCGACGAGGAAGAACGGCGGGAACTGCTCGAGCGAGAGGTGGATCGCGAGGAAGTTGAGCCCCCAGAGCACCGCCACCAGGATCGCCATCAGCCGCTCTCGGGTGGACATCGCACGCGGGATCATGGCGGAAGCCGATCAGACATCGACCTTGCAGCACAAGCGAACGTTGCTCAGGTATCTGTGTAGCGTTGCTGCATGGAGCTGCGAGACCTGGTGCTGCTGCGGGAGCTCGACGAGCGGGGGAGCCTCACGGCCGTCGCTCGCGCGCTGTCGGTGACGCCCTCCGCCGTCTCGCAGCGGCTCCGCTCACTCGAGCGCACGCTTGGCCTCGCGCTCACCGAACCCGTCGGTCGCGGCGTGCGGCTCACCGCGCCGGGGCGACTGCTCGCGGTGGGCGCGGTCGAGGTCGCCGCCGCCGTCGCGAGCGTCGAGGCGCGTCTCGCCGCCTTCCAGGGCGGCATCGTGGGTCGCGTCGACGTCGCGGCGCTCCCGAGCGCGGGGGTGGTGCTGCTGCCCGCGCTGCTCTCCATGCTCGTCGGCGATGTGGAGGTCCGCGTGCACGACCACGACGTCGCCGAGGTCGACTACGCGGCCCTCGCGCGCGACCACGACCTCGTGATCGGGCACCGCATGGCGCGGTCGCCTCGGCCCGACTGGCAGCACCTGCGCGTCGTCGACCTGCTGCGCGAGCCGCTCGACATCGCCCTGCCCGCCGCGCATCCGCTCGCCTCGCGCGAGGTGCTGACACCCGCCGACGTCGCGGGGGAGCAGTGGATCGGGGTGCCCGAGGGGTACCCCTTCGACGACCTGCGCCTCGCGATCGAGGATGCGGCGCGCGAGCGCTTCCGCATCGTCCAGCGGATGCGCGACAACCGGCTCGTCGAAGCACTCGTCGAGGCAGGGATGGGGATCGGCATCCTGCCGCGGCTCAGCACGCGACCGTCGGCCGGGGTGCGTCTCGTGCCGCTGCGCGGCGTCGCCGCCGGACGGATCATCAGCGCGCTCGCGCGGCCCGAGGTCGCCGAGCGCGCCGTCGTGCTCCACGTGCTCGACGCGCTGCGCGCGTGCGCCGCCGAGATCGCGCCCGCGACGCGCCGGTGAGGTCGAACCGGTCCCCGGCGCGGTGCTATGATCGTCCGGTTGCCTGCACAGGCTTCGCCCCGGTAGCTCAGTGGTAGAGCACTTCCATGGTAAGGAAGGGGTCGCGAGTTCAATCCTCGCCCGGGGCTCGCGTTCGCTCGACGCTTCGGGCTCGGGTGGGCGTCCTGGCGGGGTAGCTCAGTTGGTGAGAGCGCACGACTCATAATCGTGAGGTCGCGGGTTCGAACCCCGCCCTCGCTACCGCCGGAGATGCAGGGGATCGGGCCGACGCCCGATCCCCTTCTCCGTCCCCACGCCACCGCGAATCGGGGCATGGACGCGCGTCCGACCCGGGAGTACCCTGCGTGCCACGACAGGCCGCGCAGCCTGCCTCGATGCCGAGGAGGACTCGATGTCCACGATCGCGCGACGCACGATGTCACCGTCGCTCACGGCGAAGCCGTCGCAGCACCACCACGACGCGCCGGTCCGCACGCAGGTCGCATGGCCGACCGCAGCCCGCCCCTTCGTCACCGACGGCGGGCTCGAGACCGATCTCATCTACAACCGCGGCGAGGAGCTGCGCGAGTTCGCCGCCTACCCGCTCGTGCGCACCGAGCGCGGTCGCGCGCTGCTCGAGGAGTACTTCGACGGCTACGCGGCGATCGCGCGCGAGCACGGCACCGGCCTCGTGCTCGAGACGCCCACCTGGCGCGCGAGCGCCGATTGGGGAGCGCGGCTCGGCGATTCGCGCCGCGAGCTCTACGACGTCAACGTGCAGGCCGTCCGGCACCTCCTGCGCTTGCGCGAGGAGCGCTACGCCGACATCTCCGACGTGCTCATCAGCGGCGCGATGGGGCCGCGCGCCGACGCGTACGCCGACATCCCGCCGATCGACCCCGACGACGCGCAGATGTACCACGAGCCGCAGATCGACGCCTTCGCCGAGGGCGGCGTCGACCTCGTCACCGCCTTCACGCTCTCCGACCCGGGGGAGGCGGTCGGCCTCGCCCGCGCCGCGTTCTACCACGGGCTCCCCGTCGTCATCGGCTTCACCGTCGAGGCCGACGGGCGGCTGCGCGGCGGGATGCCGCTGCGCGAGGCGATCGAGACCGTGGATGCCGAGACCGACACCGTCCACTACATGCTCAACTGCGCGCATCCGCAGCACATCCTCCGCGGACTCGACGAGGGCACCTGGCGGCGGCGCATCGTGAGCGTGCGCTACAACGCCTCCACGCGGACGCACGCCGAGCTCGATCGCGCGACGACCCTCGACGCGGGCGACATCGGCGAGCTGCGCCGAGGGCACGCCGAGCTGCGCGCGCAGCTGCCGAACCTCGCGATCGTCGGAGGCTGCTGCGGCACCGACGCCCGCCACATCGCCGCCCTCTGGGAGGACCGCACGCTCGCGTGAAGCGCCCCCTCCGTAGACTGGCCGGGTGCCAGTCAACCCCGAGATCCAGGGCAGGCAGTACCCGCCCACGCCGCCCTACCTCGTCGGCCGCGAGAAGGTGCGCGAGTTCGCGCGCGCGGTGCAGGCAGGGCACCCGCTGCACCACGACGTCGAGGCCGCTCGCGCCGCGGGCCACGCCGACGTCATCGCGCCGCCGACGTTCCCGATCGTCATCCAGCAGCTCACCTGGAACCAGCTGCTCGACGACCCCGCCGCCGGGATCGTGCTCGAGCGCATCGTGCACGGCGACCAGCGCTTCACGGCCACGCGCGCGATCGTCGCCGGCGACGAGCTCACCGGGCAGCTGACCGTCACGCGCGTGCGCTCGCTCGGCGGCAACGACATGGTCACGTGCGAGACGCGCGTGACGGATGCGTCGGGCGAGCACGTGGTGACGGCCACGTCGTCGCTCGTGGTGGCGGGGGAGCCGGCATGAGCGCGCTCGTCGGCCTCGAGGTGGGCCAGGTCGTCGCCGAGCGCGACATCGCGCTCTCGCGCGAGTCGCTCGTGCGCTACGCCGGCGCCTCCGGCGACTTCAACCCCATCCACTACCGCGACGACGTCGCCGCGTCGGTCGGCCTGCCGGGCGTGCTCGCGCACGGGATGCTCACGATGGGCGTCGCCGTGCAGCCCGTCGTCGCCTGGGCGGGGCCCGAGCGCGTGCTCGACTACCAGGTGCGCTTCACGCGGCCCGTGGTCGTCGACCCCGAGACCGGTGCCGCGCTCCACGTCGTCGCGAAGGTCGGGCAGCTCGGCGAGGGCACGGCGCGCATCGACCTCACGGTGACGAGCGCCGAGCAGACCGTGCTCGGCAAGGCGCAGGTCGTCGTGAAGACCGACGGATGAGCGCCCCGCAGCGCCTCGCCGACGCGACGACCATGCGGGTGGGCGGCGAGGCCGCCCGCTGGATCGAGGCGACGACGCGCGAGGAGGTCGCCGCGGCCTACGCCGAGGCGCTCGCCGACGACCACGAGCCGCTGCTGCTGCTCGGCGGCGGCTCCAACACGGTCGCGTCGTCCGAGCCGTTCGAGGGCACCGTGCTGCAGATCTCGACCCGGGGCATCCGCGCCCTGCCCGCCGCCCCGCCGCCGCATCGCCCGGCGGGGGAGGAGCCGCCGCCCGACGACTCGGTCGTGCTGCGCGTGGAGGCGGGCGAGCCGTGGGACGCGCTCGTCGAGCGCACGGTCGCGGAGGGGCTCGCGGGCATCGAGGCGCTCAGCGGCGTGCCGGGCTCGACCGGCGCCGCGCCGATCCAGAACATCGGCGCCTACGGCCAGGAGCTCTCGTCGACGCTCGTCGGCCTCGAGCTGCTCGAGGCAGACACGCTCGAGACCCGCTTCGTGCCGGCGGCCGAGCTGCGGCTCGGCTACCGCGACTCGGCGATGAAGCAGGGCGTGCTGCGCGGCGTCGTGCTCTCGGTCGACCTGCGCCTGCGGCGCTCGGCCGACGGTCGCAGCCAGCCGATCGCCTACCAGCAGCTCGCGTCAGCGCTCGGCGTCGAGCTCGGCACGCGCGTGCCGCTCGAGGACGTGCGCGCATCGGTGCTCGCGCTGCGCTCCTCGAAGGGCATGGTGCTCTCGGACGACCCCGATTCGGTGAGCGCCGGCTCCTTCTTCACGAACCCGGTCGTCTCCGCGCGGTTCGCCGCCGGGCTGCCCGACGACGCGCCCCGCTGGTCGGTCGCGCCCGAGCCGCAGCCGGTCGTGCTCCCGCTCGGCGCCGACGACGCCGTGCCGCCGCTCGAGCGGCCCGTGCCGCGCGTGAAGCTCTCGGCCGCGTGGCTCATCGAGCACTCGGGCATCGGCCGCGGCTTCTCGCTCCCGGGCTCGCGCGCGGCGATCTCGTCGAAGCACACGCTCGCGCTCACGAACCGCGGCGGTGCGACGGGCGAGGAGATCGCCGAGCTCGCGCGCTTCGTGCAGGCTCGCGTCGAGAACCAGTGGGGCGTGCACCTCGTGCCCGAGCCCGTGCTCGTCGGCCTGCAGCTGTAGGCGCACCAGCCCGCGCGGGAATGCGCGCGACGCGGCCGCGGTTGCCGCTGCCATGACCGCTCCCATGCAGCTGCGCCTCGTCGTCGAGGCGGAGGACTTCGAGGCCGCGCTCGCGTTCTACCGCGATGCGCTCGGCCTGCCCGAGATCGCGGCGTTCGAGGGCGACGGCGAGGCGCGCGTCGCGATCCTCGACGCCGGTCGCGCGACGCTCGAGCTCGCGAACCCCGCGCAGAAGCGCATGATCGACCGGATCGAGGCCGACGGGCGGGAGAGCCCGCGGATGCGCGTCGCGTTCGAGGTCGACGACGCCGAGGGCGTCACGCGACGGCTCGAGACCGCCGGTGCGACCGTGATCGCCGAGCCCGTTGAGACGCCGTGGCGCTCGCGGAACGCGCGACTCGAGGGTCCCGCCGACCTCACGCTCACCCTCTTCGAGGAGCTCGATGGCGAGGAGCGCTTCGTCCCGGTGGGATAGGGCTCAGAGCAGGCCGCGCTCGATCGCGACCGCGACCGCCGAGGTGCGATCGCGCACGCCGAGCTTCGCGAAGATCGACTGCACGTGCGTCTTCACCGTCGCCTCGCCGATGAACAGCGCGCGACCGATCGCCGCGTTCGTCGCGCCCGCCTTCATGCGCTCGAGCACCTCCCGCTCGCGGGCAGAGAGTGCGAGCGCCGGACCGCGCTGGCGGTCGGCGAGCGCTCGCGCGACGGTCGGCGCCATCGCGCGCTCGCCCCGAGCGACCGCGCGCACCGCGGCGAAGATCTCGAGCGGCGGCGCGGCCTTCAGCAGGTAGCCGGTCGCGCCCG
Source organism: Agrococcus sp. TF02-05 (assembly GCF_017565345.1). Classification (NCBI taxonomy): domain Bacteria; kingdom Bacillati; phylum Actinomycetota; class Actinomycetes; order Micrococcales; family Microbacteriaceae; genus Agrococcus; species Agrococcus sp. TF02-05. The sequence goes on along the minus strand of NZ_JAGEKO010000008.1, from coordinate 60,251 downwards.
CCTCCGTCGCCGCCAGGATGTCGGCATCGGAGTCGTAGGTCGTCAGCACGAGCACGCGCGTCTGCGGCAGCTCCGCGAGGATGCGCCGGGTCGCCTCCGCGCCGCCGACCCCCGGCATCCGCAGGTCGGTGAGCACGACGTCGGGGCGCTCCTGCCGCGCGAGCGCGACGAGCGCCTCGCCGTCGGCCGCCTGCCCGACGACCTCGATGTCGTCCGCCTCCGCCAGCAGCGCCGCGAGGCCGCCGCGCACGACCGGGTGGTCGTCGGCGACCGCGACCCGGATCACGCCGCCCCCGCGCCGACCCGAGCGACGACGCGCGTGCCCGCGGGCGAGGAGTCGATCTCGAGGCTGCCGCCCGCGAGCGACATCCGCTCGTCGAGGCCCTGCAGCCCGAGTCCCCGCCGCACCGCGGCGCGGTCGAACCCGCGCCCGTCGTCGGCGACCTCGAGCCGCACGCCGGACGCATCCGCCGTCAGGGTGACCCCGACGCTCGCCGCGCTGGCGTGCTTGCGCACGTTCGCGAGCGACTCCTGCGCCGTGCGCAGGAGCGCCGCCTGCGCGTCGACCGGCAGCTCGACCGCGACCGCCTCGACCCGCACCGCGATGCCCGTCTCGGCCGCGAAGCGCTCGCCGAGCCGCTCGAGCGCGATCGGCAGCCCGTCGTCGAGGCCGACGGGTGCGTTCGCGGCGACGAGCCCGCGCACCTCGGCGAGCGCGCCCTGCGCGAGCTCCTCGACCGCGGCGAGCGTCGCCGCGTCGGCGCCGCGGCGCTGCGCGAGCATCGCGATCGCGGCGAGGTCCTGCGCGATCGTGTCGTGGAGGTCGCGGGCGATGCGCGCCCGCTCGGCGGCGGTCGCGTGCTCGCCGCTCAGCCGTGCGATCGAGGCCTGCGCGGCCTCGAGCTCGGCGATGAGCCGGTCGCGCTCCTCGGTCGCCCGCGAGAGCCCCGAGATCCACAGGCCGATGACCATGCTGAAGGCGAAGCTGAGCGACTGCGTCGTCGTGAGCAGCCACGCGTCGCCGCCCGAGAGCAGGAACGCGGCCAGCACGGCCGCGAAGAGCGCGACGTTCGCGACCACGGCTCGACGGATGCTGTCGCACGAGGCGACCCACAGGAGCGGCGCGGCGAGCGCCTGGGTGCCGGCGAGCGGCGGATACGCGAAGGCAGCGACCGCGGTGCCGACGACCGCGGCGACCTGGAAGGCGGTGCTCGGCCGCTCCTCGAGCATCGCCCGGCGCGCGAGCGGGTAGGCGGCGCCGACCGTGAGCACCCCGGCGGCGCCGAGCGCGATCGACGGCAGGTCGCCCGCGAAGCCCGCGACGACGAGCAGCACGACGACCCCGATGCCGACGAACGCATCCCACATCCGCGGGTCCTCGATGGCCGTCGCGCGCACGCGAGCGGCGCCGGGAGCGCTCTCGCCCCCGGCGCGCAGCGGCTCGCTCGCCGTCATGTCGTCCTCCGGTCAGCCCCGCTTGATCCAGCGGAACGTCAGCGCTGCCACCACGGTACCGACCACCGCCCAGATCCCGAGGGCCATCGCGACGCCCTGCAGGTTCCACGCCTCGCCGACCTCGAGGTGGTGGGCGATCTCGGGCAGCAGCGCGAAGCGCATCCCGTGCCCGACCCACGCGAGTGGGAAGAGGTTCGCGATCGTCTGCAGCCACTCCGGCAGCATCGGGAAGGCGAGGTAGATGCCCGAGACGAACTGCAGGATGAGCGCGAGCGGGATGACGACGGCGGATGCGCTGCTCACGGTGCGGGGGATCTGCGCGACCGCGACGCCCAGCACCGCGAAGCACACGAGCGCGCCGAAGAACACCCAAGCGAGCGCGAACCAGCGCTCGGGCTCGGTCGGGAGGTCGATGCCGAAGGCGCCGACCGCGACGGCCAGCAGGAGCGCCGCCTGGGCGAGCGAGGTGACGAGCAGCTGGCCGAGCTTGCCGAGGAAGTAGGAGAGCACCGGGAGCGGGGTCGCGGCGAGCCGCTGCAGCGTGCCGTCGTTGCGCTCGACCGCGATCTCGATCCCGAGGTTCTGCACGCCAGAGAGGAACACGCCGGCCGCGAGCATCGCGGGGACGTAGTAGTGGGCCTGCGTCACCTGCTGGCCCTCGAGCTCGAGCATCGCCGGCAGCGAGCCGAACGCGCTCGCGAAGATCGCGAACAGCAGCACGGGGAACAGGAAGGTGAACACGAGCGCGTCGCTGCGGCGGAAGTACTGCAGCAGCTCGATGCGCACGCGGTCGGCGGCGCACCGCAGCGTGTGGCCGGGTCGGAGGCCGGTGCGCGCGGGGGCGGCGCCGGCGGTGAGCGGAGCGATGGCGGTCATGCTGCAGCCTCCTCGGGCTGGTCGTCGGCGTCGTCGCCGATGAGGGAGAGGTAGACGTCCTCGAGCGAGGGGCGCATGATCTCGAGGTCGGCGGGCTCGCCGCGCAGCTGTCGCACGACCGCGGCGGGCTCGTGCGTGCGCACCTCGTGGTGGCCCGACGCATCCGACCACCGCACGATCGGCGTGCGCGCGTCGGCGCCGCCGATGCGGTCGGTGCGATCCATCGCGAGCAGCCGGCCGCCGGCGATGATGCCCGCGCGGTCGGCGAGCTGCTCCGCCTCGTCGAGGTAGTGGGTCGTGAGCAGGATGGTCGTGCCGTCGGCCGCGACGTCGCGGATGAGCTGCCAGAAGGCGCGCCGCGCCTGCGGGTCGAAGCCCGTGGTCGGCTCGTCGAGGAAGAGCACCTCGGGCCGGCCGATGATGCCGAGGGCGACGTCGACGCGGCGCTGCTGGCCGCCCGAGAGCTTGCCGACCGGGCGCTTCGCGTGCTCGGCGAGCCCCACTGCGGCGATCGTCTCGTCGACGTCGCGCGCCGAGGGGAAGACGCGCGCGAAGTGGGTGAGGATCTCGCGCACCGTCAGCGCATCGGCCTGGCCGGTCGACTGCAGGACGACGCCGATGCGGCTGCGCCACGCGCGGTCGGCGTGCCGCGGGTCGACGCCGAGCACGCTCGCGGCGCCGCTCGTCGGCGTGCGGAAGCCCTCGAGCATCTCGACCGTCGTCGACTTGCCGGCCCCGTTGGGGCCGAGCAGCGCGAAGGTCTCGCCGGGCTCGATGCGGAAGGAGACGTCGTCGACGACGGTGCGCGCGCCGTAGCGCTTCGTGAGGCCGTCGGCGAGTACGGCGGGTGCGGTGGTCATGGCACCAGGCTCGCGCGGGCCGCGCCCCTCGGCATCCACCGATCGGTGGGTCGGAGCGCGTCAGCCGAGCGCGCGCGAGAGCCAGTCGATCGCGGAGCGCCGGTGCGCTGCCGCGAGCCGCGAGCCGCCCGCGATCGCGTCGAGGCCGTGGGGCGCGCCGGGCACGACGTCGAGCTGCACGTCGACGCCCGCCTCGCGCAGCCGCTCGGCATAGTCGACGTCCTCGTCGTGGAACAGGTCGATGTCGCCGACGCCGATCCACGCGGGCGGCAGCCCCCGCAGGTCGTCGCGGCGCGCGGGCACGGCGTGCTCGGGAACGGTCGCCGCGCCGGGCTCTCGGGCGAGCAGCGCGCGCCAGCCGAGCCGGTTGGCGCGGTTGTCCCAGACGAAGTGCCGCTCGGCGTCGAGCTCGGTGCGCGCGGCGGTGCGGTCGTCGAGCATCGGGCAGAAGAGCAGCTGCGCGACGGGCTGCGCGCCGCCGGCGTCGAGCAGGCGCTGCGCGAGCGAGGCCGCGAGGCCCGCGCCCGCGCTCTGCCCGCCGACGGCGATGCGCTCGTGCCCCTGTGCGACGAGCGCTGCGAACACGCGCTCGCAGTCGTCGAGCGGAGCGGGGAAGGGATGCTCGGGCGCGAGCCGGTAGTCGACGCTCACGACCGCGATCCCGACGCGCGCGGCGATCTCGGAGCACACGCGGTCGTCCATGTGCGGCGCGCCGATGATCATGCCGCCGCCGTGCACCCACAGCAGCACCGCGTCCGAGCGGATGCTCGGCGGCGCGTAGGTGCGCACGCGCACGCCGCCGAGGCGCTCCCGGCGGATGCGCACCCCCGCCGCTCGCGGCCAGCGGATGAGGCGCGGGGCGACGCGGCCGAGCCAGCGGCCGATCGGGCGGCGCAGGTCGACGCCGCGGAGCGTCGCGACTGCCTCGCGCAGCTCCGGATCGACGCGCTCGAGCTCCACGGGGGTCGCTCCGGGAGGCTACGCGGCGAACAGGCGCTGCAGGCGCTGGACGCCCTCGAGCAGCGCCTCGTCGCCGAGCGCGTACGAGAAGCGCAGGTAGCCGGAGGGGCCGAACGCCTCGCCGGGCACCGCGGCGACCTCGGCCTGCTCGAGCATGAGGTCGGCGAGCTCGAGCGACGTCTCGGCGCGCACGCCGCCCCACTCCCTGCCCAGCAGCCCCGACACATCCGCGTAGACGTAGAACGCACCCTTCGGCGTCGGCACCGAGAAGCCGGGGATGCGCGAGAGCTCCTCGACGATCGTGCGGCGGCGCCGGTCGAAGGCTGCGAGCATGTCGGCGACCGCGTCCTGCGGGCCGGTGAGCGCCTCGAGCGCGCCGCGCTGCGCGACGTTGTTGACGTTGCTCGTCAGGTGCGACTGCAGGTTGCCGGCGGCCTTGATGACGTCGGCGGGACCGACCATCCAGCCCACGCGCCAGCCGGTCATCGCGTAGGTCTTCGCGACGCCGTTGACGAGGATCGTGCGGTCGGCGAGCGCCGGCAGCGCCTCGACGACCGACACCGCGCGCTCGCCGTCGTAGACGAGGTTCTGGTAGATCTCGTCGCTCACGACCCACAGGCCGTTGGCGTCGGCCCACTCGGCGATCTCGCGGATGCGCTCGGCCGGGTAGACGGCGCCCGTCGGGTTCGAGGGGCTCACCATGAGCAGCGCCTTCGTGCGCTCGGTGCGCGCGGCCTCGAGCTGATCGACGGTGACGAGGTAGCCCTGCTCGGCGCCCGCGAAGACGTCGACCTGGCGCGCGCCCGTGAGGCCGATCGCCTCGGGGTAGGTGGTCCAGTAGGGCGTCGGCACGAGCACCTCGTCGCCCGGGTCGAGGATGGTCTGGAAGGCCTGGTAGACCGACTGCTTGCCGCCGTTCGTGACGAGCGTCTGGCTCGGCTCGACCTCGAGGCCCGAGTCGCGCTTCGTCTTCGCCGCGATGGCCTCGCGCAGCTCGGGCAGGCCCGGCGCGGGCGTGTAGCGATAGTTCTTCGGGTCGGCGAGCGCGCGCTGCGCCGCCTCGACGATGTTCGGCGGCGTGGCGAAGTCGGGCTCGCCCGCGGCGTAGCTGATGACGTCGCGGCCGGCGGCCTTGAGCGCCTTGGCCTTCGCGTCGACCTTGAGGGTCGCGGACTCGTTGATGGCGGCGATGCGCGCGGCGATGCGGTTCACGGCTCCCAGCCTACGAGGACGCGCATCCGCCGCGACGACATGGCGGATCGGCCGCGACGGGCGACTCGCCTCGCGGCTGGCACCGGATGGTCGCCTGGGCCGGCGGTCGAGCGACCGATCCGTACTACCCTGCCTTCGCGCGCAGCCGGACCTCGGCGCGCCACCGCAGGTCCGCGACACTCGGCGAAGTGGACAGCGGGTGCCGCGCCGAAGTATGCTGTTCCCTCGGTGGTTGACAACCGCCATGATGTCGCACGCCCCGGCCGGTGCTGACAGCATGGCTCTCCACCCGCCCAGGGCGGTGGCGCAATTGGTAGCGCAGCGGTCTCCAAAACCGCAGGTTGCAGGTTCGAGTCCTGTCCGCCCTGCAGAAGGCGCCGGAACGGCGCTTGACTGGCCTCGGCAGCAGCCGGGCCGAACGAATCGAAGGGTCACCGTGGCTGAGAACGCGATCGAGGAGGCACCCCGCACGCGCGAGGGCGGCTCTCGCAACCCGTTCCTGCGCCTGTGGACCTTCCTCAAGGAAGTCCTGGTCGAGCTCCGCAAGGTCGTCACGCCGACGCGCAAGGAGCTGATCCGCTACACGCTCGTCGTGCTGGTGTTCGTGGTGTTCATGATGCTCCTGGTGTCGGGCCTCGACCTGCTGTTCGGCTCGCTCGTGGGCTGGGTCTTCGGCGACATCCCGCTGTTCGGCCTCGCTTGAACCCGACGCGGAACGTGAAGGAGAAGGTGGACTGTGTCTGACGTCAACGACCTCGACATCGAGCTGAACAAGGCGCTCGACGACCTCGTCCCGGACGAGGCCAAGCCCGAGGAGCCCGCGACCGACCCCTACGAGGACTTCAAGCGCGAGATGCGCCTCAAGCCCGGCAAGTGGTACGTCATCCACTCGTACGCCGGCTACGAGAAGAAGGTCAAGGCCAACATCGCCTCGCGCGCCGAGAACATGCAGGTCGACGGCATCTACGAGATCCAGGTCCCGACCGAGGACGTGCTGGAGACGAAGAACGGCCAGGCCAAGCGCGTGAACCGCGTGCGCGTGCCCGGCTACGTGCTCTGCCGCATGGACCTGAACGAGGACACCTGGTCGGTCGTGCGCCACACGCCCGGCGTGACCGGCTTCGTGGGCAACGCCCACAACCCGGCCCCGCTGCGCTTCGACGAGGCGTTCACGATGCTCAAGCCCATCGCCGACGAGCAGCTCGCCGAGCAGCAGAAGGCGGCGCCCTCGCAGCAGCCCAACCAGGTCACGGTCGAGGTCGACTTCGAGGTCGGCGAGACCATCACGATCACCGAGGGCTCGTTCGCGGGCTTCCCCGGCACCATCAGCGAGATCCAGCCGGCGAGCCGCAAGCTCACCGTGCTCGTCAGCCTGTTCGAGCGCGAGACTCCGGTCGAGCTCGGCTTCGGCCAGGTCAGCAAGCTCTAGTCCCTCTCAAGAGGGCTGGATGCGGTCCCGGGCCCCGAGCGTGCCCGCGCGACCGCGACACATCAAGAAGGAAGAGACATGGCACCCAAGAAGAAGGTCACGGGTCTGATCAAGCTGCAGATCCAGGCCGGCGCCGCCAACCCCGCCCCGCCGGTCGGTCCGGCGCTCGGTCAGCACGGCGTCAACATCATGGAGTTCTGCAAGGCGTACAACGCCGCGACGGAGAACCAGCGCGGCAACGTCATCCCGGTCGAGATCACCGTCTACGAGGACCGCTCGTTCGACTTCGTGCTCAAGACCCCGCCGGCCGCAGAGCTCATCAAGAAGGCCGCTGGCGTCAAGAAGGGCTCCGGCGTCCCGCACACCACGAAGGTGGGCAAGCTGACGATGGCGCAGGTCGAGGAGATCGCGCAGCAGAAGCTCGTCGACCTCAACGCGAACGACATCGAGGGCGCGAAGAAGATCGTCGCCGGCACTGCCCGCTCCATGGGCATCACCGTCGAGGGCTGACCTCGGCATCCGAGCCGCTCGGCTCATCAGTGGGAGCGCCGGCCAGGCGCGCACCGCGAACTCTGATCTAGGAGATCCACATGGCACAGAAGTCCAAGGCCTACCGGGCCGCAGCCGAGAAGATCGAGGCTGGCAAGCAGTACACCCCCGCCGAGGCCGTCGCGCTCGCTCGCGAGACCGGCTCGGCGAAGACCGACTCGACCGTCGAGGTCGCGCTCAAGCTCGGCGTCGACCCGCGCAAGGCTGACCAGATGGTCCGCGGTACCGTTTCTCTTCCTCACGGCACCGGCAAGACCGCTCGCGTCATCGTCTTCGCGCAGGGCCCGGCCGCTGAGGCCGCCATCGCCGCCGGCGCCGACGAGGTCGGCTCCGACGAGCTCATCGAGAAGGTCGCGGGCGGCTGGACGCAGTTCGACGCCGCCGTCGCGAGCCCCGAGCTCATGGGCAAGGTCGGCCGACTCGGCAAGGTGCTCGGCCCCCGCGGCCTCATGCCGAACCCGAAGACCGGCACGGTCACCCCGAACGTCGCGCAGGCCGTGACGGACATCAAGGGCGGCCGCATCGAGTTCCGCGTCGACAAGCACGCCAACGTGCACTTCATCGTCGGCAAGGCCTCGTTCTCGGAGGAGCAGCTGCACGACAACATCAGCGCCGCGCTCGAGGAGGTCGTCCGCCTCAAGCCGTCGTCCTCCAAGGGCCGCTACATCCAGAAGGCCACGGTCTCGACGACCTTCGGCCCCGGCATCCCGGTGGACGTCACGTCCATCTGAGATGCGTCTCGCGCGAGAGCCCCGCTTCGGCGGGGCTCTCGTCGTATCCCGGCGCGCGGGACGCGCGCCGGCGCTGGCGTCGCGGCGGAGGCGCGAAAGCGCCTCCGCTTCCAGCTCCAGCGCGCGCTTCGGCGGGGCTCTCGTCGTATCCCGGCGCGCGCTTCGCCGGGGCTCGTCCTGCATCGGCACCGTCGTCACGCAATCGTGACCGCGCCGTGACATCGTTCGCGCTCTCCAGCGGCTAGGTTGGCCCTACGCATGCTCACGGCAGAGCCGCGAGCACTGCGATCAGTCCCTTCCACGAAAGGTCCAAGATCGTGAATCGATCCGCAAAGCGGCGCCTCCTCGCAGGCCTCGCGGGCGGCGCGGCGATGACGCTCGCGCTCACCGGCTGCGTGCAGTCCCAGCGCGACTCCGGCACCGACGACAGCGCTGCCCCCGACAGCGACGTCAACTCGACGTTCATCTTCGGCGCCTCCGCCGATCCGTCGGGCCTCGACCCCGCATTCGCCTCCGACGGCGAGACGTTCCGCATCTCCCGCCAGATCTTCGAGGGCCTCGTCGGTGTCGAGCCCGGCACGGCCGACCCCGCGCCGCTGCTCGCGACCGACTGGGAGTCGAACGAGGAGGGCACCTCTTACACGTTCGACCTGCAGGAAGGCGTCACCTTCCACGACGGCACCGAGTTCAACGCCGAGGCCGTCTGCGCCAACTTCGACCGCTGGTACAACTGGACCGGCCTCACGGCGACCGAGAGCCTCTCGTACTACTACGGCTCGCTCTACGGCGGGTTCGCCGGCGACGAGAACGCGCTCTACGAGTCGTGCTCGGCCGACGACGAGCTGACGGCGACCGTCAACCTCACCCGCCCGTTCTCGGGCTTCATCGCCTCGCTCTCGCTGCCCGCCTTCGCGATGCAGAGCCCGACGGCGCTCGAGGAGTACGGCGCCGATGACGTCGGCGGCTCGGAGGAGGCGCCCGAGTACAGCGAGTACGGCGAGGCCCACCCGACCGGCACCGGCCCGTTCGTGTTCGAGTCCTGGTCGCCCGGCAGCGAGGTCGTCCTGCAGGCGAACCCCGACTACTGGGGCGAGCAGGGACAGGTGCAGGAGATCGTCTTCCGCGTGATCGACGACCCGACCGCTCGCCGCCAGGCGCTCGAGTCGGGCGACATCGACGGCTACGACCTCGTCGCTCCCGCCGACACCGCGGCGCTCGACGAGGCCGGCTTCAACGTCATGCAGCGCGACCCGTTCACGATCCTCTACCTCGGCTTCAACCAGCAGATCCCCGAGCTGCAGGACATCCGGGTGCGCCAGGCGATCGCCCACGCGATCGACCGCGAGGCGCTCGTGACGCAGGTGCTCCCCGAGGGCACCGAGGTCGCATCGCAGTTCATCCCGCCGGTCGTCAACGGCTACAACGAGGACGTCACCGACTACGAGTACGACCCGGCCCGTGCGCAGGAGCTGCTCGCGGAGGCCGGCTTCGCCGATGGCCTCTCGCTGCAGTTCAACTACCCGGTCAACGTCTCGCGCCCGTACATGCCCAACCCCGAGCAGATCTTCACGGCGCTGTCGTCGCAGCTCGAGGCGGTCGGCATCACGGTCGAGCCCGTCGCCGACGAGTGGACGGACTACCTCGACCGCATGCGCGGCACGGCCGACCACGGCATCCACCTGCTCGGCTGGACCGGTGACTACAACGACACCGACAACTTCGTCGGCGTCTTCTTCAACGGCTACTCCAACGAGTGGGGCTTCGAGAACGCCGAGCTGTTCGGCGCGCTGACCGAGGCGCGGCAGATCCCGCAGCCGGAGGACGCGACCGAGGCGTACCAGGAGATCAACGAGCAGATCGCCCAGTTCGTGCCGGGCGTCCCGCTCGCGCACCCGGCGCCGTCGCTCGCGTTCGCCGAGCGCGTGACCTCCTACCCGGCCAGCCCCGTCAACGACGAGGTGTTCAACATGATCGAGCTGAGCGAGTAGCCTCGATCGGTCCACCCCGGATGCCGCGGGCCGTCACCGGCCCGCGGCATCCGGCACGAACGGCCCACCCGCGCCGCCCCGCCACGACGGACGACCAGGAGACCTCCACGTGCTGAGAACCATCGGCAAGCGACTGCTGCTGCTGATCCCGACCCTGTTCGGCCTGACCGTGCTGCTGTTCTTCTGGGTGCGCGCGCTGCCCGGCGGGCCCGCGGCCGCGCTGCTCGGCGAGCGCGCGACGCCCGAGGCGATCGAGCGCATCAACGAGGCCTACGGCTTCAACCGGCCGCTGCCGGAGCAGTACATCACCTGGCTCGGGCGCCTGCTGCAGGGCGACTTCGGCAACTCGATCGAGACCCGCCGCCCGGTGCTGGAGGAGTTCGCGAACCGCTTCCCCGCGACCGTCGAGCTCGCGGTCATGGCGCTCGTCATCGCGGTCGGCATCGGCATCCCGCTCGGCTACTGGGCCGCTCGCCACCACGGCCGCTTCATCGACCACATCTCCGTCGCCGGCAGCCTCGTCGGCATCACCATCCCGGTGTTCTTCCTCGCGTTCATCCTCAAGTGGATCTTCGCCGTCCAGCTCGGCTGGCTGCCGTCGACCGGGCGCCAGGACAGGGGAGTGGATGCGACGCACGTGACGGGCTTCTACGTGCTGGACGGGCTCCTCACGGGCGAGCTCGACGCATCCCTCAACGCCATCGTGCACCTGCTGCTGCCGGCGATCGCGCTCGCGACCATCCCGCTCGCGATCATCGTCCGCATCACGCGCGCATCCGTGCTCGAGGTCGTCAACGCCGACTACGTGCGCACGGGCCGCGCGAAGGGCATCGCGCAGTCGACGATCCGCAACCGCTTCGTGCTGCGCAACGCGATGCTGCCGGTCGTCACGACGATCGGCCTGCAGGCCGGCCTGCTCATCTCCGGCGCGGTGCTCACCGAGACGGTGTTCGCCTTCCCCGGCATCGGCGCCTTCCTCGCCGGCGCGATCTTCGCGCGCGACTTCCCGGTGCTGCAGGGCTTCGTGCTCTTCATCGCCCTCTCGTACGCGCTCATCAACCTGCTCGTCGACATCTCCTACTCGTTCATCGACCCGAGGGTGAGGATCCAGTGAGCGCCGCAGAAGCCATCCCGACCCTCCCCACGCCTGAGGGCGGCGACCAGACCCACGCGCGCCGCAGCGGCAGCTTCTGGGGCGACGTCTTCCGCCGGGTGCGCAAGAACCCGGCCGCGTGGGTCGGCGCCGTCGTCGTGCTCGCGTTCATCCTCGTGGCGGTGCTCGCGCCGCTGCTCGCTCCCTACCCGGAGCTCGCGACGCCCGGGCGCGAGTACCTGCGCCCGACGTCGCTGCCGGGCATCGGCGAGATCCAGGAGTTCCCCCTCGGCATCGACCGCTTCGGCGGCGACGTCGTCTCGAAGCTCATCTGGGGCGCGCAGGCGTCGCTCATCATCGGCGTCGTCTCGACGTTCTTCGGCCTCGTCGGCGGCATGGTGCTCGGCGCGATCGCCGGCGCGTTCGGCGGATGGGTCGACACCCTCATCATGCGGATCGTCGACATCCTGCTCTCGGTGCCGCACCTCCTGCTCGCGGTCTCGATCGCGGCGATCCTCGGCCGCACGCCGCTCGCGGTGATGATCGCCATCGGCGTCGCGCAGATCCCGATCTTCGCGCGCCTGCTGCGCTCGTCGATGCTGCAGCAGCGCGAGTCGGACTACGTGCTGGCCGCGCGCACGCTCGGCCTCGGCACGGGCCGCGTCACGATGTCGCACCTGCTGCCGAACTCGGTGGGACCGGTGATCGTGCAGGCGACGCTCACGCTCGCGACGGCGGTCATCGACGCCGCCGCCCTGTCGTTCCTCGGCCTCGGCGGCGGGCGGCCGGAGACGGCCGAGTGGGGCCGCATGCTCACCTACGCGCAAGCGGAGCTCGCGATCGCGCCGCAGCTCGCGTTCCTGCCCGGCATCTGCATCATGATCACCGCGCTCGGCTTCACGCTGCTCGGCGAGGCGCTGCGCGAGGCGATGGACCCCCGCACGCGGAAGCGCTAGCGCCGTTCACGCGTCGGTCGTCTCGATACGGCCCTGCGGGCCTACTCGACGAGCGGGGAACGCTTACCCGGCGGATCGGAACCGACCGGTGCGGCGTCGTCTCGATACGGCCCTGCGGGCCTACTCGACGCGCGGAGTGGGCGCAGCCGGCGCATCGAGACCGCGCTCCGCCCTGCGGGCCTACTCGATGAGCGGAGGTTGGGCCTGCTCGACGAGCGGGCGAGCGGCGTCAGCTCGCGATCTTCAGCTCGTTGCCCGGGATCGAGGCGAGCAGCTTCCGCGTGTACGGGTCGCGCGGGTTCGTGAAGATCTCCTCGCTCGTCGCGGCCTCGACGAGCCTGCCGTTCTGCATGACGGCGACGTAGTCGCTGATGAGCCGCACGACGGCGAGGTCGTGCGAGATGAAGAGGTAGCTGAGGCCGAGCTCCCGCTGCAGGTCGCCGAGCAGCCGCAGGATCTGGTCCTGCACGAGCACGTCGAGCGCCGAGACCGGCTCGTCGCAGACGATCACGTCGGGGGAGAGGGCGAGGGCTCGCGCGATCGCGACGCGCTGCCGCTGGCCGCCCGAGAGCTCCGAGGGGTAGCGGCGCGCCATGTCGGTCGGCAGCGACACCTGGTCGAGCAGCTCCCGCACGCGCTGCTCCCGCTCGCGCTTCGAGCCCTTGCCGTAGAACGACAGCGGCTCCTCGATGATCCGCTCGATCGTGAACATCGGGTTGAGCGACGAGTACGGGTCCTGGAAGACCGGCTGCACGCGCTGCCGGAACTGCTTCTGCTCCTCGCGCGAGAGCGCGAAGACGTCCTTGCCCTCGAAGCGGATCGTGCCGCTCGTCGGCTCGAAGGCCTTCAGCAGCATCCGCGCGGTCGTCGTCTTCCCCGAGCCGGACTCGCCGACGATCGAGACGGTCTTGCCGCGCGGCACCGAGAGCGACACGTCGTCGACGGCCTTGAACGGCTCGCGCCGGCCGCGCACGTGGAACTCCTTCGTCACGTTCTCGAACTCGACGATGACGTCGGGCGTGCCCGACGCATCCGCCCCGCCGTGCGCGATCAGGTCCTCGGGGCGCAGGCGTGCCATCGCGACCGACGGCGCCGCCTTGACGAGGGACTGCGTGTAGGGGTGCTGGGGCGACTCGAGGATCTGCCGCGCGGGGCCCTGCTCGACGACGCGTCCGCGGTGCATGACGACGACGCGCTGCGCGCGCTCCGCCGCGAGGCCGAGGTCGTGCGTGATGAGCAGCACGGCGGTGCCGAGCTCCTGCGTCAACTGGCCGATCTGGTCGAGGATCGTGCGCTGCACCGTGACGTCGAGGGCGCTCGTGGGCTCGTCGGCGATGAGCAGCGCCGGCCGGCACGCGAGGCCGATCGCGATGAGCGCGCGCTGGCGCATGCCGCCCGAGAACTCGTGCGGGTAGGACTTCGCGCGCTCGGCGGCATCGGGGAGCCCCGCGGCCTCGAGCGTCTCGACGACCTTCCGGTCGACGTCCTTGCGATCGGCGAGGCCGTGCGCGAGTAGCGTCTCGGCGACCTGCGAGCCGATGCGGGCGACCGGGTTGAGGTTCGACATCGGATCCTGCGGCACGAGGCCGATGCGACGGCCGCGGATGCTGCGCATCGTCGACTCGCTCGCGCCCACGAGCTCCTCGCCGTCGAGCTTGATGCTGCCGGCGCTCACGCGGCCGTTGCCCTGCAGCAGGCCGATGATCGCCATCGCGGTCGTCGACTTGCCGGAGCCCGACTCGCCGACGATCGCGAGCGTCTCGCCCGCCGCGAGCGACAGGCTCGCCTCATGCACGGCCGTGACCGTGCCGTCCTGGGTCGTGAACTCCACCTTGAGGCCCGAGACCTCCAGCAGCGGCTTCTTCGCGTCGCTCATCCGACCATCTTGCACCGTCGAGGGCCGGTTCGGCGGATCAGCGCACCTTGAGCACGAGCTTGCCGCGCACGTGCCCGCCCTGCAGCTCGGCGAGCGCCTCGTGCACGCGCTCGAGCGGGTAGGCGTGCTGCACCTCGACGCGCACGTCGCCGGCGTCGATCAGGCGCCCGATGATGCCGAGGTTGGAGCCGTCCGACTCGACCTTGACCGACGAGGCGCGCAGGCCCCGCTCGGCCGCGGCCGCGGCGTACTCGGGCCACGAGCCGGTCGGCACGTTGAGGTAGAGCCCGCCGTGCTTGAGCACGTCGAGCGAGCGGGTGCCGGTGTCGTCGGCGACGTTGCCGATGAGGTCGACGACGACGTCGACCTTCTGCAGCGCGTCCTCGAACCGGGCCTGCGTGTAGTCGACGACCTCGTCGGCGCCGAGGCAGCGCGCGAAGTCGACGTTGCGGGTCGAGACGGTCGTCGCGACCGTCGCGCCGAAGTACTTCGCGAACTGCACGGCGAAGTGGCCGACGCCGCCCGCCCCCGCGTGGATGAGGATGCGCTGCCCCGCGCGCGCCTTCGCGATGCGCACGACCGCGTCCCACGCGGTGAGCGCCGCGCACGGCACCGCCGCGGCCTCCTCGAAGCTGAGCGACTCAGGCTTCGGCGCGAGCGCGAGGCTCGGCACGACGACCTGCTCGGCGTAGGTGCCGCGCGTGCGCCAGTGGTTCGCGATGCCGTAGACCGCGTCGCCCGGCTGCAGGTCGTGCGCCTCGTAGGGCGCCTCGGCGACGGTGCCGGCGACGTCGCCGCCCGGCACCCACGGCAGCAGCGGCTCGACCGCCTTCGCCGCGCCCTTGCCGAGCACGGTCTTGAAGTCGATCGGGTTCATGCCCGCGGCGTGCACGTCGACGATCACCTCGGTGCCCAGCTTGAGCGGCGCATCCACCTCGCCGATCTCCACGCCGTCGGTCGGGCCGAACTCCCGCACCAGCACTGCTCGCATGACTGCCCCCTCCAGGTCGCCTCGACGGTACTCCACCCGTATGACGAGCGGATGTCCGGATGACGTCGGGTGACGGCGCTACAGTCGGGACCGTGCCGCCGCACCGCCGCCTGGACGCCGTCGTCGCGACGCTCGCCGTCGCGAGCCTCGTCGCGGGCGCCGCCGTGATCGGCGACGCGCGCGCGATGTACGAGCGCTTCCTCTACATCTCCGAGCTCGGCGCGCAGTACATGCACTCGGCGGGGCAGTTCCAGATCGGCTTCGGGCTCGTGGTCGCCGGGATCCTGCTCGTCGCGGTCGTGGTGCGCGACGTGCGCACGCGGCTCCCGGTGCTGCGGCGCTGGGCGCCGGCCGCCTCGCTCGTCGTCGCGGGCGCGCTGTTCGGCTTCGCGGCGGCCGTGCCGTGCTCGCCGGGCTGCCCGACGCTGCTCGGGCCAGATGCGGAGCTGCGCGACTGGGCGCACATCGTCGCCGCCGTGCTCGCCTTCGCGGCCGGCTGCACCGCGATGCTGCAGTTCGCGACCGCCGACGACCGCTGGGTCGCGCGCCTCTCGATCGTCGGCGGGCTCGCCGTCGGCATCATCGCCGCGACCGGCGGCCTCATCTCGCTCGCGGGCGGCAACACCGATGTCGGCTCGACGCTCGAGTTCGTCGCGGCGGGCATCGGCGTGCTGTGGCTCATCGCGGTGGCGGTCGTGCACTCCCTGCCCGCCAGGCGGGCGGATGCGTCGGGCTCGCCCGCGCGGACGCCCGTCGGCGCCGGGCAGGCAAGGGCGGCGCTGCGCCTCGGCGAGCTCGCGCGCGACTGAGCCGTCACCGGATGCCGACGAGGAAGCTCCCGAGCTGCTCGCGGAACCACGCGAACATCGCGGCCTCGCCGTCGTCGCGCGCGGGCGAGACGAGCATGCGCGCGCCGAGCTCGTCACGCCAGGCCTCGGCGACGTGCAGCGGATGCACGGGATCGCGCTCGCTCGCGAGCACGACCGTCGGGGCCGGGATGCGCAGCTCACCCGGGCGGTAGGCGGCGTTCCGCGGGATCTCGAGCAGGCGGATGCGCCGCTCGGCGGCGAGCGGCTGGGTGAGCTGCGCCTCGAGGCCGCGCGCGTGGGCGAGGGACTCGTGCGCGATCGCGCGCCACGCGCCGGAGCGGTGCAGCTCCGCGAGCGCCCGCCTGGGCCGATGCGACTCGAGCAGTCGGCCGATGACGGGGAAGACCGCGAGGTTGGCGGGCAGCGGCTCGTGCGTGAACGCGGGCCGCACGAGCGCGACCCGGTCGAGCGGGAAGCGGCCGGAGCGCGCGATGCTCGCGGCGAGCGCCGCGCCGAGCGAGACGCCGACGATCGACACGGGCGAGCCGTCGCCGACGCGCGCGAGCTCGTCGCCCACCTCGGCGGCGAGCGCCTCGAGCGCGAAGTCGCCCGGCTCGCCGATGCGCGGGTTCGCCCCGTGCGCCCGCAGGTCGGGCGCCAGCACGCGCACGCCGGGCGGCACGGCGCCCGCGAGGTAGTCGCGCATCGCGCTCGAGTCCGACCCGAGCCCGTGGATCGCGAGGAGCATCAGCGCGCGAGCAGCATCAGCGCGCCAGCAGCTGCAGCAGCTGGTCGGCGCGGTCGACGAGCATCGCGATCTCGTCCTCGTCGCGCTCGACCCACTGGTGGCGCGGTGGCCCGACGGGCACGAAGTCGACGTGCTGCTCCCACACGAAGAGCGTGCGCTCGGCGCCGAGCACGTACTGCTGCCACCAGATCTGCCGCAGGTAGCTCTTCGGGATCTTCTCGAACGGCCGCGAGGTCGTCTTGATCTCGGCGAGCACCGAGCCGTCGTCGCTCACGCAATCGGGGGTCGCGAGGTGGCGGCGGTCCGGCGCGGCGTGGAAGAGCGCATCCGAGGGCAGGAGCGAGAAGTGGTCGTGCACCCAGCGCGCGATGTGCGGCTCGCGAGCCCGGCCGTGGTCGGTGAACGCGTTGCCGCTGAAGCCGCGCAGGCTCGTCTTCTCGCGCGCGACGGCCGTGATCGAGCGCTGGGTGCTGAGCCGCGCGGCGTCGGTCGCGGTCACGCCGCCCGAGCGGGCGCGGAGCCACGCGATGCGGTCGCTCGAGTAGGCGAGGATGCGGCTCGTGTGCGACGCGAGGCGGGCCTCGTCGCCGAAGATGTCGAGCTGCAGGTCCACCCCTCCATCCTCCCACTCCGCGCCCCGCCGGCCGACCAGCGCGCCGCCGTGGTGGGATGTCGGCATGGGCTACCACGACCTCGACGAGGCGATGCAGGTCGAGGCAGGATGCGCGCGAGCTCGACGAGGAGCCGGCTCGAGCGCTCGGGCGCACGATGGCCAGGCTGCACGAGCACGCCGAGCGCTGGCGCCCGC
Source organism: Agrococcus sp. TF02-05 (assembly GCF_017565345.1). Lineage (NCBI taxonomy): Bacteria > Bacillati > Actinomycetota > Actinomycetes > Micrococcales > Microbacteriaceae > Agrococcus > Agrococcus sp. TF02-05. The sequence continues at coordinate 42,910 of NZ_JAGEKO010000008.1, read as the reverse complement.
CCGAGGGCTCGAGCCTGCCGCGGCTCGACGCGCCGCTCTTCGGCGACGCCGACCTGCTCTCGAATGCGCCGGGGCTCGAGCCCCGCGAGCGATCCGTGCTCGCGGAGGCGGCCGAACGCGCGGCCGACGCGTTCGAGCGGCTGCACCGCGGCGCCGAGCTCCGCGCCATCCACGCCGATCTCCACGGCGGCAACCTCAAGTGGCACGGCGGTCGGCTCGCGGTCTTCGACTTCGACGACTGCGGCTTCGGGCTGCCGGTGCTCGACCTCGCCATCTCGACCTTCTACCTCCGCGGCGGCGACCCCGCGCCCGAGCGCGCGCTGCTGGCCGGCTACGCGGAGCGCGCGGCGCTCCCGGAGGCATCGGCCGCCGACTTCGAGGCGCTCGTCGCCGCGCGGCAGCTGCTGCTCGCGAACGCGCTGCTCAGCTCGTCGACCGCGAGCCTCCGCGCCCAGTCCCTGGGCTACGTGCGCACGTCGATCGGCCGCCTCGAGCACTGGCTCCGCACGGGCGCGTTCTCGCGCGTCGTGCCGTGACGACGGATGCGTCGAGCCGGGAAAGGAGACGCACAGGGAGCGCATAGACTATGGGGCACCGATGCACAGGGGGATGTGGCGCAATGGGTGGCATGACCGACACCGCTCAGCAGAAGCTGCGGGCGCAGCCCCGCCTCACCCGCCAGGACGGCTCGCCCATCCGCATCGTGGTGGTCGACGACGAGCAGAGCCTCGCCGACCTCGTCGCGATGGGCCTCAAGTACGAGGGCTGGGACGTCAAGACCGCCGCGAACGGCCAGCAGGCCCTGCAGGCGGTGCGCGAGTTCCGCCCCGACGCCGTCGTGCTCGACATCATGCTCCCCGACATCGACGGGCTCACCGTGCTCCAGCGGCTCCGCTCGGCCGGCTTCGACGTGCCCGTGCTGTTCCTCACCGCGAAGGACTCGCTCGACGACCGCGTCGCAGGGCTCACCGCCGGCGGCGACGACTACGTCACGAAGCCGTTCGGCCTCGAGGAGGTCGTCGCGCGCCTCCGCGGCCTCATCCGCCGCACGGCGACGGCCGCCGAGGAGTCGAGCGTGCTCTGGGTCGGCGACCTCATGATGGACGAGGACTCCTACGAGGTGCGCCGCGGCGGCAAGCAGATCGACCTCACGGCGACCGAGTTCGAGCTGCTGCGCTACCTCATGCGCAACCCGCGCCGAGTGCTCTCGAAGGCGCAGATCCTCGACCGCGTCTGGTCGTACGACTTCGGCGGCCGCGCGAGCGTCGTCGAGCTCTACATCTCCTACCTCCGCAAGAAGATCGACACCCTCGGCCCGCCCATGATCCACACGGTGCGCGGCGTCGGCTACCAGCTGCGCGCCGCCGAGTGACGGAGGCCTGCTCGAGGTGAGCCAGTCGGCGCCCGCGTCCGTGGCTCAGCTGGGCAGACGCATCCAGAACCCGTCGTCGTGGTCGCTGCGACGGCGGCTGCTCGTCGTGGTCGTCGCGCTCTTCGCGCTGCTCACCGCGGCGGTCGCGATCGCGAGCGTCATGACGATGCGCGTCGTGCTCGAGACGCGCATCGACGAGCAGCTGCGCGAGTTCTCGGAGCGCACGAGCGTCTCGGTCGCGAGAGCGCTGTCGACCGGCGAGCGGCCGACCGTCGACCCGAGCGCGACGCCCACGGGTGCCCTGCTCGCGATCGAGGAGCAGTCGGGCCAGCTCGGCGACAACTTCATCATGAACCGGCTCGGGCAGCGCTTCGCGCTCTCGGAGCGCGATCAGCGGATGGTGCTCGAGGCTGAGACCGACGTCGTGACGAGCGCGACCCTGCCGAGCTACGGCTCCTACCGCACGGTCGCGACCCAGGTGGGGCAGGTGCGGGTGATCGTCGGGCTGTCGATGGCCGAGGCGAACCAGACGCTCGCCGCGCTCGCGTTCGTCATCGCGGTCGCGGCCGCGGCGGCGCTCGCGCTCGTGCTCGTGCTCGCCGACTCGATCATCCGCCGCGCCCTGCGTCCCCTCACCGCCGTCATCTCGACCGCCGAGCGCATCTCGCAGCTGCCGCTCGCGTCGGGCGACGCGCAGCTGACGAACCGCGTGCACATCGAGGACCCGGCCTCGGAGGTCGACCGGGTGCAGGAGTCGATGAACCGCATGCTCGCGCACATCCAGGAGGCGTTCGACGCGCGGGCGATGAGCGAGCGGCGCGTGCGGCAGTTCGTCGCGGATGCGTCGCACGAGCTGCGCACGCCGCTCGCGGCCGTGCGGGGCTACGCCGAGATCACGCGCAAGCACGACGGCGAGCTGCGGCCCGACAGCCGCGAATCCCTCGAGCGCATCGAGGCCGCGGCGCGCCGCATGCAGGCGCTCGTCGACGACCTGCTGCTGCTCGCGCGGCTCGACGAGGGCCGCGAGCTCGTCCGCGCCGAGGTCGACCTCTCCCTCCTCGTCGTCGAGGCCGTCGCCGACGCGCAGGCCGCCGGCCCCGCGCATCCGATCTCCCTCATGCTCCCCGAGGAGCCGGTCGCCGTGCCCGGCGACGCGCTGCGGCTGCAGCAGGTCGTGGCGAACCTGCTCGCGAACGCCCGCGTGCACACGCCCGAGGGCACGGCGATCGACGTCACGCTCCGCGCCGAGCCGGGGGAGGCGGTGCTCGAGGTCGTCGACGCCGGCCCGGGCATCCCGGAGCAGCAGCAGCGCACCGTCTTCGAGCGCTTCGCGCGCGGCGACCGCTCCCGCTCACGGGAGACCGGGTCGTCGGGGCTCGGGCTCGCGATCGTGCAGGCGCTCGTCGACGCGCACCAGGGCACGATCGCGCTCGAGAGCCGCCCTGGCCGCACGGCGTTCACGGTGCGGCTGCCGCGCATGGAGCCGGCCGATGCGGCGGGCTTGCGCGACGCATCCGTCGTGCCGTAGTCTGATCCCATACCAAAGACCGCTGGTCGTTGGCGCGTGCCCGCAAGGGCGTGCGGCAACCGAAGGCTCGCTCGAGGAGCGTCGTCCCGCGCAGGTGTGAAGTCCCGTCGAGGACCGAGCTCCGTGCGCGTGCGCCGGAGCTCATTTGCATGTTCGGGCCAGGGCAGCCAGCAATGACGCAAGGAGCACCATGGCGAACAAGGAAGCTGCGGTCGCCGAGCTCTCGAACCTCTTCGAGACCTCGAACGCCGTTCTGCTGACCGAGTACCGCGGTCTCACCGTCGGCCAGCTGAAGACGCTGCGCCGATCGATCAGTGAGCACGCGACGTACGCCGTGGTGAAGAACACGCTCACCAAGATCGCTGCCAACAAGGCTGGCATCGACGCGTTCGACGACTCGCTCGTCGGCCCGTCGGCGATCGCATTCGTGCACGGCGACCCGGTCGCCGTCGCGAAGGAGCTGCGTGCCTTCGCCAAGGCGAACCCGGCGCTCGTGGTCAAGAACGGATTCTTCGACGGGAACCCGCTCTCGACCGACGACGTCAACAAGCTCGCCGACCTCGAGTCGCGGGAGGTGCTGCTGGCCAAGCTGGCCGGTGCCTTCAAGGCCTCGCTGTTCGGCGCTGCGTACATGTTCAACGCCCCGCTCGCCCAGGCCGCTCGCGCGGTCGACGCGCTGCGGGTCAAGCAGGAGTCCGCGGCCGAGTAAGGCCCGGTCAGTTCCAGAAACAAGGAGAAGACGATGGCAAAGCTGTCGACTGAAGAGCTGCTCGAGCAGTTCAAGGAGCTCACCCTCATCGAGCTCAGCGAGTTCGTGAAGGCATTCGAGGAGACCTTCGAGGTCACCGCTGCGGCTCCCGTCGCGGTCGCCGCGGCCCCGGCCGCCGGTGGCGCGGGCGCCGAGGAGGAGGCCGAGGAGAAGGACTCGTTCGACGTCGTCCTCGAGGCTGCCGGCTCGGCGAAGATCCAGGTCATCAAGGTCGTCCGTGCGCTGACGTCGCTCGGCCTCGGCGAGGCCAAGGCGCTCGTCGACGGTGCTCCCTCGAACGTGCTCGAGGGCGCGAAGAAGGAGGACGCCGAGAAGGCGAAGGCCGACCTCGAGGAGGCCGGCGCGACGGTGACGCTCAAGTAGCGTTCCCCGCTCCAGCACGAAGGGCCGCATCCGCGAGGGTGCGGCCCTTCGTCGTGCGCGGGATGCTCGCCGGGCGATCGGCGGCTCCGGCTCCCACCTGCCCGGCCGGACCCGCGGGCCGTCAGCGAGCGCCGATAGCGTTGGCTCCATGACCATGATGCGGGGCGGCGGCGGCCGCGTGGCGATGCGCGACGAGGCCGCCCAGCGAGCCGCGAACGCGAGCGCGCCCCGCGTGCCGAACCTGGGCCGACGCATCCTCGCCCTCTTCGCACCCCATCGCGCGCAGATCGCGCTCACGATCGCGCTCGTGCTCATCGTCGCGGCGATCGCCGTCTTCCCGCCGCTGCTGACGCAGCGGGTCTTCGACGAGGCGCTCTTCCCCGTCGACGGCTCGGGACCCGACCTGCAGCTGCTCTGGGTGCTCGTCGGCGTCATGGTCGCGCTGTGGGTCTCGTCGAGCCTGCTCGGCATCTGGCAGACGCTCATCACCTCGAAGGTCGGCAACCGGGTGATGGGGCAGCTGCGCGTGTCGCTGTTCGACAAGCTGCAGAGCATGGAGCTCGCGTTCTTCACGCGCACGAAGACGGGCGTCATCCAGTCGCGCCTGCAGAACGACGTCGGGGGCGTCGCGAGCGTGCTCTCGAACACGGTCTCGTCGGTCGTCGGCAACACCGTCACCGTCATCGCGAGCCTCGTGACGATGCTCATCCTGTCGTGGCAGCTGACGGTCATGGCGGTGCTGCTCACCCCGGTGCTCGTGCTGCTGCAGCGCCGCGTCGGGCAGGTGCGCGCGCGCATCGCGACCCAGACGCAGGAGTCGCTGAGCGAGATGACCGCCATCACGCAGGAGGCGCTCTCGGTCTCGGGGATCCTGCTCGCGAAGGCGTTCGGCCGGCAGCGCGACGAGTCGCGGCGCTACCAGGATGAGAACGACCGCCAGGTGGGCCTGCAGGTGCGCCTCACCATGAGCGGCCAGACGTTCTTCGCGCTCGTCTCGATCTTCATCTCGGTGCTGCCCGCGGTCGTCTACGTGCTCGCCGGCTACCTCATCGTCGGCGGCGACACCGGCATCACCGCCGGCACGCTCGTCGCCTTCACCACGGTGCAGTCGCGGCTCCTCATGCCGCTCATGGGGCTCCTGCGCGTCGGCCTCGACCTGCAGACCTCCGGCGCGCTCTTCGCCCGCATCTTCGAGTACCTCGACCTGCAGCCGGCGATCACGCCGCCCGCGACGCCGAAGCCGATCGAGCCCGCGCGGCTCGGCGAGGTCGAGTTCGACGACGTGCGCTTCCGCTACCCGGACGCGAAGGCCGACGAGCCGAACACGCTCGACGGCATCTCGTTCTCGCTCGAGCCCGGCACCTTCGCCGCGTTCGTCGGCCCCTCCGGCGCCGGCAAGACGACGATCGGCTACCTGCTGCCGCGCCTGCACGAGGTCACCGGGGGAGCGGTGCGCTTCGCCGGCACCGACGTGCGCGAGATCGACCCGGCGGTGCTCACCGACAACATCGGTATCGTGAGCCAGGAGCCCTACCTCTTCCACGCATCCATCGCCGAGAACCTCCGCTACGCCAAGCCCGACGCGACCGAGGAGGAGCTCGACGCCGCGACGCGCGCCGCGAGCATCTACGACACGATCCACCGCTTCCCCGACGGCTACGACACGATCGTCGGCGAGCGCGGCTACCGGCTCTCGGGCGGCGAGAAGCAGCGCATCGCGATCGCGCGCGTGCTGCTGAAGGACCCGGCGGTGCTCGTGCTCGACGAGGCGACGAGCGCGCTCGACACCGTCTCGGAGCGGGTCGTGCAGGCCGCGCTCGACGAGGCCGCGCGCGGCCGCACGACGCTCGCGATCGCGCACCGGCTCTCGACCATCCGGCACGCCGACGTCATCTTCGTCATCGACCGCGGGCGGATCGTCGAGCGGGGCACGCACGAGGCGCTGCTCGAGGCGGGCGGCACCTACGCGACGCTCTTCGCGCAGCAGTCGACGCACGCGTAGCCGGCGTCGGTGACGCCGCGCGCGACGGGTGCGCATCCGCGCGCGGGGTGGCGGCATTCCAGCACCCCCGCGGCGGGGGCGCACCCGCTGGTGCGGGGCCGGGCGCGTCTGGCGGAGGGGTCAGGCGGATGCGTCGAGGTCGACCCCGTCTGGGTCCGGCAGGTCGGCGATCGCCTCCCGCCACCGCCGCTCGAGCTCGGCCATGTCGGCGGCGTAGTCCGCGTAGCGACAGCCGAGGCCGTTGGGCTTGAGCTCGATGCCCTCCTCCGCCCAGATCGACCGCGCCGCATCATGGTGGTCGCCGCCGATGTCGCCCGCGTGGGACGTGATCCGCCACCACGGCACGCCGGAGCCGTAGTGTCGCATGATCGAGCCGACCTGCCGCGGGCCGATGCCGCAGATGGCGGCGATCGCGCCGTAGGAGGCGACGCGACCAGGCGGCACGAGCTCGACGCAGCGCAGCACTCGCTCGATGATGAGCTCGCGGCGGGCGTCCATGCGGCCATCCTGCCGCACCCTGACCCGCCCCTCTTGTCTTCATTCCTTGACAGCAACCGGGCGGCTGGACACGATGGCCGCATGGCGAAGCGAGCCCGCCCCGGGTCCCAGGGGGCGCTCCGGGCCGCGAACGAGGCGCGGCTCGTGCAAGCGCTCCGCGGCGCGCCCGCGACGCAGTCCGAGCTCGCCGAGCGGACGGGGCTCGCCAACGCCACGGTCTCGAACATCGTCCGCGACCTCCGCGAGCGCGGCGCCGTGTCGACCTCGCCGACGGTGCGGCTCGGGCGGCGCGCGAGCCTCGTGACGCTCGAGCAGACCGGCGGGCCGACGGTCGTCGGCGTCGACTTCGGCCGGCAGCACGTGCGCATCGCGATCGCGGTCGACGGGGCGGGCGAGCTCGTCGAGGACGAGATCCCGCTCCCGCCCGGCCATCGCGCGGAGGAGAGCATCGCGGCCGCGGTCGGCCGGCTCGACGAGCTGCTGGCTGCCGCGAGCCTCGGGCGCGGCGACATCGCGGCGATCTGCGCGGGGGTGCCCGGTCCGATCGACTCCCGCACGGGCACCGTGCTCGGCCAGACGATCCTGCCGGAGTGGGAGGGCGTCGCCGCGAGCGACGTCGCCGAGGCCTTCGGGATGCCGGTCGAGCTCGTGAACGACGCGGATCTCGGCGCGATCGCAGAGCGCGCGTTCGGCCCGCACGGGCAGGTCGACGACCTCGTGTTCGTGAAGGTCGGCACCGGCATCGGCGCGGGACTCGTGCTCGGCGGGCGGCTGCATCGCAGCGCGATCGGCATCGCGGGCGAGCTCGGCCACGTGCAGGTCGAGCCGAACGGCGCGCTGTGCGTGTGCGGCAACCGCGGCTGCCTCGAGACGCTCGCCTCGGCGCGCGCGATGGCGCAATCGCTCTCGACCGCGCTCGGCACGCCCATCACGACCGCCGACATCGTGCGGCGGGCGATCGACGGCGACCCCGCCACTCGCCGCGTCATCGACGACGCCGGGGTCGCGATCGGCCGGGCGGTCGCGACGGCGGCGAGCCTGCTCGCGCCGTCCCTCGTCGTGGTCGGCGGCCCGATCGCCGAAGTCGGCGACCTGCTGCTGGGTCCCGTGCGCGAGAGCTTCCGGCGCTTCGCGCTCCACCCGCTCACCACCACGACGCGCATCGAGCGCACGTCGCTCGGGCGTCGTGCGGAAGCGCTCGGCGCGGTGACCCTCGCGGGGCGCAGCGCGGTCGACGATGCGTTCATCGGTGGATCGCGGGATGGGCGGATGCGTTCAATGGTTGACGTCAACGAGGTGCGCGCGTAGGTTGATCGGCGATCCCGCCGAGGGCGGCGGGATCGGGGGAAGGAGCCGACGGTGGCGGACCCGGTGATCCTGGAGATGCGGGGCATCACGAAGGAGTTCCCCGGCGTCCGCGCGCTCGAGGACGTGAGCCTCGAGGTGCGCAAGGGTCGCATCCACGCCATCTGCGGCGAGAACGGCGCAGGCAAGTCCACGCTCATGAAGGTGCTCTCGGGCGTCTACCCGCACGGCACCTTCGACGGCGAGATCGTCTACCAGGGCGAGCCGGTCGCCTTCGGCAGGATCAACGACTCCGAGCGCGCGGGCATCGTCATCATCCACCAGGAGCTCGCGCTCGTGCCGGAGCTGTCGATCGCCGAGAACATCTTCCTCGGCAACGAGCCGCGGAAAGGCGTCGCGATCGACTGGGACGCCGTGCACGTGCGCGCGACCGAGCTGCTCGCCCGCGTCGGCCTCGACGAGGATCCCGAGACGCCCATCAAGCACATCGGCGTGGGCAAGCAGCAGCTCGTCGAGATCGCGAAGGCGCTCGAGAAGGACGTCAGGCTGCTCATCCTCGACGAGCCGACCGCCGCGCTCAACGAGGCCGACTCGCAGCACTTGCTCGACCTCATCGTCGGGCTCAAGGGCAAGGGCGTGACGTCGATCATGATCTCCCACAAGCTGGGCGAGATCGAGCAGGTCGCCGACGCCATCACGATCATCCGCGACGGCCGGGTCGTCGAGACGCTCGACATCGAGCACGGCGCGGTCGACGAGGACCGCATCATCCGCGGCATGGTAGGGCGCACGCTCGGGCACCGCTTCCCCGAGCGCTCGGGCGCGGCCGGCGACGTCTTCTTCGAGGTGCGCGACTGGACGGTGCAGCATCCGCTCTCCGCCGAGCGGCTCGTCGCGAAGGGCTCGAGCTTCACCGTGCGGCGCGGCGAGATCGTGGGCTTCGCCGGCCTGATGGGCGCCGGCCGCACCGAGCTCGCGATGAGCCTCTTCGGCCGCCAGTACGGCACGTGGCTCGGCGGCGCGATCGTGAAGGACGGGCAGGAGATCCGCGTGCGCTCGGTGCCGGAGGCGATCGAGCACGGCATCGCGTACGTGAGCGAGGACCGGAAGGCGCTCGGGCTCAACCTGCTCGACACCATCAAGCGCTCGGTCGTCTCGGCGAAGCTCGGCAAGGTCTCGACCGCCGGCGTCGTCGACCCGATCCGCGAGCTGCACGCGGCGGAGGAGTACCTCAAGGCGCTGCGCATCAAGGCCCCCGACGTCGAGCAGGGCGTCGACACGCTCTCGGGCGGCAACCAGCAGAAGGTCGTGCTGTCGAAGTGGATGTTCACCGACCCCGACCTGCTCATCCTCGACGAGCCGACGCGCGGCATCGACGTGGGGGCGAAGAGCGAGATCTACCAGATCATCCGGCAGCTCGCCGATCAGGGGAAGGGCGTCATCCTCATCTCCTCCGAGCTGCCCGAGCTGCTCGGGCTCGCCGACCGGATCTACACCATCTTCGAGGGCCGGATCACGGGCGAGCTGCCCGCAGCGGAGGCCGACCAGGAGATGCTCATGCGCCGCATGGCGCCGACGAAGGGTGACTGACGGATGAGCGATGGGGCGACGCCGCGGCGCGGGTTCCTGGCCGAGGCGAGCATGCTGTTCGGCAAGAAGGGATCGCTGAAGGAGTTCGGCATCCTGGGCGCGCTCATCGTGATCGTGCTCGCGTTCCAGCTCGCGACGAACGGCACGACGCTCTCGTCGGGCAACGTCATCAACCTCGTCCAGTCGCAGTCGTACATCCTCATCCTCGCGATCGGGATGGTGATGGTCATCATCGCCGGCCACATCGACCTCTCGGTCGGCTCGGTCGCCGCGTTCGTGAGCGTCGTCGTCGCCATCTCGATGACCGATTGGGGCATCCCGTGGTGGTCGAGCATCCTGCTGGGCCTCGGGCTCGGGATCGCGATCGGCGCGTGGCAGGGCTTCTGGGTCGCGTTCGTAGGCGTGCCCGCCTTCATCGTCACGCTCGCGGGCATGCTCATGTTCCGCGGGCTCAACCAGCTCGTCGGCCAGTCGCGCGGCATCGGCGTCGACTCCGAGTTCGTCGCGCTGCTCGCGGGCTACCTGCCCGAGATCGGCCCGGACACCGGCTACAACAACCCCACGCTGCTGCTGGGCCTCATCGCGATCGTCGCGGTCGTCGTGCTCGAGCTGCGCCGCCGCGCCCGGCGGCAGAGCGTGGGCGCCGAGGTCGCACCCATGTGGGTGCTCGTCACCCGGCTCGTGCTCGTCGCCGGCGTCATCGTCGCGGCGACGTTGCTGTTCGCGAGCGGGCGCCCCGGCACGAGCTTCCCGCACTCGGGCATCCTGCTCGCGATCTTCGTGCTCGCCTACGGCTTCCTCACGCAGCGCACGACCCTCGGCCGCCACATCTACGCGGTCGGCGGCAACCGCCGGGCGGCCGAGCTCTCGGGCGTGCGCACGCGGTGGGTCGACTTCTTCGTGATGGCGAACATGTCGGTGCTCGCGGCGGTCGCGGGGATGCTGTGGATCGCGCGCTCGCAAGCGGCCGGCCCCGCCGACGGCACGGGCTGGGAGCTCGACGCGATCGCGGCCGTCTTCATCGGCGGCGCCGCGGTCGCGGGCGGCATCGGCACCGTCGCGGGCAGCATCATCGGCGGCCTCGTGATGGCGGTGCTCTCGAACGGCCTCTTCGCGATCGGCACGGGATCCGACTGGATCCAGGTCATCAAGGGCCTCGTGCTGCTCATCGCGGTCGCGATCGACGTGCTCAACAAGCGCCAGGGGCGCTTCTCCATCATCGGCCTGCTGCAGCGCGGGATGCGCGGCAGCCGCGCGGCCGATCCCGCTTGACCGAACCGACCCATCCGCACTGAAGGAGCAACCATGAGGAAGACCACCACGGTGGCGCTGGTCGGCATCGTCGCCGTCAGCGTCGCACTGACCGGCTGCGGCCGCGGCGACACCGGGAGCAGCAGCGCCGACCCGAGCGAGGGGGCGGCGGCTGAGGGCTTCGCCGCCGACGCGACGATCGGCGTCGCCCTGCCCGACCGCACGAGCGAGAACTGGGTGCTCGCGGGCGACCTGTTCACGAACGGCCTCGACGAGGCGGGCTTCGACGGCAACGTGCAGTACGCGGGCTCGTCGAACTCGGTCGGCGACCAGCAGCAGCAGATCCAGACGATGATCGACGGCGGCGCCGAGGTGATCGTGATCGGCGCGGCCGACACGAACCAGCTCGCGACGCAGCTGCAGGCGGCCGACGCCGCCGGCATCACCGTCATCGCCTACGACCGGCTCATCCAGAACAGCGAGCTCGTCGACTACTACGTCGCGTTCGACAACTTCCACGTCGGCGAGCTGCAGGCCGAGTCGCTGCTGCAGGGCCTCGAGGAGCGCTACGGCGACCAGGAGGCCTGGAACATCGAGCTGTTCTCGGGCTCGCCCGACGACTCCAACTCGGCGGTGTTCTTCGACGGCGCGATGAGCGTGCTGCAGCCGCGCATCGACGACGGCACGCTCACGGTCGTCTCGGGCCAGACGACGGTGCAGCAGACCTCGACCGAGGACTGGGCGGCGGAGAACGCGCAGAACCGCATGGACACGATCCTGCAGAGCTCCTACCAGGGGCAGGAGCTGCACGGCGTGCTCTCTCCGAACGACAACCTCGCGCGCGCGATCCTCACCTCGGTGCAGAACGACGGCCGCGAGGTGCCGGTCGTGACGGGCCAGGACTCGGAGGTCGAGTCGGTGCGCGCGATCGTCGCGGGCACGCAGTACTCCACCATCTACAAGGACACGCGCGCGCTCGTCGCCGCGACCATCGAGATGGTGCAGGCGCTGCAGGCCGGCGAGGAGCCGGAGACGACCGCGACGTCGGACAACGGCGCGATCGAGGTGCCCTCGAACCTGCTCGAGCCGGTGATCGTCACGCAGGCGAACGCGGCCGAGGCGTACGCCGACAACCCGGATCTCGCGCCCCTCACCGAGGGCTGAGCGACCGCGGCGGGCGGCTCCCTCGAGGGGCCGCCCGCCGCGCTGCGCTCGGGGCCGCCCGCATGCCGCCGTGGCCGCGCTCGCTAGGCTGGAGCGCCGACCTGGAGGAGCACATGCACTACGCCGAGTCCGTCCTCGAGACGATCGGGAACACCCCGCTCGTGCGCCTCTCGAGGGTCACCGAGGGCATCGCCGCGACCGTGCTCGCGAAGGTCGAGTTCCTCAACCCCGGCGGCTCGGTCAAGGACCGCATCGCGCAGGCGATGATCGAGGACGCCGAGGCGAAGGGCCTGCTGCGCCCCGGCGGCACGATCGTCGAGCCGACGAGCGGCAACACCGGCGTCGGCCTCGCGCTCGTCGCGCAGCAGAAGGGCTACCGCTGCGTCTTCGTGTGCCCCGACAAGGTCGCCGAGGACAAGCGGGCGACGCTGCGCGCGTACGGCGCCGAGGTCGTCGTGACGCCCACCTCGGTCGCGCCCGAGAGCCCCGAGTCGTACTACGGCGTCGCCAACCGCCTCACCGACGAGATCGAGGGCGCGTTCCAGCCCAACCAGTTCTTCAACCCCGCGGCGCCGGCCGCGCACGAGGCGTCCACCGGCCCCGAGATCTGGCGCGACACCGACGGCCGCGTCACGCACTTCGTCGCGGGCGTCGGCACGGGCGGCACGATCACCGGCTCGGCCCGGTTCCTCAAGCGCGCCTCCGACGGCGCCGTCCGCATCGTCGGCGCCGACCCCGAGGGCTCCATCTACTCCGGCGGCACGGGCCGGCCGTACCTCGTCGAGGGCGTCGGCGAGGACATGTGGCCCGGCAACTACGACCCGAGCGTCGTCGACGAGGTGATCGCGATCGGCGATGCCGAGGCGTTCGCGATGACGCGCCGCCTCGCGCGCGAGGAGGGCCTGCTCGCCGGCGGCTCGAGCGGCATGGCGGTCGCGGCGGCCCTGCGGGTCGCGCGCGGGCTGCCCGCCGACGCGGTCGTCGTCGTGCTGCTGCCCGACTCGGGCCGGGGCTACCTGCAGAAGCTCTACTCCGACTCGTGGATGCGGTCCCACGGCTTCGCGGACGCGGAGGGCGGGCCGACGGTGCGCGACGTGCTCGCGAGCAGCGGCGCCGAGCCCGCGACCATCCCGCACGTGCGCCCGGACGACACGGTGCGCGACGCGATCGAGCGGATGCGCGCGCTCGGCGTGCACCAGCTGCCCGTGCTCCGCGCCGAGCCGCCCGTCGTGCTCGGCGAGGTGGCCGGCGCAGTCGACGAGCGCGCGCTCCTCGACGCGGTCGTCGCCGAGCGGGCGAGCCTCGCCGACCCCGTCGCGCAGCACCTCGGCCCGCGGCTGCCGCAGATCGGCATCGCCGAGTCGGTGGAGGCGCTCCGCGCCGCCCTGCGCGACGCCGACGCCCTCCTCGTGCTCGACGCCGCGAAGCCCGCCGGCGTCGTCACCCGCTCCGACCTGCTCGCCCACCTCGCGAAGGACGCCTGACATGACCGACGACCGACTCGCATCCCACGGCTTCTCGACCCGGGCCATCCACGAGGGGCAGTCCTTCGACCCCCGCACGGGCGCGGTCATCCCGCCCATCTTCATGACCTCGACGTTCGTGCAGGACGGCGTCGGCGGGTTCCGCGACGGCTACGAGTACTCGCGCGGCGGCAACCCGAGCCGCGACGCGCTGCAGCAGCAGCTCGCGAGCCTCGAGCGCGGCAGCCACGCGTTCGCGTTCGGCTCGGGCCTCGCCGCCGAGGACGCGGTGCTCCGCGCGGTGCTCCAGCCGGGCGACCACGTGCTCATGGGCAACGACGTCTACGGCGGCACGCACCGCCTCGTCTCGCAGATCCACTCCCGCTGGGGCGTCGAGATCTCGACCGCCGACGCATCCGACCTCGACGCCGTGCGGGCGGGCCTGCGGCCGAACACGAAGATCCTGTGGGTCGAGACGCCCTCGAACCCGCTCATGAAGGTCGCCGACATCGCGGGGCTCGCCGAGCTCGGCCACGCGGCCGGGGCGATCGTCGTCGCCGACAACACCTTCGCGACGCCCTACCTGCAGCAGCCGCTCGCGCTCGGCGCCGACGTCGTCGTGCACTCGACGACCAAGTACATCGGCGGCCACTCCGACCTCGTCGGCGGCGCGGTCATCACGGCGGATGCGTCGCTCGCCGAGCGCATCGGCTTCCAGCAGTTCGCGGTCGGGGCCGTCAACAGCCCGTTCGACGCGTGGCTCACGAGCCGCTCGCTCAAGACGCTCGCCGTCCGGGTCGAGCGGCACTGCCAGAACGCGCAGGCCGTCGCCGAGTCGCTCGTCGGGCACAAGGGCGTCACCGCGGTGCACTACCCGGGCCTCGTCGACCACCCGCAGCACGAGCTCGCCAGCCGGCAGATGCGCGGCTTCGGCGGCATGGTGTCGCTGCAGCTCGCGGGCGGGAAGGCCGCGGCGCTCGAGCTCGTGCGGCACACCGAGGTGTTCCAGCTCGCGGAGTCGCTCGGCGGCATCGAGTCGCTCGTCTGCTACCCCTCGGAGATGACCCACGCATCCGTCAAGGGCACCGAGCTCGCCGTGCCGGAGGACCTGCTGCGGCTCTCGGTCGGGCTCGAGGACGCGGACGACCTCGTCGCCGACCTGCAGCAGGCGCTCGCGAAGCTGGCGTAGCGGGAGGCGCGCGCTCCGTACACGGTGACCGGGGCCCGGGACGGGCCCCGGCGCTGGCGTCGCGCGGAGGCCCGAAAGGGCCTCCGCATTAGCTCCAGCGCGCTACTCGAGCGCGGTGCCGCGCCGCTCGGGCAGCGTCCACGCGGCGATCGCGGCGAGCGCGAACGCCGCCGCGAACACCGCGAACAGCAGCAGCGGGCCGCCGAGGCCGAGCAGCGGCGGCACCGCGAGCGGCGCGATGATCGAGGCGATGCGGCCGAAGCCCGCCGCGGCCCCCGTGCCGGTGCCGCGCACGTTCGTGGGGTAGAGCTCGGGTCCGATCGCGTAGAGCGCGCCCCACGCGCCGAGGTTGCAGAACGACAGCGCGCAGCCGGCGGCGATGATCGCGCCCTCCGTCGACGCGGTGCCGAACCACGCCGCGGCGAGCGCCGAGCCCGCGAGGAACGCGGTGAGCGTCGGCCGCCGGCCCCAGCGCTCGATGAGGAACGCCGCCGTCGCGTAGCCGGGCAGCTGCGCGAGCGTGATGATGAGCGTGAACCCGAACGAGCGCACGAGCGGGAAGCCCTGCTCGACGAGCAGCGACGGGATCCAGATGAACGCGCCGTAGTACGAGAAGTTGATGCAGAACCACACCGCCCACAGCGCGATCGTGCGGCGGCGGAGCGCGGGCGACCAGATCGAGACGCGATCGGCGTCGGCGACCGTGCCCCGGGGATCCGGAGCCGTCGGCTCGGACCGTGCCGACGCATCCGTCGTCTCGTCCTCGACCGGCGCGGCGACACCCGCCGATCGCTCGAAGCGCCGCACCGTGCGCTCGGCCTCGGGGATGCGCCCGCGGGCCTCGAGGTAGCGCACCGACTCGGGCATGCCCCAGCGCACGACGATCGAGAAGACGGCCGGCGCCATGCCGATCGCGAGCCCCCAGCGCCAGCCGTCGTCGGCGGCGCCGACGACGAACGTGCCGATGACCGCGGCGGCGATCCAGCCGAGCGCCCAGAACGCCTCGAGCCAGACGACGACGCGACCGCGGATGCGCTTGGGCGCGAACTCGCTGATGAGCGTCGAGGCGACCGGCAGCTCGGCGCCGAGGCCGAGCCCGACGACGAAGCGCAGCGCGAGAAGGGCCGCGAGCGAGCCGACGAGCGCCGAGGCGCCGGTCGCGAGCCCGTAGACGAGGAGCGTGAGCGCGAAGACGCTGCGGCGGCCGATGCGGTCGGCGAGCAGGCCGCCGACCGTCGCGCCGATCGCCATGCCGACGAACCCGATCGAGGCGATCCAGCTCGACTCGGTCGCCGTGAGGCTCCACTGCTGCGCGAGCGCCGCGATGACGAACGAGATGAGGCCGACGTCCATCGCGTCGAGCGCCCAGCCGATGCCGCTCGTGCCGAGCAGCCGGCCGTGGGCGCGCGAGAACGGCAGGCGGTCGAGCCGCTCGGAGCGGCTGAGGCCTTCGGCGGTCGGGAGGGTCACGGCGATCGCTCTCGTCTGCGGCGCACGGTCGCCGGTCGGCACCACGATAGTGCGAGCGCGCGGCTCGCGCGGCTAGCGTGGCGGCATGAGCGAGCAGCTGCGGATCCCCGACGACGTCGAGCACGCCGAGGTCATCGGCTTCGTCGAGATGACGACGGATGCGCTGTGGCCGCTCTGGACGACGGCCGCCGGCCTCGAGCGCTGGTGGTGGCCGATGTTCGACGACACGCGCTACGAGGTCGACGGCCGCGAGGGCGGCTCGTACCGGATCCAGACGGGCGAGGGCGGCTTCGGCGTGCAGGGGCGCTTCCTGCAGCTCGACGAGGGCGAGCGCATCGCGCAGTCGTGGATCTGGCTCTCGGGCGACGACCAGGGCGCGCGGGAGGAGCTCGTCACGATCGACTTCACCGAGGTCGAGGGCGGCGTGCGGATCGTCGTGCGGCAGACCGCGCCGATCGATGAGGTCGAGGACTTCCAGCAGGGATGGCAGGACTGCCTGACGCGGCTCGAGGAGCTCGTCGACGACTGAGCCGCGCCACGTCGGGACGCGCGGCGGGCTCGCGCCGCCGCGACGGCATGGCTCGCGCGGATCGCGACGAGGGCGGCCGGGAGCAGCGCTCCGAGGGTGGCCATGAGCGCAGGTCGTTCGTTCGGCTAATCAGGCGTAGGCTGGGGAACGATCCCGATCTGAAGAGGAACCGCATGCTGCTCGCCATCGTCAACGCCCAGGTCGTGCCCGTCGAGGGCCAGGAATTCGCGGGCACGGTGCTCGTGCGCGACGGTCGGATCGCTGAGCTCGGCGCCGACGTCGCGGTGCCCGAGGGAGCGACCGTCATCGACGCGGACGGCGCGCAGGTGACGCCCGGTCTCATCGACGCGCACGTGCACCTCGGCGTGCATCCCGAGGGCGACGGGCCGACGGGGAGCGACACGAACGAGATGACGAACCCGAACACCGCGGGCGTGCGCACGATCGACGCGATCGACCCCTTCGACGAGGGCTTCGACCTCGCGCTCGCGGGCGGTGTGACGACCGTGAACGTCAACCCGGGCTCCGGCAACCCCATCGGCGGCCAGGCCACGACGCTCCACACGCACGGCCGCATCGTCGACCACATGGTGCTGCGCGAGCCGGCGGGCCTCAAGAGCGCGCTCGGCGAGAACCCCAAGCGCGTGTACGGCGACAAGAAGCAGACGCCCTCGACCAGGCTCGGCACCGCGAAGATCATCCGCGACGCATTCGTCGCCGCGCAGAACTACCAGCGCAAGCACAACGACGTCGACGCCGGCGCGACCGCCGAGGTCGACCTCACGATGGAGGCGCTCGGCAAGGTGCTGCGCCGCGAGATCCCGTGGCGCCAGCACGCGCACCGCGCCGACGACATCGTCACGGCGCTGCGCCTGCAGGCCGAGTTCGGCTACGACCTCATCATCGACCACGGCACCGAGGCGCACGTGGTCGCCGATCTGCTCGCCGAGCGCGGTGTGCCCGTGCTCATCGGGCCGCTCTTCACGACGAAGTCGAAGATGGAGCTGCGCAAGCGCTCGATCGCGAACCCCGGCAAGCTCGCGAAGGCGGGCGTCGAGCTCTCGATCATCACCGACCACCCGGTCATCCCGATCTCATTCCTCGTCCACCAGGCATCCCTCGCCGTCCGTGAGGGCCTCGACCGCGAGACCGCGCTGCGCGCGATCACGATCAACCCCGCGAAGGCGCTCGGCGTCGCGCACGAGGTCGGCTCGATCGAGGTCGGCAAGCGCGCCGACCTCGTCGTGTGGGGCGGCGACTGGATGGACCCGATGGCCCGCCCGCGGACCGTGCTCATCGACGGCCGCGTCGTCTTCGAGCACGACGCCGCGACCGGCGAGGAGCGCGTCGCCCCGCGCGACGAGGTGCCGCTGGCGCTGCCCGCCGCGTGACGGGCGCGCCCGGGGAGCCCATGAGCCCGGGCCGGCGCTTCCGGGTGCTGCTCGTGCTCGGGCTGCTCGCCGGGCTCGGGCCCTTCACGATCGACCTCTACCTGCCGGCGTTCCCGGCCGTGAAGGACACGTTCGCGACGACGGATGCGGTGGTGCAGCTCACGCTGTCGGCCACGACGCTCGGCTTCGCGCTCGGGCAGCTCGTGATGGGGCCGCTCTCCGATCGCATCGGGCGCCGGGTGCCGCTGCTCGCCGCGACGAGCGTGCACGCCGTCGCGAGCGTCGGCGTCGCGATCGCACCCGACATCGCCACGCTGCTCGCGCTGCGCGTCGTGCAGGGGTTCGGGGCCGCGGCGGGCACCGCGGTCGCGATCGCGATGGTGCGCGATCTCTTCGGCGGCCGACGGCTCACGACCGCCCTGTCGCGGCTCGCGCTCGTCATCGGCATCGCGCCGATCGCGGCGCCCGTCATCGGCTCGTGGCTCATGGGGGTGCTGGAGTGGCGAGGGCTGTTCTGGGTGCTCGCGGCGTACGCGGTCGTCGTCATCGGGCTCCAGCTGCTCGTGTTGCGCGAGACGCTGCCCGCCCACTTGCGGCAGCCGAGCGGCCGGGTGCCGCTGCGAGCGCAGTACCGCGCCGTGCTGACCGACCGCGTCTTCGTCGGTGTCGCGATCATCGGCGCGAGCATCTTCGGCGGCATGTTCGCCTACCTCTCGACCTCGTCGCTCCTGCTGCAGGAGGTCTACGGGTTCACGCCGGGCGAGTTCGGCCTCGTGTTCGCCATCTGCTCGGTCGCGGTGCTGTGCGGCACGCAGTCCGCGGCGGCGGCCGCGAACCGCTGGGGCGCCCAGTGGGTGCTCGCCGTGTCGACGGCGCTGCTCATCGTCGGCGCAACGCTCATCGTCGTGCTCGATCTCGCCGGCGCCGGAGTGCCGGGCCTCGTGCCGCCGCTCGCGCTGTTCGCGCTCGCCTTCGGGCTCTCGATGCCGTGCGTGCAGACGCTCGCGCTCGCGAACCACGGTCGCGAGGCGGGCACCGCTGCATCGCTGCTCGGTGCGCTCAACATGTCGATCGCGGGACTCGTGAGCCCCGTCGTCGGGCTCTTCCGCGTCGAGAGCGCGGTGCCGATGGGGGTCATCATGCTCGCGTGCGGCGTGCTCGCGACCCTGTCGCTGTGGCTCGTCGTGCGGCCGCGGCAGGTGCCGCCCGTCGAGTGACGCGTCGCCGTACCGGGACAGGGATCGCGGCGGCCTGCGTGCAAGGATGGGCCGCATGAGCGACGAGCTGGCGCAAGCGCAAGCGGCACTCGAGGCAGCGCGCAAGGCGCAGGCCGAGGCCGAGGCGCGCATCGCCGCGCTCGAGGCGGCGCGCCAGCGCGCGAGCGACGACGACCCGGCTCGCGAGCGTCCGCTCGACGAGGCCGCGGTCGAGGCGGTTCGCGCCGGCTACGCGTTCGACGGCCCCGCGCTCGAGCTCGGCGCGCTCGTCAACGGCGACCCGGACCCGGAAGCCAAGGTGCGCATCCCCCTCTCGATGCTCAACCGCCACGGGCTCATCGCCGGCGCGACGGGCACGGGGAAGACGAAGACGCTGCAGGTGCTCGCCGAGCAGCTCTCGGCCGCGGGCGTGCCGGTGTTCGCCGCCGACATCAAGGGCGACCTCTCGGGAGTCGCGCAGCCCGGGGAGTCGGACAGCGCACTGCTCGCGCGCACCGCGGGCATCGGCCAGGCCTGGGAGCCGACCGCGTTCCCGGTCGAGTACTTCGCCCTCGGCGGGCGAGGCGTCGGCGTGCCCATCCGCGCGACCGTGCTGTCGTTCGGGCCCACGCTGCTCGCGAAGGTGCTGGGCCTCAACGCGACGCAGGAGTCGAGCCTCGCGATCGTGTTCGCGTACGCCGACGAGCAGCAGCTGCCGCTGCTCGACCTCGAGGACCTGCGCGAGCTGCTGCTGTGGCTCACGGGCGACGGCAAGCCCGAGCTGCGGAGGCTCGGGGGCGTCTCGACCCAGACGGCGGGCGTCATCCTGCGGGAGGTCACCGCCTTCAGCGAGCAGGGCGCCGACGTGTTCTTCGGCGAGCCGGAGTTCGACCCGCAGGACCTGCTGCGCACGAGCGCCGACGGTCGCGGCATCATCAGCCTGCTCGAGCTGCCGAGCGTCGCGAGCCAGCCGGCGCTGTTCTCGACCTTCCTCATGTGGCTGCTCGCCGACCTGTTCGAGGAGCTGCCGGAAGTGGGCGACCTCGACAAGCCGAAGCTCGTCTTCTTCTTCGACGAGGCGCACCTGCTGTTCCGGGATGCGTCGAAGGACTTCCTCGCCGCCATCACCCAGACCGTGCGGCTCATCCGCTCGAAGGGCGTGGGCATCGTCTTCGTCACGCAGTCGCCGAAAGACCTGCCCGCCGACGTGCTCGCGCAGCTCGGCTCGCGCGTGCAGCACCAGCTGCGCGCGCACACGCCCGACGACGCGAAGGCGCTGCGCGCCGCGGTGCGCACCTACCCGACGAGCGGCTACGACCTCGAGCAGGTGCTCACGAGCCTCGGCACCGGGGAGGCCGTCGTCACCGTGATGGGCGAGCGCGGCGCGCCGACGCCCGTCGCCTGGACGCGGATGCGCGCGCCGCAGGGATCGATGGACCCGACGCCGGAGTCGGTGATGCGGGAAGCGGTCGCGTCGTCGAGCCTGCTCGCGCGCTACGGCACCGCCGTCGACCGCGAGTCGGCACGGGAGATGCTGCAGGCGCGGCTGCGGAGCGCCGAGGAGGCCGAGCGGCGCGCGCGCGAGCGCGCCGAGGCCGAGGAGGAGGCCGCGCGCCTCGAGCGCGAGGCGGCATCGCACCGCGGTCGCTCGAGCGATCGCGGGGGCAGCCCGATCACCGACTTCATCGGTTCGCGCACCGGTCAGACCATCCTCCGCGAGATCGTGCGCGGCGTCCTGGGCAACCGGCGCCGGTGAGCGCGCCGCGGGCCGCCGCGGAGCCGGACTTCGACGCTCCGCAGACCAGCAGGCTGCAGGCCCACTACGCCCTGCTCGCCGCGACGGTCCTGCTCGTCATGGGGATCGCCGACCCCAGGGTGTGGTCGAGCCCGTGGGCGTGGACGGCCGTCGGCATCCTCACGATCGCGACGATCATCGCGCTGATCGCGACACGGCTGCCCGGCCAGCCCGGTTGGCCGCGATTCGTCGTACCGATGCTCGATCTCGTCGCGAGCGCGGTGCTGCTCGTCGACGCGAGCGCGCCTCGCACCCTCGCGCTGCTCGCGGTGCTCCCGGCGTTCTGGATCGGCATCGTGGCGGGCAGGCGCGGCATCGCGATCGTCGCGGGCGTGAGCGCGGTGATCGCGGCGATCCTCGGCGTGCACCTGGCCGGTACGACGGGCACGCTCCTGACGGCCAACGCGGTCGGCACCGTGCTCATCCCCGCGTCCCTCCTCGCCGCCGCCTGGTCGGCCCACTACTACTCGCGCCTCCTCGGGCGGCAGCAGCGCGCGCTGCTCGAGCGCGAGCGCGAGCGCACCGAGATCGCTCGGAAGGCGGCAGCCGACGCGACGCTCATCGACGCCGTCTTCGAGACCGCGCGCATCGGCCTCATGCTGCTCGACCCCGAGGGTCGCATCGAGCGCGTCAACCCGACGCTGCGCGAGCATCCCGCGATCGCCGGGGAGTCGGTCGCAACGATGCTCGACGGCGTCCGCTTCCTCGAGATCGACACCCGCCGACGCATCCGCCACTCGCGGACGCCCTTCGTGCGCGCCGCGCGGGGCGAGGCCTTCGACAACGTCGACTGCTGGATCAGCCGGCCGGGCCACGACCTGGTCGCGATCCGGCTGTCGTCTCGACCCATCACGATCGACGGCGAGTTCCGTGGCTCGATCGCCTCGATCGACGACGTCACCGCCTACATGCGCATGCTCGAGGATCGCGACGACTTCGTCGCGCTCGTCTCGCACGAGCTGCGCACGCCGCTCACGTCGATCGCCGGCTACCTCGAGATCGCGCTCGACGAGGAGCTGCCCGACGACCTCCGCTCGTGGCTCGAGACCGCGCAGCGCAACTCCAACCGGCTGCGCGCGCTCGTCGAGGACCTGCTCGTCGTCGGCGAGATGAGCCGCGGCGAGGTGCAGCTCCAGTCGACGGAGGTCGACCTGCGTGCGCTCGCCATCGACGCCGTCGCCCTCCTCGAGCACCGCGCGCGGCGGAAGCGGGTCTCGCTGCGGCTCGTCGACGGGCCCGCCGTCGTGGTCGAGGGGGACACACGACGGCTCAGCCAGGTGATCGAGAACCTGGTCTCCAACGGCATCAAGTACACGCACGACGACGGGGACGTCGAGGTGCGGGTGGAGATCGATGGGTTGGATGCCGTGGTCTCGGTGCGCGACGACGGTCCGGGCGTGCGGCCGGATGAGGTCGCGCGCGTCTTCGAGCGCTTCTACCGATCGAGCTCGGCCCGGGAGTCGCAGCTGCCCGGCGCGGGGCTCGGGCTCTGGATCTGCCGCATGATCGTGCACGCCCACGGCGGCTCGATCGACTTCTCGAGCGAGCTCGGCGTCGGCTCAGTCGCCTCGTTCCGCTTGCCCCGGGGTGCTTGAGCCGCTCGCCGTCGCGCCGGCGAAGCCGGTGCGGGTCATCTCGCCCCACACCTGCTTGCGGCCGGTGAGCGCGGCCCACCAGCCCTGGATGCGCCAGATCGCGGTCAGCTGGCGGTAGCCGATGCTCTCGGCGAGCACCGCCCAGAGCACGGCGGCCAGGTCGCGCCAGCGCTCGTAGCGGTGGAAGCTCGCCTCCTCGACGACGACCGCGGCGAGCGTCACGATCGTCCCGTAGCCGTACGAGACGAGCAGCAGGAGCAGCGCGGCGACCGGGTCGACCGCGCCGACGAGCAGGCCGAGCACGACGATGACGATGCCGACGAGCTCGATGAGCGGCGCGAGCAGCTCGAAGAGCCAATAGTAGGGGAGTGCCAGCATGCCCACGCGGCCGTAGCGCGGGTTGAGCAGCATGCCGCGGAACTTCCACAGCACCTCCCACAGCCCGCGGTGCCACCGGCGGCGCTGGCGCGCGAGCACCCTGAGGGTGGACGGCGCCTCGGTCCAGCTCACCGGCTCGGCGACGAACCGCACGCGCGCGTCGCGGTGGCCGTCGCGGATCCAGCGCTGGATGCGCATGACGAGCTCGAAGTCCTCGCCGATCGAATCGGGGTCGAGGCCGCCGAGCTCGACGAGCACGTCGCGGCGGAACATGCCGAACGCGCCCGAGATGAGGATGAGCGCGTTCAGGTCCGACCACGCGGTGCGGCCGAGCAGGAACGCGCGCAGGTACTCCACCACCTGGATGCGCGTGATGAGCTGCTTCGGCATCCGGAGCTCGACGATGCGACCGCCGAGCACGCGCGAGTTGTTGACGATGCGCACGACGCCGCCCGTCGCGACGACGCGGTCGGGGTCGTCGGCGAACGGCTTCGAGACCGACAGCAGCGCGTCGGGCTCGAGGATCGAGTCGGCGTCGACCATGACGACGAGCTCCTTGCTCGCGAGGTCGAGGGCCGCGTTCACGGAGTCGGAGCGGCCCGAGTTCTCCTTGTCGACGACGACGAGCGGCACGGCTCCCTCCGGCGCGCGCCAGACGCCGCGCAGCCGCCCGCGCACCGGGATCCGGCCGGGCAGGTCGCGGTCGTCCTCGACGAGTGCGAACTCCTCCTTGAGCAGCTGCATCGTCTCATCGGCGCTCCCGTCGTTGACGACGATCACCTCGTGGTCGGGGTAGCGCAGGTCGAGCATCGAGCGCACGCTCGTGAGGATGACGGCGCCCTCGTTGTAGGCCGGCACGATGACGGTGACGCCGAGGCTGACGGGCGACCCGGCCATCGCGTCCTCGCCGCGGTGCTCGCTGCGGCGCAAGTAGCGCGCGAAGTGGCGAGAAGCCACGAGGATGAGCACGAGCATCGAGGTGTTCGCGACGATGAAGTAGATCGCCGACGGCCACGCGAGCACCGCGAAGATGGCCTCGAGCGCGTCGTGGAGCCAGCTCATGCCGCGGCCTCCCGTCGCCGCAGTCCTGCGGCTCGGCGCACGCCGGGCTCTGCGCCGTCGAGCACGTCGAGGGCCGACGCGCTCCACGCGGGCGGCATCGAGGCGATCGTGCGCGCCGCCGCCTCACCGGTCGTGCCGCCCGCGAGCGCGATTCCGACGAGCGGCTCGAGCGCCTCGCGCACGGGCATCCGCTCGAGCGAGCGCATCGCGGCGAGCCGCACCGACTCGTGGTCATCCTGCAGCAGCGCGACGAGCTCGTCGGCCGACCCCGGCACCTGCAGCAGCCCGGCGATGCGCGCGGCCCCGCGGCGGATGCCGGCGTCCGGGTCGCGCAGCGCGAGGCGTACGCGGTCGCTTGCGGCCCCGCCCTGCTGCAGCAGTGCCGTGGCGGCGACGGTCGAGGGCACGCCGCTGTCCTCCGCGAGAGCGCGGACGACGCGCGCGACGGCAGCCTCGTGCTCGAACTCGCCGAGCGCGCGCACCGCCACGGTCCGCACCTCCGGGTCCCGGTCCTCCGCGAGCGCGAGCAGCAGCTCGAGGGCGCCCTCCGGCGCGAGCCGTCCCAGCGCCTCCGCGGCGTCGGCGCGGCGGACCGCGCTCCGGTGGCGCGCGGCGGCCGTGACGCGGGGCGCGAGCCCCGAGGCTGCCGCGACCTGGCGCAAGCGGTCCGCGGCCTCGCCCGTCACATCCCGGAGCATCATGAAGACGGAGCGGCCGATGTGGGCACGGTCGGCGTCGTCGAGGCCGCGCACGCGATCGAGCAGGGCCGGGAGCTCGTCGTCCTCGGCGATCGTCGACTCGAGCACGAGCCGGCGGTGGATGGCGTCGAGCTCGGCGCGCCGGCGCTCGCGCCGGCGGCGGGTCGTGCGCTGCGCGAGCAGGGTGACGAGCATCGCGAGCGTCGCGAGCGCGGCGGCCAGCAGCAGCAGCCGCAGCAGCTCCGGCGGCAGCAGCTCGCTCATCCCAGCGCGGCGGTGACGCGCGCGAGCAGGGCCCGCGGGCTGAACGGCTTCGTGACGTAGTGGTCGGCACCGGCCGCGAAGCCGGCTTCGATGTCCTTCTCCTGCCCGCGCGCGGTGAGCAGGATGACGGGCGTCTCGACGCCCCGGTCGCGCAGCGTGCGGAGCACGTCGATCCCCGACATGCCGGGCATCATGACGTCGAGGACGATGACGTCCCAGCCGCCCTCCATGCCGGCTTCGAGCGCTTGCGCACCGTCCGCCCGAGTGACGACGTCGTGGCCGGCGGACTCCAGCTTGATCGCGACGAGGTCGCGGATGTCGCGATCGTCGTCGACCACGAGGATGCGGCCGCTCACCGGGCCGCCCTCCCGCGGAGTGCTCGCGGCTGACAGCTCTCGCTCATGGTGCTCCATCGTGACAAGTCGAGGTGGCCGGGGCCGATGCCTCAAACCTACACGGAACGCAAGTTGGAACGAGGATGGGGCGGGCGCGCAGCCCGCCCCATCGACCGGCGGAGGATAGGGGATTCGAACCCCTGAGGGCTTGCACCCAACACGCTTTCCAAGCGTGCGCCATAGGCCACTAGGCGAATCCTCCCGGCGACCGCGAACGGTCAACCCTGCGATCCTACCCGAGACGGCGAAGGGGGCGAGGACCTCGGTCCCCGCCCCCTCCGTTCATCGACCCGCTACGGGCAGATGGCGTACTCCGCGACCTCGGCCGAGAGCGTCGCCTCGCCGCCGAGCAGGGTCACCGGCGGCTGACCCAGCCGCAGGCTCTCCGTCACGACGGACGAGTCGATGCACGTGGCGTGGGCCAGGTAGAGCGGCGAGCCCTCGGCGGCCGCGAGCGCCGAGGCGCTCAGGGCATCCGGGAACTTCACGCCGCTGGCGATGAACATGCGCGGCACGGGGCCGTCGAACATCGCGCGGTTCACCTGCACCGCGGCCTGATAGCGGTCGGCGCCCGAGAAGCGCTGCACCCACAGGCCCGCGTTGTCGAAGGCGAGCTCGATGCCGTTCGACATCGATGCCGTGCCGCCCATGAGGTACACGTTCCCGGCACCGAGGCCCTCGAGCGCGGTGAGCGTCGCGGCGTCAGCCGTCGGCGCAACGCCGTCCACGAGGATCATCGGGGCGTCGACGCTCGCCGCAGCAGGGCCTGCCGAGAGCGCGTCCGAGAACACCCGGCCGGTCGCCACGAAGGCCGACTCGGCACCGTCCGCGAACGCGTACGCGGCCAGGTTGCGGCTCACCTCGTAGCGGTCCGCGCCGCCGACCCGGTCGACGGTTCCCGCGAGGCCCTGGAGCGTGTCGAGCACGGCGGCCGAGACCGACTGCTCGCCGCCGACGACGACGATGCGCTCGGGCGCCAGGCGCTCGATCTCATCGACGACGTCCGAGCGCAGCGATGCGCCCTGCGTCAGGAGCAGCGGTCCACCCTCGCGCGCGGCCGCCGGACCGGCAGCGAGCCCGTCCGGGAACTTCTCGCCGCTCGCGACGTACACGACCTCGGCTCCCTCGGGGTAGCCCTCCTGCGCGACGGTGATCGCGACCTCGTAGCGGTCTGCACCGTCGAGGCGGTCGGGCGTCGGCATGGTCACATCACCGGTCGTCACGCGGACGATCGTGCGCACGTCGGTGCCGCCGTAGCCGACGACGCCGAGGTACTGGGAGTCGACCGCGAGGCCGTTCCACTTGGCGGTGTAGGTCGCCGACTCGCCGCGCTCGCCCGCGATCGCCGCCGGCTCCGTGCGGAACGAGCCCTGCTGCTGTCCCGCGCTGACGCCGACGTGGTCGAGCGAGAACGCAGTCGCACCCTGCTCACCGGTCGCGTACGCGTCGACGAGTGCCACGTAGTTCCCGGGCGTCGGCGACTCGAGGAGGAGCTCCTCGTCCGCCGAGCCGGTCCCAGCCGTGAACTGCTCGACGAACTGCCCGGCTGCGTTGAGGCGCAGCACATACAGGTCGAAGTCGGCCGTGTCATCCGCGACGTCGAGCGAGAAGTAGTGCACGAGCTCGCCGGCAGGGATCGAGAAGGGGTAGAACTCCCCGTCGCCCTGCTCGTAGGTGTCGGACGCCAGCTGCGAGAACGGCGCGAGGCCGTTGGCCGCGAGGGGGATCGACCCGTCGACGCCGGAGACGACCGTGACGGGCGTCTCGCCGACCGTGCCGGTGCCCTCGACCCACTCGGGGGCCGCCACGGCGACCGGCTGCACCGCGATGGGCGACCGGACCGTGTGCTCCGAGCTCGCCCAGGTCAGGAAACCGGTCGACCACTGGGCGACAGGTGCCGTCGTGACCTCGAACGAGACCTGGAACGTCGCCGTCTGGCCCGCCTCGGTGAACGAGAGCGTCGACGGCGTGACCGTCACCTCGACTCCGGGGACGTCGGCGATCGACGCCTCGTACTCGCCGGGCTCCAGCGCGGTCACCGTGCGGGTGACCGTCTGCGAGGCCGCGAGCGAGCCGATCGCGATCGACGCGATGTTGACGTCGCTCGGGTCGATCGGGCTGCCCACCCACTCGTCCGGGAGCACGTAGCCGAGGCCGCGCAGGTACCCGAACCAGTCGGCGGTGCCGTTCTGGTAGATGAGGCCCGGGTCGAGCATCGACTGCGTGTTCACGAAGCCGGCGCCCTGCGCCCACGGGTCGGTCGAGACGGCGCCCTCGGCGGTGACCACGTCGGTCGCCGTCGTCATGAGCGCCGACTTGATCTCAGCGGGCGTCGCCTCCGGCTTCGCGCCGAGGTAGATCGCCGCGAGGCCCGCGACGTGCGGAGCCGCCATCGACGTGCCCGAGAGGAACGAGAACGTCGGCTCGCCGTCCTCCGGGTTCGCGGTCGCGGCGATGATGCCGACGCCCGGCGCCGAGATGTCGGGCTTCAGGACGTCGCTGCCGTCGGCCACTGCCGGGCCGCGCGAGGAGAACCCTGCAATGACCGGAGCCGGCGTCTCGATGCCCGAGCTGTTGCCGTCCACGAGCGAGATGACCGTGTCGGGCGTCTGCGCGGCGGCAAGCAGCTCATCGCGGTACTGCGCGTCGGCGTGCACGGTCGGCACCGCGTGGTCGTCGAGGTCGATCGAGCCCGGCGTCACGTTGACGAGCACGGCGCCGATGCCGCCGGCGTCGGCGACGACCTGCGACTTCTCGGCGCGAGCGTTCTCACCGCGGTCGCAGAGCACGATCGTGTCGGTGCCCTCCGGGATGCGCGTGGCGTCGAGCGAACCCGGCAGGCACAGCGCGGCCTGCGCTTGGGTGCTGCCAGCGGCGGGGATGTCACCCGCGTAGATGAACTCGCCCGTCACCGGCTCGGCGTCCTCGCCCATCGGCACGGTGATCGACGCACCGGGGATGCGCTCGTCGCCGGGCAGGATGATGGTCGCCTCGTAGTTCGGGACGGTCGTGGCCGCCACGGTCGTGTACCAGGGCGAGGCGTGGTCGAGCGTCGAAGCGCCCGGTCCGGCGTTGCCCGCCGAGGCCGAGACGAACACACCGGCCGCAGCCGCGCCGAGGAACGCGATGTCCGTCGGCGTCGCCACCGACGTGGCGGCCCCGCCGCCGATCGAGTAGTTGATGACGTCGACGCCGTCGATCGTCGCCTGCTCGATCGCCTGGAGCGAGTCGCTCGTCGCGCAGCCGTCGTCGGTCGTCACCGAGGGGTCAGGGCCGCTCCAGCAGACCTTGTACGCGGCGATGCGCGCCTGGGGAGCGACGCCACTCATCGTGCCGAGGTCGGCGCCACCGGCCGAGCTGATCGCGACATGGGCGTTGCCGGCCGCCGTGGAGGCGGTGTGCGAGCCGTGCCCGTCGCCGTCGCGCGGCGACACGTACTCGCCGGTCGACGCGTCGCCGAGGTCTGCCTGGCCGAAGCCCTCGACGTAGTAGCGAGCCGAGACGATCTTCGTCGAGCAGTCGTCAGCCGAGAACTGCTCGCCCTCCTGGCAGTAGCCGGTGAAGGTCGAGCCGTCACCCTTCTCGAAGACGATCGTGTCGCCGTCGCGGTACGGCTCGGCACCGGGAGTCGTGCCGAGCGGATCGCCCGCGAAGAGCGGGTTCTCGGGCGCGATGCCCGTGTCGAGGATGCCGACGACGACACCGGCGCCCGCTCCCTCCTCGCCGCCGACCTCGGCCTGGTTCCAGAGGTCCTCGAGCTGCAGGTAGTCGTTCGCGGGGCTCTGCGTGACCTGGAGGATCTCGTCGGGGAAGATCTGCGAGACGCGGCCGTCGCGGGCGAGCTCAAGGGCCTGGTCGGCACTCAGGTCGGCGATGAAGCCGTTCATGGTGACCGTCAGGCTCGCGTCGATGTCGGCGCCGATCGCGCTCGCGACCTGCTGCTGGGTCGACTCGAGGTGCGCGGCGTAGGCGTTCGCGGCGGGGGAGTCGACGTCGATGCTTCGGGTGCCGACGGGCGCCGTGCGCGCGAGGCCCTGCAGGCCGCCGCGGTACGTGGCCATCGAATCGTCCTTCAGGACGACGATGTAGCGGCCGCTCTCGAAGCCGCTCGTGTCGATCGATGGTGGTTGAGGCGCGGCACCCGCCGCGGCTGCACCAAGCACCGACGCCCCCGCGCTGAGCGCGAGGGCGGTGGTGAGTGCGATGCCACGGCGAAGGCGCACACGCTTCGAGTTGAGTGTGCTCACAGAGTGATCCTTCGTTCAGGACGAAGCCCCCGACGTTGGGGGCGGATGCGGTCAAACCTAAGCCGCCGCAAAGGTTCACAACAGGGTGGGGCACAAGCGTTACCGTTTCGTGACCTTCAGGTGCCTGGCGCTAGCCTGGGCCGGTGCCGACCCGCATCGTCATCGCTTCGCCCGAAGGCCACGCAGGCAAGTCGATCGTCGCCCTCGGGCTCGTCGAAGCCCTGAGCCGGCGTGTCGAGCGCGTCGGCGTGTTCCGCCCCATCGCCAGGTCCTCCGCCGAGCGCGATGCCGTGCTCGAGCTGCTGCTCGCGCACGATGCCGTCGACCTCTCCTACGAGGAGGCGATCGGCACGACGTACGCGGCAGTGCACGATGACGCCGACGCGGCGCTCGCGACCATCGTCGACCGCTTCCACCGCATCGACGAGCGCTTCGACGCGATCGTGATCGTCGGCTCCGACTACACCGACGTCGGCAGCCCCACCGAGCTCGGCTTCAACGCGCGCGTCGCCGCGAATCTCGGCGCCTCGGTGCTGCTCGTGCTCGGCGGCCACCACCCCGAGACCGACGCGCCCCGCTCCGCCGACGACCTGCGCCAGCTCGCGGAGGTCACGACGGCGGAGCTCGCCGCCTCCCACGCATCCCTCGCGGGCGTCATCGTCAACCGTGCCGACGCATCCGCGATCGACGGCATCCCCGCCGCGATCGCCGACGCCGTGCCGACGGGCGTGCCCGTGTGGTCGATCCCCGAGGATGCGCTGCTGAGCGCGCCGAGCGTCGGCACGCTCTTCCGCGCGACCGAGGCCGAGCTCATGCGGGGCGACGCCGACCTGCTCGCCCGCGAGTCGCTCGGCACGGTCGTGGCCGGCATGTCGATGGAGAACGTGCTCGACCGGCTCATCGAGGGCGGCATCCTCGTCACGCCCGGCGACCGCTCCGACGTGCTCGTCGGCACGCTGCTCGCGCAGCAGTCGGGCACGTTCCCCTCGATCGCCGGCATCGTGCTCAACGGCGGCTTCGACCTGCACCCCGCGGTGCAGCGGCTGCTCGACGGGCTCGACCTCGACGTGCCGATCGGCCGCAGCCCGCACGGCACCTACGAGACCGCCCGGCGCATCGCCGTCACGCGCGGCTCGCTCATCGACGGCACGCAGCGCAAGCGCGACTCTGCGCTCGCGCTCTTCGAGCAGCACGTCGACGCCGAGGCGCTCCTCGAGCGGCTCGAGGTCGCGACGACCGACGTCGTCACGCCGCTCATCTTCGAGCACAGCCTCGTCGAGCGGGCGCGCGCCGACCTGCGCCACATCGTGCTGCCCGAGGGTGACGACGACCGCATCCTGCAGGCCGCGTCGACCGTGCTCGCGCGCGGCATCGCGCGGCTCACGATCCTGGGCGACGAGTCGTCGATCCGACAGCGGGCGGCGCGGCTCGGGCTCGACCTCACCGACGCGCGCATCGTCGCGACCGACGACGCCGAGCTGCGGCCGAAGTACGCGGCGGAGTACCAGCGGCTGCGCGCGCACAAGGGCGTCACGATCGAGCAGGCGATGGAGCGGCTGCTCGACGTGAGCTACTTCGGCACGCTCATGGTCCACACGGGTGACGCCGACGGCATGGTGTCGGGCGCCGCGCACACGACCGCGCACACGATCAAGCCGTCCTTCGAGACGATCAAGACGAAGCCGGGCGTCTCGGTGGTCTCGAGCGTCTTCCTCATGGCGCTCGCCGACCGCGTGCTCGTCTACGGCGACTGCGCCGTCATCCCCGAGCCGACCGTCGAGGAGCTCGCCGACATCGCGATCTCGTCGGCGCAGACGGCGCGCGACTTCGGCATCGAGCCGCGCGTCGCGATGCTCTCGTACTCGACGGGTGAGTCGGGCACGGGTGCCGAGGTCGACCGCGTGCGGCAGGCGACGGCGCTCGTGCGCGAGCGCGCGCCCGAGCTGCTCGTCGAGGGCCCGATCCAGTACGACGCAGCGGCGGATGCGGCCGTCGCGAGCAAGAAGATGCCCGGCTCCGAGGTCGCCGGGCGCGCGACGGTGTTCGTCTTCCCCGACCTCAACACCGGCAACAACACCTACAAGGCGGTGCAGCGATCGGCGGGCGCGCTCGCGATCGGGCCGGTGCTGCAAGGGCTCAACAAGCCGGTGAACGACCTCTCGCGCGGCGCGCTCGTGAGCGACATCGTCAACACGATCGCGATCACCGCGATCCAGGCTCAGGGGGCGGATGCGCCAGGCGGGGCGGGAGAGGAGCGCTCGTGACCCGCTCGGTCTTCGTCATCAACGCCGGCTCGTCGAGCCTCAAGTACCAGCTCGTCGACGTCGACTCGGGGGCGGCGCTCGCGAGCGGGCTCATCGAGCGCATCGGCGAGACCTCGAGCGACGCGAAGCACGAGGTGCCGGGTCGCGAGGCCGTGGTCGAGCGGCGCATGATCCCCGACCACGAGAAGGCCTTCGGATGGGTGCTGCACCAGTTCACGGAGCACGGGCCCGACCTCGATGCCGCGCGGCTGCTCGGCATCGGCCACCGCGTCGTGCAGGGCGGCGCGCGCTTCGACCGCGCGGTGCGCATCGACGACGACGTCGCGCAGCAGATCGACGACCTCGCCCCGCTCGCGCCGCTCCACAACCCCGCGAACCTGCAGGGCATCCGCTCGGCCCGCGCGACGTTCGCGGGCTACCCGCACGTCGCCGTCTTCGACACCGCCTTCCACCTCACGATCCCGCCCGCCGCGCACCGCTACGCGATCGAGGCGCGCATCGCGGCCGAGCACCGGGTGCGGAAGTACGGCTTCCACGGCACGAGCCACCAGTTCGTCTCGCGCCGCCTGGCCGAGCTGCTCGAGCGGCCGCTCGCGGACGTCAACTCGATCGTGCTCCACCTCGGCAACGGGGCCTCGGCGACCGCGGTGCGGGGCGGCCGCAGCGTCGAGACGTCGATGGGCATGACGCCGCTTGCGGGGCTCGTGATGGGCACGCGCTCGGGCGACATCGACCCGGGCGTCGTCTTCCACCTGCACCGCGTCGCGGGGCTCTCGGTCGACGAGATCGACACCCTGCTGAACAAGCGCTCGGGACTGCTGGGCCTCACCGGCACCGGCGACATGCGCGACGTGCTGCAGGCGGCCGAGGCCGGCATCCCGCGCGCGGTCGAGGCGCTCGAGATCGTCGGCCACCGGCTGCGCGGCACCGTCGGCGCCTACCTCGCGCACCTCGGCCGCACCGACGCGATCGCCTTCACCGCCGGCATCGGCGAGAACGCCGCGCGGGTGCGCGAAGTGGCGCTCGAGGGCCTCGAGGGGCTCGGCATCGTGCTCGACCCCGAGCGGAACGCCGGCCGCGGCGAGCGGCGCATCTCGGCCGACGGCTCGCCGATCGAGGTGTGGGTCGTGCCGACGAACGAGGAGCTCGAGATCGCGAGGCAGGTGGCCGCGCTCGTCGAGCCGTAGCCGCCGGTCCCGCCCCGCGCCGCGCCGCTCGAGCGCAGAGTGTCGGAACTCTGCGCGCCTGGGGCGGGAAGACCGCAGAGTGCCGGAACTCTGCGCTTCGGGGGCGCGAAGACCGCAGAGTGTCGGAACTCTGCGTAGAGGTGCGCTGGCGCTCGGGGCCGCTCAGCGCTCGGCGAGCTCCCCGATCGCGAACTCGCTCAGCCGCTCGGTCGGGAGCGCCTGCCCGCCGTGCTGCTCGCCGAAGTCCTCCGACGCATCCGTGCCGCAGATCGCGAGGATGCGGTCGGGCCCGCCGGGGTGCCGCGTCACCCATGACGTGACGTCGTAGACGGTGCCCTCGATCGCGACCCAGCACGACGCCGAGTCGTCGTGGCTGGCGACCTCCGCGATCGAGATGTCGTCGTCGCCGTCGTCATCGTCGGATGCGTCGGGGGATGCCGAGGAGGACGGCTCGGCCGGAGGAGCGGTGACCCGGTCGCCCCACACGGCGGTGGCGCCGGAGTGGCCGGTGAGCACCGCGATGATGACCGCGCCGAGCGCGAGCGCGCCGAGCAGCATGCCCGCGAGCACGCCCATCACGCCGGTCGAGCGGCGGGCGCGAGCGCTCCGGCGCTGCCACAGCCACCACGCGAGGGCCGCGACGAAGAGGATCGCGGAGGTCGCGAGCAGCCAGTTGCCGAGCTGCTCGTGCTGGCCGGGGGAGCCGACGCGCGCGGCGAGCGCCTCGCCCGAGAGCTTCGCGACGAGCGCGCCGACGGTCGCGACGCCGAGGATGCCGACGACCGGCCAGGCGAGCGGGGCGCGCCAGCGCGGCACCGCGATGAGCACGAGCAGCCCGAGGGCGCCGAGCGGGAGGAGCACGACGGGCACGTGCACCGCGAGCGGATGCAGCGGCAGGCCGGCGAACAGGTCGAGGGGGCTGCCCGATGCGGGGAGCGGATGCATGCGGCACACGCTACAGCCGCCCGTGGGCCTCGCCCCCTCCATCGCCACGCTCCCGATCGCGCTACGATGGAGGCGGCTCCCCGCGTGGCGCCATCCAGGCCAACTCCCCCAGGTCGGAGACGAAGCAAGGGCAACCGGGCTCTGGCGGGTGCGCGGGGAGTCCTCCATGTCTGCACCCGGTGCCGGCCGCTCCGGCTCGGCGAGTCACCGGCGGGAAGTAGCCTGGATCCCATGGTCGCCGCCCTCTACCGCCGCTATCGGCCGGAGTCGTTCTCCGAGCTCATCGGGCAGGCGCACGTGACCGATCCGCTCCGCACCGCGCTGCGCGCGGACCGCGTCAACCACGCCTACCTCTTCTCGGGCCCGCGCGGCTGCGGCAAGACGACGAGCGCCCGCATCCTCGCGCGCTGCCTCAACTGCGCCGAGGGGCCGACCCCCGAGCCGTGCGGCAAGTGCGACTCGTGCATCGAGCTCGGCCGTGACGGCGGCGGCTCGCTCGACGTCGTCGAGATCGACGCGGCGAGCCACGGCGGCGTCGACGACGCCCGCGACCTGCGCGAGCGCGCGACCTTCGCCCCGAGCCGCGACCGCTACAAGGTCTTCATCATCGACGAGGCCCACATGGTGACCTCCGGCGGCTTCAACGCGCTGCTGAAGATCGTCGAGGAGCCGCCCGAGCACATCAAGTTCATCTTCGCGACGACCGAGCCCGAGAAGGTCATCGGCACGATCCGCTCGCGCACGCACCACTACCCGTTCCGCCTCATCGCGCCCGCGCCCATGCTCGAGTACGTGCAGCAGCTGTGCGCCGAGGAGGGCGTCGAGGCCGACCCCGGCGTGCTGCCGCTCGTCGTGCGCGCCGGCGGCGGCTCCGCGCGCGACACCCTCAGCCTGCTCGACCAGCTCATCGCCGGCTCCGACGGGCCCGTCACCTACGCGCACGCGGTCGGCCTGCTCGGCTTCACGCACGGCGAGCTGCTCGACGAGATCGTCGCGGCGCTCTCGGCGACGGATGCGGCGAGCCTGTTCGCGTCGATCGATCGCGTCGTGCAGTCGGGCCAGGACCCCCGCCGCTTCGTCGAGGACCTCCTCGAGCGGCTCCGCGACCTCATCGTCGCGCGCGCCGCGAAGGACCCGGCGGCGATCCTGCACGGCGTGCCGGCCGAGGAGCTCGAGACGCTCGTCGCGCAAGCGCGCGGCTTCGGCGGCGCGGAGCTCTCGCGCGCGGCCGACATCGTCGCGAAGTCGCTCACCGACATGGCCGGCGCCACGAGCCCCAGGCTCCACCTCGAGCTCATGGCCGCGCGGCTGCTCGTGCCCGAGTCGGGCGACCCGGAGGTCGGGACGATCGCGCGCGTCGAGCGCATCGAGCAGCGCCTCGACGGCGCGGCGCCCGCGCCCGCCGCGTCGGCGCCGACTGCCTCCGCGCCACCCGCGCCCGCATCAGTCGCGACCGCACCTGCGACCCCGGCTGCTGCTCCCTTGACGTCCGCGCCCGCTCCGGTGAAGTCGGCTCCCGCCTCGGCGCCGTCTGCGGAGTCCGCTCCGACAGCAGCCGCCGCTCCTGCGCCAGCTCCGGCCCGGGAGTCGGCCACGCGAGCCGATGCGGACCCGGTCCCGGCGAGCGGACCCCGGATCTCGGGTCCTGCTGCCGGAACGGGGTCCGCGAAGGCCGACGAGGCTCCAGCACCGGCGACGCCGCCCGTGGCGGCGCCAGCCGAGCCGATCACCTTCCAGCAGCTGCGCGACTCGTGGGACGAGGTGCTGCAGAAGCTCGCCGACCAGCAACGCTCCGCGTGGATGGTCGCGACCGCGATCACCCCGAAGGAGCTGCGGCCCGGCGACGTCCTCGTGCTCGGGTTCCAGTCCGAGGCAGACATCCAGCACTTCCGCGAGTCGCAGCCCGGCAAGCCGAGCGTCGCCGACCTGCTCCGCGCGGCGATCAAGTCGCTGCTCGGCATCGAGGTGAAGTACATCGCCCGCGCGGAGGCCAGCCCGCGCGCCGCGAAGGAGCGGCCCGCCGACGCCGGCGACGACGTGCACCGAGGCGCGCCGCCCGCCGCCCCGCCCGCGCGCGCCGCGGCGCCCGAGCGGGCCAGGGCATCCGCCCCCGCACCGACCGCGACGGCAGCCCCCGGCCCGGTGACCGGCTGGGCGGTCGCGGCGATCCCGAGCGATGCCGAGGCGCCGCCGGAGGACCTGCCCGAGCAGCCGCTGCCCGACGAGCCCGAGCCCGACCCGTTCTCGTTCGTGTCGGCACCCGAGGCCCCGGCGCCCGCGATGCCGGCGCCGGTCGCCGAGGAGCGGCCCGCGCCGACCGGCCCGTCGCTCGCCGAGCTCGCCCGCTCGGCGCCCGCGCCCGAGCCGGCGCTCAGCGCATCGCAGGTCGCGCGCTACGGGGAGGCTGTGGTGCGGGAGGAGCTCGGAGCCGAGCTCATCGAGGAGCGCCCGCGGGTGCGAGGGGAGCGCTAGCGCGTGTACGACGGCATCGTCCAGGACCTCATCGACGAGCTCGGCCGGCTCCCGGGCGTCGGCCCGAAGTCGGCGCAGCGCATCGCGTTCCACATCATCCAGACCGAGTCGTTCGACGTCGACCGGCTCGCGACGATCCTGCAGACCGTGCGGCAGCGCGTGCGCTTCTGCGTCGTGTGCGGCAACATCGGCGAGGAGGAGCGGTGCGCGATCTGCCGCGACCCGCGCCGCGTGCCCACGACGATCTGCGTCGTCGAGGAGCCGAAGGACGTCGTCGCGATCGAGCGCACCCGCGAGTACCGCGGGCTCTACCACGTGCTCGGCGGCGCGCTGAACCCCATGCAGGGCGTCGGTCCCGACCAGCTGCGTGTCGCCTCGCTCATGACCCGGCTGCAGGACGCCTCGGTCGAGGAGGTCATCATCGCCACCGACCCCAACGTCGAGGGCGAGGCCACCGCGACCTACCTCATCCGCACCCTCCTGCCGCTCGGCGTGCGGGTGTCGCGGCTCGCGAGCGGGCTGCCGGTCGGCGGCGACCTCGAGTTCGCCGACGAGATGACGCTCGGCCGCGCCTTCGAGGGGCGCCGCACCGTCGAGCGCTGACGCCGAGGCCCTCAGGGCATGCCGCCGAAGCCTAGACTTGATCAGTCCGGGACGGGTAAGGAGCGGCGTGAGCCTCATCGTGCAGAAGTTCGGCGGGTCCAGCGTGGGCGACGCCGAGGGGATCAAGCGCGTCGCGAAGCGCATCGTCGAGTCGCGCAAGCGCGGCGACGACATCGTCGTGGTCGTCTCGGCGATGGGCGACACGACCGACGAGCTCCTCGACCTCGCGAACGCCGTCGTGCCGAACCTGCCGACCGGCGGCCGCGAGCTCGACATGCTGCTGACCGCGGGCGAGCGCATCTCGATGGCGCTGCTCGCGATGGCGATCAAGTCGCAGGGGGCGGAGGCCGTCTCGTTCACCGGCAGCCAGGCGGGCATGCTCACCGACGACCGTCATGGCTCCGCCCGCATCATCTCGGTCACGCCCGGCCGCGTGCGGCAGGCGCTCGACCGCGGCCAGATCGCGATCGTGCAGGGCTTCGCCGGGTTCAACAAGGTCACCGGCGACATCACGACCCTCGGGCGCGGCGGCTCCGACACGTCCGCCGTCGCCCTCGCCGCGGCGCTCGGCGCCGACGTCTGCGAGATCTACACCGATGTCGACGGGGTCTTCACCGCCGACCCCCGCGTCGTCCCCCGCGCCCGACGCATCCCGCGCGTCACGAGCGAGGAGATGCTCGAGCTCGCCGCCGCCGGCGCCAAGGTGCTGCACATCCGCAGCGTCGAGTACGCGCGCCGCCACGGCGTCACCCTCCACGTGCGCTCGTCGTTCACGAACGACGAGGGCACCATCGTCTACGACTCGAAGAGAGCTGGTTCCACCATGGAAGAGCCGATGATCGTCGGGGTCGCCCACGACCTCTCCGAGGCGAAGGTCACGGTCGTCGGCGTGCCCGACGTGCCGGGCACCGCCGCACGCATCTTCACGATCGTCGCCGAGACCGGCGCGAACGTCGACATGATCGTGCAGAACGTCTCCGAGGCGGCGACCGGCCGCACCGACATCTCCTTCACGCTCCCCAAGGCCGAGGCAGGCCCCGCGATGGCGGCGCTCGAGGCCGAGCGGGCCGAGGTCGGCTTCGAGTCGATCCAGCACGACGACCAGATCGGCAAGCTCGCCCTCGTCGGGGCGGGGATGCGCACCAACACCGGCGTCTCAGCGCGACTGTTCCGCGCCCTCTCGGAGGCGGGCATCAACATCGAGATGATCTCGACGTCGGAGATCCGCATCTCGGTCGTGACGCGCGCCGACCAGGTGGTCGACGCCGTGCGCGTCGTGCACTCGGCGTTCGAGCTCGACGCCGACCAGGACGCGGTCGTGCACGCTGGGACGGGCCGATGATCCGCCGGCTGGCCGACGAGCCCGGCGAGGCTCGCCCCATCCGCCTCGGCGTGGTCGGCGCGACCGGCCAGGTCGGCGGCGTCGTGCTGCGGCTGCTCGAGCAGGGCTCGCTCGAGCTCGCCGAGCTGCGGCTGTTCGCCTCCGCGCGCTCCGCCGGCTCGACGATCGAGTTCCGCGGGCAGTCGATCGTCGTCGAGGACGCGGATGCGGCCGACCCGTCGGGCCTCGACGTCGCGATCTTCTCGGCGGGCGGCAGCACCTCGAAGCGGCTCGCCCCCCGGTTCGCCGAAGCGGGCGTCATCGTCGTCGACAACTCGTCGGCCTGGCGGATGGACCCCGAGGTGCCGCTCGTCGTCTCGGAGGTCAACCCGCACGCGATCACCGGCGCGGTCAAGGGCATCATCGCCAACCCCAAC
This sequence comes from Agrococcus sp. TF02-05, assembly GCF_017565345.1. NCBI lineage: Bacteria > Bacillati > Actinomycetota > Actinomycetes > Micrococcales > Microbacteriaceae > Agrococcus > Agrococcus sp. TF02-05. The sequence goes on along the minus strand of NZ_JAGEKO010000008.1, from coordinate 4,167 downwards.
TGCACGACCATGGCGGCGATGCCGGTGCTCAAGCCGCTCGACCGCGAGGCCGGCCTCGTGCGACTCGTCGTGGCGACCTACCAGGCGGTCTCGGGCTCCGGCCTCGCGGGCGTCGACGAGCTGCGCGGCCAGCTCGAGCGAGCGGCGTCGCAGGCGCCCGAGCGGCTCACGCACGACGGCGGCGCCGTCGACCTCGGTGAGCCGGGCGTCTACCGCGAGCCGATCGCCCACAACGTGCTGCCCTTCGCGGGCAACCTCGTCGACGACGGCTCCGCCGAGACCGACGAGGAGCAGAAGCTGCGCAACGAGTCGCGGAAGATCCTCGAGCGGCCTGAGCTGCGCGTCGCCGGCACGTGCGTGCGCGTGCCCGTCTTCACGGGCCACTCGCTCGCGATCCACGCGGAGTTCGAGCGCGACCTGTCACCCGAGCAGGCCGCGGCGCTGCTCGAGGGCGCACCCGGCGTCGAGCTCGTCGAGATCCCGACCCCGCTCCGGGCCGCCGGCGCCGACGCCTCGCTCGTGGGACGCATCCGCGCCGACCAGTCGGCCGAGCCCGGCAAGGGCCTCGTGCTGTTCGTCGCGAACGACAACCTGCGCAAGGGCGCCGCGCTCAACGCGGTGCAGCTCGCCGGGCTCGTCGCGCGGCTGCTCGACTGACGGGGCGCGGGCCGGAGTCCGCGCCCCGCTCGTCAGAGCGGGTTCTGCGGGCCGTCGACCGGCTCGTCGCCGGACTCGCCGTCGGCCTGCGGCCCGCCCGCGTGCGGGTCGGTCGACACGTCGACCCACTCGCTCGCGAAGTCGCCGCCGCCGCCCGAGTGCGACGCGGCGTCCGCCGTGCTCCCGTGCGCCGGCTCGTCGCGGGCGGGCTCGGTGTGTGCGGAGCCGAAGTCGGCGCCGTCGCCGCCCTTCGCGCCCGTGACGCGGTGCCGCGCCTCCGCCGCCTTCTCGCCGAGCGCGCGGCCCGCGCCCTGCGTCGACTCGCCCAGCTGCGATGCCGTGCCCTTGACCCACTCGGCCGCCTCGCCGAGCCGCCCCTTCGCCTCATCCAGGATCCCCATGTCGGGCCCCTCTCGTCGTCGGATGGCTCAGGCTAGACCCAGGATGCTGGACGCCAGCACGGCGTGGGGCGTGCTTCATGGGCGAACGTCCTAGAATCTCGGTGTGACCAAGACCATCGACGTCGCCCTCATCGGCGGAGGCATCATGAGCGCCACGCTCGGTGCCCTCCTCCACCGCCTCGAGCCCTCCTGGAGGATCGAGGTGTACGAGCGGCTGCCCAAGGTCGGCATGGAGTCCTCCGACCCGTGGAACAACGCCGGCACCGGTCACGCGGCGCTCTGCGAGCTCAACTACATGCCCGAGGGCCCCGACGGCTCGATGACCGCCGCGAAGGCGATCGACATCAACGAGCAGTTCCAGCTCTCCCGCCAGCTGTGGGCGTCGTTCGTCGAGGACGGCACGCTGCCCGACCCCAAGGGCTTCATCTCGCCCACGCCGCACATGACCTTCGTGTGGGGCGACGCGAACGTCGACTACCTGCGCCGCCGCTGGGAGCTGCTGAAGGACGAGCCGCTCTTCCGCGGCATCGAGTACTCCGAGGACCCGGAGGTCATCCGGGAGTGGGCGCCCACGCTCATCCCCGGCCGCAAGAAGTCGCAGCGCATCGCCGCGACGCGCTCGACCGACGGCACCGACGTCGACTTCGGTGCGCTCACGCGGATGCTGTTCGCGGGCCTCGTCGCGGACGGCGCGAAGGTCTACACCGACACGACCGTCACGGGGCTCAAGCGCCGCTCCGACGGGCTGTGGCGCCTCAAGCTGCGCCACGAGGTGGGGCAGAACAGCACCGAGATCCACGCGCGCTTCGTCTTCGTCGGCGGAGGCGGCGGTGCGCTCAAGCTGCTGCAGAAGTCGCGCATCCCGGAGGCGAAGGGCTTCGCGGGCTTCCCGATCACCGGCGCGTTCCTGCGCACCGACAACCCCGAGGTCGTCGCGCGCCACAACGCGAAGGTCTACGGCAAGGCGAGCGTCGGCGCTCCGCCGATGTCGGTGCCGCACCTCGACACCCGCGTCGTCGACGGCGAGGCGAGCCTGCTGTTCGGCCCCTACGCCGGCTGGAGCCCGAAGTACCTCAAGACCGGCTCCTACACCGACATGTTCGAGACCATCAAGGGCCACAACCTCTACCCGATGGTGCGCGCCGGTCTCGCGAACCTCGACCTCGTCGGCTACCTCATGGGCGAGGTGTTCGCGAGCCGCTCGCAGCGCCTCGAGGCGCTGCGCGAGTTCATGCCCAACGCGAAGGATGAGGACTGGCGCCTCATCACGGCCGGCCAGCGGGTGCAGGTCATGAAGAAGGACCCGGAGAAGGGCGGCGTGCTGCAGTTCGGCACCGAGGTCGTCACGGGCGCCGAGGGCACGATCGCCGGCCTCCTCGGCGCCTCGCCCGGCGCCTCCACCGCCGTGCACATCATGCTGACGATCTTCGAGCGCTGCTTCCCCGAGCGCCTGCCCGAGTGGCGCCCCAAGATCCAGCAGCTCATCCCGAGCTACGGGACCAAGCTCAACGACGACCCCGAGGCCGCGCGCGAGGCGCTGGAGCGCACCGCGCGCGTGCTGCGGCTCGTCGACACGCCGAGCTCCGAGCTCGAGGCCGCCGGCGCATCCAACGCCATCGCCTGACAGGACCACCATGACCAGCACCGTCGCGCCTCCCCAGCGGCGCAAGGTCAGCGTCGTCGCCCCGCCGACGACCGCTGCGGCGCTGCGCGCCGCGATCGCGGCCGAACCCCGGCTCGAGCTCGTCGCCACCGCCGAGCGCTTCGTCGACCTCGTGCGCGCGAAGGAGTTCCCCGGCGACGTCGTGCTCCTGGTCGAGCCCGCCGGTGCCCCCGTGCTCGCCCACGCGCGCACGGCGATCACCGCCGGGGCCGCCGTCGTCGTCCACGGCGAGGCGGACCCGGCACTCCGCGAGTCGCTCGAGGCCGCCGGCGCTGTCGTGCTGGGGGAGGACCCGTCCCCTGCCGAGGCCGTGCGCTCGTGCGCCGAGCTCGACCGCACGAGCCGCAGGCGCCGCCCGCGCGCCGTCGACCCGGCCGATCGCCGTCCGCGCCTCTCGCACAGCGAGCGCCGCGCGCTCGCGCACTACGTGCAGGGCCACTCGACCGTGCAGGTCGCGGCGGAGATGGGCGTCGGCTACGAGACGGCGAAGACGTTCCTCCGCCGGGTGCGCGCGAAGTACGCCGCGATGGACCGCCCTGCGGGCAAGCGCGCCGAGCTCATCTCCCGCGCCGAAGAGGACGGCATCCTGTAGGGGTGGCGAAGCTCTACTTCCGGTACGGGGCGATGAACTCCGGCAAGTCCACCGGCCTGCTGCAGGCCGCGTTCAACTACGAGGAGCGCGGCCAGCGCGTGCTGCTCGCGAAGCCCGCGACTGACACGAAGGGCGCGCGCGAGATCGTCTCGCGGCTCGGCGTCACGCGCGAGGTCGACTTCCTCGTCGCCCACGACGAGTCGGTGATGGATGCGTTCGACGCCGCGGCCGCGCGGGACGACGCCCGCGTCGCGTGCCTGCTCGTCGACGAGGCGCAGTTCTTCCGACCGGAGCAGGTCGACGAGCTGCTCCGCATCGCCGTCGAGCGCGGCGTGCCGGTGCTCGCCTACGGCATCCGCACCGACTTCCTCACGCGCGCGTTCCCCGGCTCGGCGCGGCTGCTCGAGCTCGCGCACTCGCTCGAGGAGCTGAAGACCATCTGCCGCTGCGGCCGCAAGGCGCTGTTCAACGGCCGCAAGGTGGGGGAGCGGTTCGTCTTCGACGGCGACCAGGTCGCGATCGACGGCGAGACGGTCACGTACGAGTCGCTGTGCGCCTCGTGCTACCTCGAGGAGTCGGGCGGGCGGCTGGGGGCTGCTGCCGCTCGTTGAGCGGCCGTCCAGCCTCACCCGCTCGTCGAGTAGCCGCCGGAGGCGGCGTATCGAGACGTCGTCGCGGCGACAGCGAGTCCGTGGTCGGGTCCGGCGGAGCGGTGCTCCGCCGGGAGGCACGTCACGGGTGACAGCGAGATCTGCGCGGCTCGCGATCGCTTCGCGATCGCTCGAACCGGCAGATCTCGTATGAACCTACGGTTCAAATCCCGACACGAAAGCCCGACAGACGACGAAGGGCCT